>JALETK010000146.1 GCA_022781505.1 Clostridiales bacterium | reverse complement strand
CACTGCAGTCCAGGCAGTGAGATCATCGGTCTCGAACTCGGACCAGTGGGTGGAGCTATCCACATCATACACCAGACCGCTGAGCTTCACATTGTCAAGCTTCTCCACGGTGACGGTGCAGGTGGCGGTGAGGTGAGGCTCAGCAACCGTGGTAGCGGTGATGACAGCCTCGCCAACGGCCAGGGTGTTAATGAGGCCGTTCTCAACAGATACGATCTCGGGGTTGCTGGATTTCCAGGTCACGGACTTATCTACCAGGAGCCAGGGATAGACGTCCGCAGTCAGCTGGAACTCGCTGCCAACCAGCAGGTTCATCTCCGTCTTGTTGAGCGCGATGGAGGTAGCCGTGTCGGTGGGCTTCACAGCCTGGCTGGCAGAGGGCACGACGTACAGGCCAACCACATGGGCCTGGAAGCGGCCAACATAAGCGGCGCTGTAGCCGCCGGCGTAATCGCTGGCACGGCCAGCCTTACCGGTGGTCACATCAATGACCCACAGCTCGTTGTCCAGGTCGGAATTGGACTTAGTGCCATAGCCTGCGCCGAAGTACAGGATGTC
Source organism: Clostridiales bacterium (assembly GCA_022781505.1). Lineage (GTDB taxonomy): Bacteria > Bacillota > Clostridia > Oscillospirales > Oscillospiraceae > Faecousia. The sequence goes on along the minus strand of JALETK010000146.1, from coordinate 12,479 downwards.
CTTGTCGTGATCCCAGGCCAGGGACTGGAAGTTCTGGCTGTAGAGGCCGGAGACAGCCAGGTAGCCAGTGGTGGTGTTGAAAACGGGGGCCAGATCGGTAATGGCGCCGTCCACAACATCGTCCAGAGTCCAGGAGTACAGGTAGACGTAGTTGCTGGTGCCATAGTTCACGGCGTAGAAGTTGCCCTCATCGTCGATGGTCATGGCAGTCAGAGCCTTGTAGGTGTCAGAGGTGCTCTTGGGGTTGGTGATGGAAATGGTAGCGATCTTCTCGGCAGCGCCGGTGGTGAGATCCAGGGTGTAAACGGTGTTGGCGGAATCCAGGAAGTACAGCTTGCCATTCTGGTAGTTGAACGCCATATCCCGCACGGCAGCCACACCCTCGGGGAAGGAGGCTACCTTCTGATAATCCGTCCACTCGCCCTGGGTGGCGGCGTAGAAGCCGGTATCCGTGGCGAAGAACACATAGCCATCCACATACTCGGCGGCATAAACCTCCAGGTCGGTGGCTGCCACGTCGGTCATGCCTTCATGGGTGGTGGTGTTGTAGTAGTAAACATGGGCAGGATCAATCTCCACCCAGCGCTGGCCGGAGCCGCGGATGGGAGAAGAGGTGAAGCCGAACATCCGGCCGGTGTAGTCCTCAGGCTCTCCGCCGTAGGCAACCTTGTAAGCGGTCACGTTGCCGGCGTAGTCGCACACGGCAATGATGCACTCGGGGCCCACGGAGGCGCCGGACAGATCCACCACGGTGGAAGTGGTCTGGCCCTTCTCGGTGGCCTCAGGCAGGGCCTGGGCATACAGGCTGCCGCCCTTGTTCAGAACCTGCACGGAAGCGATGTAATTGTTATCGCTGGCCGTGACGGTCAGGTTACCGGTGAGGAGATCCTTGGTGATGCCGGTCACAACGGGGGCGGTGTCGTCCACCGTCATGGTGGTGGTGAGGAAAGCACCCTCGCCCAGGGCACCGGACTCGATGAGCTCCGTCACTTCCTCGGCGGTGAGGGCAGCGCCATTCTCGTAATACTCGGGGATGGCAACCAGGCTGACGTTGATCACGTCGCCCTCCTTCACTCCAAGGGTGTTGACCTTTTTGTTGAAGGTGTATGTAGCAGAGGTGTTCTGCCAGGCGCCGCCGTTTACATAATAGTAAGCGCTGGTGGCCTGGTTGGCAACGGAGCCCATGGTGAGCACCTTGCCCTCCTCGTCCGTCACGAGCATGGTGAGAGCCGCGGCGTTACGGATGAGGGTGACCTTGTACTGATAGATGGTATCCGCGCTGTTGATGGCAGCCCGGCCCTCGGGATAGGTATCCTCAATGATATAGGGGTTGCCAATCTGATAGTAGGTGTTGGGATCGCCCTGATACTTGACAGTCAGGTTGTTGGTGGCAACAACACCGGTGTAAGGCACAGTCTTATCGCCATACAGGTAATCGGTGTAGGAAAGCTTATCAAACATGGAGGCGTCGGTCCAGCTGCCGTAGAAGCCAAGAACCGGGATGGAGTGGGTCACGCCCTGGACGCCCTCCTGGGTGGTGGTGGGCTTGACATAGACGAAGCCTTCCACATAAGCGCCGCCCTCATAGTAGGTGTTCAGGAACTCCTTCACGGAGGCGGGCAGACTAATTTCCACGGTGATGTTCACGGAAGCACCGGCGGGAACGGTGATCTCTCTTACCTCCATGGAGTCCAGGATGAGGTAAGCGTCCTTGGTGGTCACGTCGCCGTCACCGTCCACATCGGCGATTTCGTCGATGGTATCCACGAGGCCGGCCACATAGTTCAGAACGATCTGAGCGTCGTCCGCGTCGGTGTCGCCGTCCTCGTCCAGGTCGCAGGAGACCTGAGGTACGGGAACGAAGGAGACGCCGTCCACCGTATAGGTGACGTTGGCAGGCAGGGTGGTGGTCCAGGTATCCATGAAGAGCTTGCCGCCATACATGAAGATATCCTGGGTGAAGAAGTCGGCGTCAAGGGTGTAGTTCAGGGCCTCATCGGTGATGTTATTCACAGAGAAGCTGAAGCTGTAAGAGCCGGTGCGCTGGGGGTCATCACCCAGCTCGGCCTTTACCTTGCCGTCGGATGCGGAAGCGGTTGCAGCCTCGTCCATCTTGATGTAGGACTCGGCGGAAATGGCGGAGCCCACATTGGCAAGGCCGGAGCCCTGTCTCAGGATGGTCCAGTAGTTGCCGCCGCTCTCCTCTTCGAACATGGGCTCGGCGGTGGACATCAGCAGGCTGTTGGCTATCTGACGGGCAGACATGCCGAGCTTCTCCTCAAGGCCGTTCTCCCGGACGTACTGGGCAATCAGAGCAGCCATACCGGCTACCTGGGGAGAGGCCATGGAGGTACCGGACATGGACTCGTAGGAGACGCCATTGCCGGAGGCCAGGCCGTTGACGGAGTAAATGTTGCCGCCGGGGGCCGTGATCTCGGGCTTCAGAATCAGGCTGCCGGGGACACCATAGGAGCTGAAAGCGCTCATGGTGTAGTAATCCAGGTCATAATTCACGGAGCCGATGCCATCGGACACGGTGAGGGTGCCAGCATAATAGAGGGTATTGCCCTCGTCATCGGTCACAGGAGTGGCGTTGGCACGCATCACCGCGCCGTCGGCCTGGGTGATGGAGACGCAGGGGGCCGTCTTGGTATAGTCCGACAGATCCATGTTGATGGTGCCGGAGGTATTGTTATAAACAATGGTGGCAATTGCGCCGTACTTCACAGCAGCCTCAGCCTTCTGATAGAAGGAGACGCTGCCCCGGGAGCAGACGGCAATCTTGCCTGCCAGCACATTGGCAATGGCGGCGAAATCGGCATCGGTGCCGAAGCCGTCAATGAGGATGTACTCCCGCTCACCGCTGAGGGTGCTGAAGGGCTCATTGGTATAGCTGGTCTGGGTATAGAACACCAGATTGTCGCCCACCTGGAGATACTGGCCGGTAAAGCCGGAGTTATCCACGGAGGCAACGCTCAGGGAGTTCACAAAGGAGCTGGGAGAACCCACGGTGTCCATGCTCACGTCGTCGGCATACAGGTAGCCGATGGGCTGGGCGTTGGTGGACCAGCCGTAGGAGTTACTGCCGGACATGGTCACGACGGTGCCGCTCTCAGCCAGGTTCTCCATGATCGCCTGATAGGCGGCGGTGGAGTTCCGGCTGAAGCCGGGGCTGCCGGAGCCCAGGGACAGGTTCACGGAGTCGGCGCCCAGGACGATGGCGTCCTCGATGGCAACCATGTAGTCGGAGTCATAAGCACCGCCGCCGGCGCCGAAGACCTTCATGGTGAGGATCTGGGCATCGGGGGCAACACCCTGAACCTTCACGGTGTCGAGGGCATTGGAGAAGGTGCCATCGCCATTGGGAATGAATGCGTTGGCAGCCGCAATGCCTTCCACATGGGAGCCGTGCTCGGCGCTGCCGCCGCTCACATTGGAGTGGTCGATCACATAGTTGTTGTCGATGTAGCTGTAGGCATAGGGGATCTTGGTGCTCATATAGGCCCGGCTGGGATCGATGTTCGCATTCAGCTGATCCTTAACACTCTCGATCTCTTCCACATCCAGAAGATCCAGGCTCGCGGTGTACTCCTCAACGGTTACACCCTTGAGGCCTGCACGATAGGCCAGGGAGTAATTGAGGCCCAGAGCGCTGAAGGACTGGTGGTTGGGATCAATGCCGGTGTCGATGACGGCAATGCGGGAGCCGGCGCCGGTATAGCCGGCGGCCCAGGCCTCGTTGGAGCCGATCATCTCACAGGAGGTGGACATGTTGGGGTCGTCCTCCCCAACGGAAGCCACGCAGGGCTCATACTGGGTCTCCACCACCACATCCGCGACACCGGGCACATCCAGGATCTGCTCGATTTCGCCATAGGGCACATTGGCGGAGATAATGTTGGCGGCCAGGGTCAGGTTCCATACCACATCAAGATCCTTGGAGGTAGCCTCCTCAATCCTGGCGGTGACGGCGGCCTGGTCGGCCTTCAGACTGTCACGGTAGGACATAGCCGCGGAGTTGGCGGCGATGCTCTGGGTGGAGAAGCCGGCCTCGATGGTGGACTTCTTCTCCAGAATGATGGATACACGAACCACATCCGTGTCCGCGTATGCCGGTTCTTCTGCTTCCTCGTCAGCAACCCCATTCAGGGTCTCGGGGGAAACAGCATTGTCTACCTGCTGGAAGCTGAGCTCTTCCGTATCTGCGGGAGCGCTGCCGACGCCCTGAACGGGGACGGCAAAGCCGCACAGAAGCGAGAGAACCAGCAGCACAGAAAGCAGACGTGCGGTCAGTTTTTGCTTCATACTCTTTCTCCTTTTCAAAAGATAGTACCGGCCGCCGGTGAGAAGCCGGAAAACCGGCCCGAATATATCCACGCAGCCTGGACTGCGACAGATATCCCTCTGAAATTCCTTTGCAAAACATGTCGATTTTTGGCTTTAGCGAGAGCGTCTGTTGATTGAGTGCTTATTCTCTGGTGTGCTATTGTAAGGTAGGAAAATTGTATCACATCTTGGTAAAACTTACAAGCAGCAAAAGCGCGAGAAATGCTAAAAGTTATGTGCTTCCTTTTGTGCAACCTGCTCAAATCCGCTATTTTATATTGAATGCAGGGCTTCTCCCAAAGGATACATTCTGTAGTTCCGGAAAGCGAAAACGTCCCTACATATGGTGTCGAAATCTGTCAGGTACAAAACCGCCGTTCCGGCGTCCTCCGAAATACCAGCCTCAGCCGTGCCAGTTTATCCATTTTATAAAGCGAATATCGATGCATTGTTATCGGTTTTCGCCTTTTTCCGCATGTATGATTTTTCCCGCCCGGGCTTTTTTGAGTAAAATCGTGCTTGACAATCGACGGCTTCTGTGCTAGAATATCAAAGTCGCTGATACGGAGAGATGTCCGAGCGGTTTATGGAGCTGGTCTTGAAAACCAGTGACTCAGCAATGAGCCGTGGGTTCGAATCCCACTCTCTCCGCCACATCTTCTCAAATTCCATATTGTTATCTTACATTCGGAGTGATACCCAAGAGGCCGAAGGGGCTCCCCTGCTAAGGGAGTAGGAGTCTAAAAAGCTCGCGAGGGTTCAAATCCCTCTCACTCCGCCAGATAAAAAATCTGATTTGTCTATAAGACAAATCAGATTTTTTACAATGATATCCGCTCCCTGGGGAAACGGGTAATATACCGGACGGTATGATATCCGCTTCGCGTATGGAATGCTTGCGCAGCAAGTATATCATATCGCGTAAGCGATATATCATTGGAAAACTTTGATCGAAGTTTAATCGGGGCTTCTTTTCCCTGTTCTGCCCCGCTTCGTCGCCCTCAGGCAAAAACACCACGCTTCGGCGTGCTTTTTTTGCGCGGAAGTGCGTGGCACACTTCACTTGCCATATCTCCGCGCCACCGTTCATAACCACGGGGTTTTCCCGGTTCGTCTATATATTAAATAAGGAGTGTCTGTTATGCGGCTGATGCGGGATATTTCGGAATTCCTGGATGCCCATCAGGAGGAGGCGCTGGAGCTTCTGATGAAGCTGGCCCAGATTCCAGCCCCTTCCAACCATGAGGAGCTGCGGGCTGCCTTCTGCCGGGACTGGCTGGAGCGGCAGGGGGCCAAGGGCGTTTATATGGATGAGGCCTTGAATGTGATCTATCCTGTGGGCTGCTGCACAGAGGGGCCTCTGGTGGTGTACATGGCCCACAGCGACGTGGTGTTCCCGGACCGGTCTCCCCTGCCCCTGCGGATCTCCGGGGGCCGGATTTTCTGCCCGGGAATTGGGGATGACACAGCCAACGCCGTGGCCCTGCTCATGACGGCCAAGTATCTGGCAAGCCGGAAGCTCTCCCCCCGGGAGGGCGGCGTGCTTCTGGTGATCAACGCCGGTGAGGAAGGATTGGGCAACCTGAAGGACTCCAGGAAGCTCCTGGCGGACTTTGGCGCCCGCATCCGGGAGTTTGTCTCCTTTGATGCCCACGACTGCCTGGGGGTAAACCGGGCCGTGGGCTCCAGGCGCTATCGCATTTCCATTGACACAGTTGGCGGCCACTCCTTTGCCGATTTCGGGCGGCCCAACGCCATTGCATGTCTCGCCTCCATGATTGCCCGGCTCTATGCCGTGAAGGTTCCGGAGGCGGGAAAGACCACTTACAATGTGGGGCTCATCAGCGGAGGCACCTCCGTGAACGCCATCGCCCAGCACGCGGAGATGCTCTACGAATTCCGCTCAGATGAGGCATCGTCCATGGCCATCATGGAGCGCCACCTGACCCTGGCGGTGGAGGCTGCCAGAGCCGGAAGCATCCAGGTGACGGTGACTCCCGTGGGAGACCGGCCCTGCTCCGGCCCAGTGAACCAGGCGCTGGAGACCGCCCTGATGCGCCGGGCCTCCGAAGCCGCCCTGCGGGCCTTTGGCCGGGAGATTATCTTCCAATCTGGCTCCACGGACTGCAACATCCCCCTCTCCCTGGGAATCCCCTCCATCTGCGTGGGCTGCTACAACGGCAGCGGCTCCCACACCCGGGAGGAGTATGTGGAAATAAGCAGCCTTCGGCCCGGGCTGGCCTTCGCCCTGGATTTGATCCTCCAGCACTTCTGACGGAACCGGGCGGCAGATACAAACGCAAGAAGTGCCACAGCTACAGAAGTGCACAGAAGGATCACGACCAGGGCTGTTGATTAAGATTACAGATTGTCATAATTTGCAGAAATCAACCCTGCAACGCACTGGTGCGGAGAAATATCCTGCTTTAGCCCCACGGATGCGAGCACCTTTTTCGTTTCAAAAACCCTCCCGCCGGATAGGCGGGTATGCGTAAGACAGTATTGAGTACGCCCGAAGAATTCTAAACTTCTTTGGGCATTTCCCTGTGCGGATGGTAGACTTTTTCATATTTTTCCGATATACTTTATTCAGCAAAAGAGTAAGATAAATCGGAAGTTGAGGGCAGAAGCACAAATGAAAAAAATCAAAAAATTCATTTTTCCCATTTTGCTGATCCTATGTCTGGTGGCAGGAACCATTTGGCAATCTGCCATGACCCAAATCGAGAAAAGCAAGTATTGTGCAGTTGGAAATTATGTTGATTTAGGCGCATATCAGGCACATTATTATTCAAAAGGTTCTGGTGACACGGCATTTGTTTTTATTACCGGATCAGGAACACCGTGTGCCTATACCGATTTCTATGCCCTTCAAAACATGCTTTCAGCAAAAGGACAGACTGTCACATTTGACCATGCCGGAAGTGGATGGAGTTCAAACGCAAATTCTCCGCGAACCATCGAAAACATGACAAATGAGCTTACCGTGTTGATTGATACCGTTGCACCAAATAAGCCGATTGTAATCATTTGCCATTCTCTTGGCTCTCTTGAGGCAATTCAATATACACAAACAAATCCCGAAAAGAGGACAATCGGATTAAATCGATTAATGGGTGAATTAGGGTGTTTTTTACCAGTATACGGTGAGAATAGTAGAAATAAGAACCTTCCGGAAATTGTTAAGGATATAGATAAAGAAATGTTCTATCGGTTTGCTGGAAATGCTGATTCGATTAACACAATTAATCTTATAAACGAGAACGCGACAACAGTTCTAAAAGGACCTTTATTAGGAGACGTGCCAATTCTTGTTCTTTCTTCTGACGGCGGGGATGACTGGAATAAAGTGCAAATCCAGTTGGCTTCATGGTCTGAAAACAGTGAACAAGTGATGCTTAAAAAGTCGGAACACTATTTATATTGGTCGAATTATGAGCAAGTTTCAGATTGTATTGAATCGTTTATTGAAAAGATTTCTTGTTGAAAGAACGAAGCACGACAGCTTCCAGTTTGCCGGGATGCTGCAAAACCCTTTCGAAACAAAAGGGCGCACTTCTATACTCTCCTATCGGGAGTATCGTGCGTCCTGTAGAGCTTCATTCGACCTCAGCAGAAGAAAACTGCTTGACCGAGAATGTTGCGTCATTTCGTTTTGTCAAGGTGGCTACACTCCCTTGCGCCGCTAAAGCGGCTATCCCCTGTGGATTTGCCGCGACCATACAGTTTTGACAAACCGTTCGCCCCCCAGCAAGTTTGAATATCATGCAGACAATAATCCTCCGTATGGTCGCAACATACGGAGGATTTACTGTTTTACAGACACCACCCAATGGCGGGAGGGTTTTTGTTTATTCTTCGGTGTCCTCGGTGGTGAACTCCAGGACCTCCCCGCAGTTGGGGCAGGTGATGCTGCCCTCCTCCAGGGTTTCCTCGTCAAAGTCAATGACCTCTCCGCACTTGCACGTCACCTCATAAACCGTGGTGTCGTCAAAATCGAAGTCCTCGTCCTCCAGATCCTCGTCCTCTTCGTCATCGAAATCCTCGTAATCGTCGAAGTCCTCGTCATCCTCGTCCTCGTCGGCGAGGTAGTCGTAGATTTCGTCCAGATCCTCCTCGATGTCGTCCAGCTCGTCGGAGATGGCCAGGGTGGTCTCCTCCACGTCGGAGACGGTCTTGGTGATGTCCCCCAGCAGATCCACAATGGCAGCCAGGAGCTTGCCCTCGTTGGTCTCGGTGTCCAGCTTCATGCCTTCCATCAGGCCCTTCAGGTATGCGGACTTTTCAGAAAGTGTCATATCGATTCTCCTTTTGCGTTACGCGAAATTAACCCTTTGCACGGCCCAGATACTCGCCGGTGCGGGTGTCGATGCTGATCTTGTCGCCCTCGTTGATGAACAGGGGAACCTTCACCTCAGCGCCGGTCTCCAAGGTGGCGGGCTTCAGGGTGTTGGTGGCGGTGTTGCCGGCGAAGCCGGGATCGGTCTTGGTGACCACCAGATCCACAAAGCTGGGAGCCTCCACGCCGAAGACCTTGCCCTTGTAGGACATGACGGTGCAGGTGTCGTTCTCCTTCACAAACTTGAAGCTGTCGTCCAGGATGTCCTTCTCGATGGGGGTCATCTCGTAGGTCTCCATGTCCATGAAGTAGTACAGATCGCCGTCGGCATAGGAGTACTCCATCTTCTTCCGCTCAATATAGGCGGTGGGGTACTTGTCGTTGGGGTTGAAGGTGGTCTCGGTCACGCCGCCGGTGATGACGTTGCGCATCTTCACACGGACGAAGGCAGCGCCCTTGCCGGGCTTCACATGCTGGAACTCCACAATCTGCATGACCTTGCCGTCCATGTCGAAGGTGACGCCATTTCTAAAATCACTGACAGAAATCATTTCTATTTTCCTCCTAGTATTCCACCGGCAGACGGAATGTATACCGGCACAAAATTCCTGCTCTATTTTAACCGATTCTCTCTCAAAATGCAATAGGAATCCGTTATTTTTCCCCGGAGACAACAATTAAATTCTTGGGGCTCCCGGTGAGAATCCGGCAGCCATCCTTCTGGAATACCGCCACATCCTCAATCCGGACGCCGAACTTCCCCGGGAGGTAGATACCGGGCTCCGCGGAGCACACGGCGTTCTCGGGCATGGGGGTCTCCCCGGCGGGGTTGCAGTTGGGGGCCTCGTGGATTTCCAGGCCCAGGCTGTGGCCGTAGCCATGGCCGAAGAAGTCGCCGTAGCCGGCGTCCGCAATGACCTTCCGGGCGGCTCCGTCCACCTCACGCCCGGGAACCCCGGCTTTGGTGGCGGCAAGGCCCGCCAGCTGCGCCTGGAGGACGGTGTTATACACCTTCTCCATCTCCTCCGTGGTATAGCCCACGGCCACAGTGCGGGTCATGTCGGAGCAATAGCCCTGGTAGAGAACGCCGAAGTCCATGGTGACGAAGTCCCCCTTCTGAATGGCCCGGTCCCCGGGGACGCCGTGGGGCATACTGGTGTTGGGGCCGGAGACCACAATGGGATCGAAGGACAGGCCCTCGCCGCCGTTTTTGTACAGGCAGTAGATGAGCTCGGCGCACAGCTCCTTCTCCGTCATGCCCACCCGGATGCGGCCCAGAATCTCCGAAAAGGCCTTGTCCGTGATCTCCTGGGCCTTCTCCATGAGGGAGAGCTCCCAGGGCTCCTTGGTGGCCCGGAAGGCGTTGATCTCCTGCTGCATGGGAACCAGGACGGCGGTGAGCTTCTCCTCGTAGGCCCGGAACTCCCGCACCGTGAGATAGTCTTCCTCAAAGCCCAGGGTTGTAACCCCAAAATCGGCGCAGGCCTCGTTCAACCGGGCGAAATAGCTGTGCTCCCGGTCCACCATGAGCACCTCGAAGCCCCTGAGGCTGTTCTGGGCGGACTCGATGTAGCGGCTGTCGGTGAAGTAGCGGCAGCCCTTGGCGGAGACAATGGCCACGCCCTCGGCAATGTCAAACTCCGCGGCATAGTGGCGGCTGTAGCGGCTGGTGAGGAGCAGACCGTTCACCTTGCCGCCCAGGAGGGATTTATACTTGTCCAGATTGTTCATAATACTTTTCTTCCTTTCGCAAAAAATAACACCGGCAGCTCCAGCACATGGCGGAGCTTCAGCCATATGTTGTGATTGTGAATGGAGCTGACCAGAATGGAGTGTACCCCGGCGCAGTTGGCGCCCAATACATCGGTGTAAATCTGGTCGCCACACAGGGCGGCGGCCTCCGGCGGGACGCCGAACTGCTGAAGGCACCGGCTGATGCCTGTGGAAAAGGGCTTTCTGGCGTGGGTGATGCAGGGAATCCCCTGCTTTTTACAGAACTGCACCACCCGGGGCTTCTTGCTGTTGGACACCACGCACAGCTGCACCTGAGAGGACAGGGCCTCCCGAAGCCACCGCTCCATCTCCGGGGTGGGCTCATTGGTGGTATAGGGCACGATGGTATTGTCGAAATCCAGCATGAGAAGCCGGAGGCCCCGGCGCTCCAGAGCCTGCAAATCCAGGCTGGTAAGGGCGGGGTAAATCATCTCGGGAAGCAGAGAAATACGCATAGGAAGCTCCTCAGACTCATAAATAAATAGGGCACAGGGGGAAACATCCCTCTGGACCCCTATTATATCACAGTCTGGAGGCGTTGTCCATGTCGATTCCACTGTATCTTGCCATGACGGCGGCAGATTTTTCCTCTCCCCTGCCGGAGCGGGCGGCGTGGATGGCGGTTCACTTTTCCGTGGCCGACCGGGGAATCAGCAACATCCCGGCCTCCCTGCCCCCGGGCAGCCTGGTGATTCTCAACGATCAGATTCCCTGGAACGGCCACAGCTCCGGCCTGATTTGCAGCGGCATGGTGGACTTGCTTCTGAAAACCGGGGCGGAGGGGCTGCTCCTGGACTTTGAGCGGCCTGCCCAGCCGGAGACCCGGGAGCTGGCCGGGTCTCTGGCCCTGTGCTGCGAGGCCATCGGATGCCCCGTGGCCATGCCCCCTGCGTATTTGTCCCGGGTGCCTTCCGCCGTGTTTCTTCCGCCCCTTCCCTGCAGGGTTGCCCCGGAGCTGCCGGAGAACCGGGAGGTCTGGGGGGAGTTCTCCCCCACCGCCCTCCGGGCGGTCATTGGGGCGGAGGGAACGGCCCTGGAGGAGGCGGAGCCATGGAGCGTCCTTCGGGAGGCGGAAAGGCACCCGGTGTTCCGGGAACCGGAGCTGGGCTGCATGTATTTCAGCCGGGCCCGGGGTACGGAGGTGGAGGTCAGTCTCTTTGACACCCGGGAGACCCTGATGGAAAAGCTGTGCCGGTACCCCCAGATCACCCGGGCGGTGGGCAGCTACCGGGAATGGGGGAGCTGGTAAAAAAGATGCCGGGCCGGGCGCACTGGAGTGCGGGGTCACGACACAATGTCACGAACTTAAGGAATCACTCCATATTTACGGCACCGCAGGGCGTCTGTCTGTCTCCCGACGCCCGCTTTCCGGAAGCTACGCACCCTATCCGAACGCACCGCACCACCAAGTCTGTCATTGCGAACCAGCGCGCACGCTGGTGTGGCAATCCGTTTCCCTGCAAGCCGTGAGGCTTGCGCGCCCCGCCAGGGGCGCAATGGGGGGGCCAAGGACGGAACCGGCCTCACAGCCGGTGCAATGCATTCACATCGCGGGGAACGGATTGCCACGTCACTGCGCTCCTCGTAATCATCATGTGTTTTCACACCACGATAAACGAGAGGCCCCCGATTGTCATCCTGAGGCGTAGCCGAAGGATCTTATGCACCGGGGCTTCCGTGTCGGAAGCCTTCTACGCGAGATCCTTCGCTGCCCGCTCAGGATGACAAGTCGGGGGTGCGGCGGTTGTTTCATAACAACGACAGATTCGGGGGCGGGTGCAAGGGGACGAGGGTACCGATCAGATTTGCAGGTGCCCGGCGGGGGACAGACAACCGTCCTGCGGTGCGCCCGGAAATTCCCGGCATAATTCTTAAAATGCCCTTGACAAATACCCCTGTAGGGTATATAGTAAGAATACCCCTTGGGGGTATTTTGAACGGAGGTGTGACCATGGAGCAGGAGAAGAGGTGCTGCTGTCACAAAACCACCCAGCGGTCTCAGGAGGAGACCCGGAAGCTGGTAAACCGGCTGAACCGGATT
>JALETK010000122.1 GCA_022781505.1 Clostridiales bacterium | reverse complement strand
CCCTTCAGATTGTCAAACCCGGCGGCCTTGGTGTAGGCAACCACCTGGGCGTCCAGCTCCTTGGAGCCGGTGACGAAGGGAACGTTCATGAGGCTGCGAACCTCCTTGTCCACGGTGCCGTGGAAGAGGCTGGAGGAATCCAGGAAGTCGTAGAGAACCTTTGCCTTCTCCACATTTCTCTCGTGCATGGCCTCCAGGCCGCCCCGATCCAGCAGGTACCGGAACACCTTGCCGCAGACGTAGATGGCCCAGCAGTTGGGGGTGTTGTACATGGAGCCGGCGTTGGCGTGGGTGTCATACCGGAGATAGATGGGAATTCTGGGGTCCAGGTCGGAGCGGATCAGGTCCTCCCGGATGATCACAATGGCCATGCCCGCGGGGCCCACGTTCTTCTGGACGCCGCCGTAGATCATGCCGTAATCGGAGACGTTGCAGGGCTTGGACAGGAACATGGAGGACTGGTCGGAGACCAGAATCTTCCCCTTGGTGTTGGGGAGGGTCTGGTAGGTGGTGCCGTGGATGGTCTCGTTCTCGCAGATGTACACATAGTCCGCGTTCTCCCGGATGGGGAGGTCGGAGCAGTCGGGAATGTAGGAGTAATTCCGGTCCTCGGAGGTGGCGACGCACTGCACGTCTCCGAACTTCTTGGCCTCGGTGAAGGCCTTCTTGCTCCAGGCGCCGGTGACGATGTAGTCGGCCACGCCGTTTTTCATGAGGTTCATGGGGATGGCGGAGAACTGCAGGGTGGCGCCGCCCTGGATGAAGAGAACCTTGTAGTTGCCGGGGATGTGCATGAGCTGGCGCAGATCCGCTTCGGCATTGTCATAGATCTCCTGGAACACCTTGGAGCGGTGGGACATCTCCATGACGCACATGCCGGAGCCCCGGTAGTTCATCATCTCGTCCCGAATCTCCTCCAGCACCTCCACGGGCATGGTGGCGGGGCCGGCGGAGAAATTATAGGTGCGGTCGTACATATGAAAACCTCCTGTTCGGTGTGTGGTGAAAGTCCTTGACCGGCGAACAATCTTCGCCTCTGGTTCGAGTATAAACCACTTTCACGAAATAATCAACCTTTATTTCCAAATTCTTTTTGTGACGGACAAAAATCTTTTTGCCTCGGGAAAACTGCACAAAAAAGTTCGGTTTTCCCTGTGAACAATGCCGATATCCCCTTTAAAGTGGCATTGGTTTATCAGCTTTTTAAGACCGTGCAGCGGCTCTCTCACAGGGACTCACAGCACCGTCACCCGCTCCCGGGCCCGGGGGGCGGGGAGGGTCTTGGCGGTGAGGTCATAGAGGTCGCGCCACTGATCCTCCCGGGCCTGCCGGGGGTGCTCCATCCGCTTGCCCAGGTTCTGGAGCCAATCCCGGCCCCGGAGAAGCGCCCTTCCCCGGGGGCCGAAGCCCAGCACCCGGACATAGGGGGCCGGGGCCTCCAACTCCTCCCGGGTGATGCCCAGGTAGGCGCACAGGAGCATCCGGGCCAGGCGCGTCCGGGTGTACCGCCGGGACTTGGCCGCCTCCAGGATGCCCTCCAGGGTGGCCTCCTCCAGGCAGGCCCGGCGGAGCTTGCGCCACAGGCCCTCGGAGCCATAGGGGAGGGCCTGGAAGGCGGCCTCGTCCATGGTGCGCAGCCGCGCCAGCACCGCCCGCTCCCCATAGGCAAGACTATGGGGGACGGCTCCCCGGTATACCTCCGGATGGGGCACAAAGCCCTCCAGGGACTCCCCCCGGAAAATCCGCTCCCGGAGGCTGGTGGCCGAGGGATTCTCCCGGTCTGCCTCCCGGGCGTGGTAGTCCCCGGGGCGGCACAGGGGAAGGGGCGTCATGGGGCTGCCCTGGGACAAGATGGCCTTGCAGTACTCCACCCCCAGAATGTCATTGGGCCGGGTGAGCACCCCGGGGTCCGCCCCCAGCTCCGCCGCCGCCCTGCTTCGGGCCGCCGGGAAGGAGAGCCCCTGGTCCAGGTAGGGCCGCAGGGCCAGGGACAGCTCCGGCTGCAGGAGCACCCGGGCCGCCTCCCGGTGGCCCGCCGGGCTCTCGGTGCCGAAGGAGAGGCCCTCTGTCCCCAGCCGGGTGAGAATCTCCACCGCCCCGTCGGCAAAGCCCTCGGCAGACCGGATGCTCACGGTCACCGGCAGCTCCAGCACCAGATCCGCCCCCGCCAGAAGGGCCGCCCCGGCCCGCACGGAAGGGGCGTACACCGCCGGTTCTCCCCGCTGGACGAACCGCCCGCTCATGAGGCACACCAGGGCCGCCTCCGGATACTGCTCCCGCAGAAGGGACAGCTGCCGCCCGTGGCCCCGGTGAAAGGGGTTGTATTCGCAGACAATGCCCACCGTTTTCATAAAAATTACCTCCGCCCCACAAAAAATTTCCAAAGAGGGTCTTGTAGGATTGGGAAAAATAGTATAAAATATCTCTGTCTATCCTATCACAACTTTGTGAAAAATGAAATCATGTTTTACAGGAGGAACGTGTATCATGAATATTCTCGTTATCAACGCCGGCAGCTCCAGCCTGAAGTATCAGCTGATGGACCCGGAGACCGGCGTGGTTGCCGCCAAGGGCCTGTGTGAGCGCATTTACATTGACGGCCGCCTGACCCACAAGGTGGGCGATCGCAAGGTCGTCAAGGACATTCCCATGCCCAGCCATTCCGAGGCCATTGCCGCGGTGCTGGAGATTCTGGTTGACCCCGTGGACGGCGTCATCAAGTCCACCGACGAAATCGACGCCGTGGGCCATCGGGTGCTCCATGGCGGTATGAAGTTCTCCGACTCCTGCATCATTGACGACAAGTGCATCGAGGCCATCGAGGCCTGCATCCCCCTGGGCCCCCTGCACAACCCCGCCAACCTCATGGGCATCCGGGCCTGCCAGGCCGTCATGCCCAATACCCCCCAGGTGGCTGTGTTCGACACCGCCTTCCACATGACCATGCCCCCCAAGGCCTACCGCTACGCCATCCCCACCGAGTATTTTGAGAATGACGACATCCGCCGCTACGGCTTCCACGGCACCTCCCACAAGTATGTGACCCGCCGGGCCATTGCCCTCATGGGCCGGGAGGACATCAAGCTGGTGAACTGCCATCTGGGCAACGGCTCCTCCCTGTCCGCCGTGGCAAATGGCAAGTGCCAGGACACCTCCATGGGCCTGAGCCCTCTGGCCGGTGTGCCCATGGGCACCCGCTCCGGCGACATTGACGCCTGCGTGGTGCAGTTCATCTGCAACAAGTACGGCATGTCCGTGGACGAGTGCCTCACCATGCTGAACAAGAAGTCCGGCGTTCTGGCCCTGTCCAACGGCGTGTCCTCCGACTTCCGGGATCTGGAAGCGGGCGCCAACAACGGCGACGCGGCCTGCCAGCTGGCTCTGGAGAAGTTCTGCTACGAGGTGCGGAAGTACATCGGCGCCTACGCCGCCGCCCTGGGCGGACTGGACTGCTTGGTGTTCACCGCCGGTGTGGGCGAGAACGGCCCCACCACCCGGGCCGACATCTGCCAGGGCCTGGAGTTCCTGGGCGTGAAGCTGGACCCCCAGCGGAACAACGTCCGGGGCAAGGAGGCCCTCATCTCCGCCGACGACTCCAAGGTCAAGGTCTGGGTCATCCCCACCAACGAGGAGCTGATGATCGCCCAGGACACCGCCGACCTGGTGAACGCTGCGAAGTAAATCCAAAAACCGGGGCCCCAGGGCCCCGGTTTTTCAGTACCGGAAAGCCGCTGCTCTCTTGCCCACTGAGAGATGAAGCAACGGTCTCATACCGTGATTCCAAAAAACGCAAACGGCGGTTGATGTGCCGTAGGAAACGGTCTTGACTGTTCCCTACGGTGTGTGGGGAAAACGGTGTGTGACATTGATAATCATAGATTGGAGGAAATGATATGAAAGCATATGAACGGCTTTTGCGCTATGTTCAGTTTGACACCCAGTCCGACGAGTTTTCCGAGACCTGCCCCTCCACGGACAAGCAGAAGACCTTTGCCCTTTATCTGGTGGAGGAGATGAAGGCCATGGGCATTGCCGATGCCCACATGGATGGGGATGGGTATGTCTACGGCACCGTGCCCGGAACCCCCGGGCTTCCGGTGATCGGCCTCATCGCCCACATGGACACGGCCCCCGACGCCTCCGGGGCGAATGTGAAGCCCCGGATTGTGGACTACCAGGGGGGCGACATTGTTCTGAACGAGGAGAAGAACATCCTTATGCGGGAGGCCGACTTCCCCAGCCTCACCCGGAATAAGGGCAAGCACCTGATGGTCACCGACGGCACCACCCTCCTGGGGGCGGACGACAAGGCCGGTGTGGCGGAGATTCTCACGGCTGCGGAAATCCTCCTGGCCTCCTCAGAGCCCCACGCCACATTGCGCATCGGCTTCACC
Source organism: Clostridiales bacterium (assembly GCA_022781505.1). Taxonomy (GTDB): domain Bacteria; phylum Bacillota; class Clostridia; order Oscillospirales; family Oscillospiraceae; genus Faecousia. The sequence continues at coordinate 4,177 of JALETK010000122.1, read as the reverse complement.
CCCGACGAGGAGATCGGCCGGGGGGCGGACCGGTTCAACCTGAAGGATTTTGGCGCGGAATTTGCCTACACCGCCGACGGGGGCACCATCGGGGAGCTGGAGTATGAGAACTTCAACGCCGCCTCCGCCAAGGTGGTCTTCCACGGGCGGAACATCCACCCCGGCTCCGCCAAGAACCAGATGGTGAACTCCCAGCTCATTGCCATGGAGTTCCACAGCCTCCTGCCCGTCCACCAGCGCCCCGAGGCCACGGAGGGCTATGAGGGCTTCGCCCTGCTCACGGACATGAAGGGCACCGTGGAGGAGAGCCAGCTGCGCTACATCATCCGGGATCATGACATGGAGAAGTTCCTGGGCCGGAAGGCCCTCTTTGAGGAGATCGCCCGGTTCCTGAACCGGAAGTACGGGGAGGGCACCGTGGAGCTGACCCTGAGGGACAGCTATTATAATATGAAGGAGAAAATCCTTCCCGTGATGCACATCATCCGCCGGGCCGAGGCCGCTATGCGGTCTGTGGGCATGGAGCCGGTCTCCGTGCCGGTTCGGGGCGGCACCGACGGGGCCCGGCTGTCCTACGAGGGACTGCCCTGCCCCAACCTGTGCACCGGCGGCGAGAACTACCACGGCCGGTTCGAGTACATCCCCGTGGAGGACATGGAAGCCTGCACCCAAATGCTGGTGGCCCTGCTCCGGGGATAAGCCGGATTTTCAAATTCCAAAACAAAATGGGCCCTTCAGGGGGCCCATTTTGCTGCGGAAAACAGCCCCTTCCATGTTCGTAGGGGCGTATCAATTTGTGAAAATTTTGGGCGAATTCGTATTTTTCCCAAATCTTGTACGAATTTGCATTGGACTTTTACGGAACGATATCTTTTCCTGCGGGCGGACACATGGGTCCGCCCCTACGAACAATCAGGGGGGCTTTTGCGGGGGCTTGTGACTTTGGGGGTTACAGGGCCTCGAACACGAAGGCCGTCTCCGAGCGGGCGGTTTGGCCGGCTTTTACGAAGGGCTGGGGCCATTGGGGGTGGTTGACGCTGTCGGGGTAGAACTGGGTCTCCAGGCACACGCCGCTGTTTCTTCCGTACCGGACGCCGCCCTTGCCCGTGGCCTCCAGGAAGTTGGCGCAGTACACCTGGATGCCGGGGCAGTCGGTGTACACCGTGAGGGCCCGTCCGCTGGCGGGGTCCTGGAGCCTTGCGGCGGGGAGGGTGAAGTCCCGGCCGTCCAGGACGAAGTTATGGTCAATGCCACCCTGGGGGGCCAGCAGGGGGTCGTGCTCCCGGCCGGTTCCCAGGGCCTTGGGGGCCCGGAAGTCCAGGGCCGTGCCCGCCACAGGGAGAATCCGCCCCGTGGGGATGGAGCCGCCGTCCACCTCCGTGAACCCGGCGGCCCGGAGGGTGAGCATTTGGGTCATGGCGGCCTGGGGATGGCTTTGCCCGGCCAGGTTAAAATAGGCGTGGTTTGTCATGTTGAACACCGTGTCCCGGTCAAAGCGGCCCTCATAGGTCACTGTGAGCCGGTTTCCCGTGAGCCGGTAGGTCACCCGCACCTCCCCCGCGCCGGGGAAGCCCTGGTCCCCGTCCGGGGTGCTGAGGGCGAAGGTGACGGCCTCCTCCGTGGCCTCCTCCACTGCCCACAGGCGGCTGCTCCAGAAATCCGGGCCGCTGTGAAGGTTGTTGGGGCCCTCGTTGGGGGTCAGGGCCACGGGGGTGCCGGAGACCGTCAGCCGGGAGGCACCCACCCGGTTGGCGTTCCGCCCTACCACGGCACCCAGAAAGCCCCCGTTTTCCAGATAGCCCTGGGGGGTGTCATAGCCCAGCACCACGTCCTCCGGTTGCCCTGCCCGATCCGGGGCCAGGACGCTTACCAGGGTGGCGCCCAGATCCGTGACCCGGACGGTGAGCCCACCCCCATATATTGTGTAAAGCCGCGCGGTCTGCCCATTGGGCAGAGTTCCAAAAATTTCGACCATAATTCTGCCTCCTCGTCAAAATGGTTTCAAAAACTCCCTGTGACCGGGGGTCCGTTTTTTTCATTATACCCCTCCTGCCTGGGAAATTCAAACCCTATTTCCCTCTGGGCCCCCTTTTTGGGGACGGAAATCTGCCGAAACCCGCAGAAGCGGGGGGAGCCGTGGGGCACAAAAAAATTGCCAAAAAGCCGGACACAAAATTTTGTGTTTTCGGCTTGCAATATCCACAATATGTAGTATAATGGTTCACGCCTCCCCCAATTGTGGGGGAAGCCTGAACCCGCTGGGACTGTCTCATATACTGTTGCACCAAGAAAAAACAGGAGAAATATTTAGCGATACAGAGTAGCGGGGAAAGTGTGAAAGGGGCAAAGGGCCCCGTTCGCGTTCAATCAACCGTTTTTCCAAACCTCATTGGTTTGGAAAAACGTCAGTGGTTGTCTCAAAACGAGTTTTGAGACAACCACGCCCTGCTGACATCCAGCACCCAGGAAGGAGAAAGCTCATGAAGATCATTAAACGGAATGGCACAGAGGCCATTTTTGACTTAGAGAAAATTCGTTCCGCAGTGACCCGGGCCAACAACACCGTGGCCGAGCAGTACCAGCTCACCCCCACCCAGATTCAGCGGATTGCCGAGAGCGTGGAGCTCAACTGCCGGGAGATGGGCCGCAGCCCCGCCGTGGAGGAGATTCAGGACCTGGTGGAGAAGGCCATCATGGCCCACGGCACCTTCGAGGTGGCCAAGCAGTACATCACCTACCGCTACACCCGCAGCCTGGTCCGGAAGTCCAACACCACCGACGACCGGATTCTCAGCCTCATCGAGAGCAACAACGAGGAGGTCAAGCAGGAGAACGCCAACAAGAACCCCACGGTGAACGCCGTCCAGAGAGACTATATGGCCGGTGAGGTGTCCAAGGACATCACCCGCCGGATCCTCCTGCCCAAGGACATTGTGGATGCCCACGAGGAGGGCATCATCCACTTCCACGACGCGGACTACTACGCCCAGCACATGCACAACTGCGACCTGGTGAACCTGGAGGACATGCTGCAGAACGGCACCGTTATCTCCGGCACCATGATTGAAAAGCCCCACTCCTTCTCCACCGCCTGCAACATCGCCACCCAGATCATCGCCCAGGTGGCCTCCAACCAATACGGCGGCCAGTCCATCAGCCTCACCCATCTGGCCCCCTTCGTCCAGGTGAGCCGGGAGAAGATCCGGGCCTCCGTGGAGCGGGAGCTTCGGGAGTTCGGGGTGGCCCCCGGGGAGGAGACGGTCTCCAAGGTGGTGGAGGAGCGGCTCCGGGAGGAGATCCGCCGGGGCGTCCAGACCATCCAGTACCAGGTGGTCACCCTCATGACCACCAACGGACAGGCCCCCTTCATCACCGTGTTCATGTACCTGAACGAGGCCAAGAACGAGCAGGAGAAGAAGGATCTGGCGGTGATCATCGAGGAGATGCTTCTCCAGCGCTGCGAGGGCGTGAAGAACGAGAAGGGCGTGTGGATTACCCCCGCCTTCCCCAAGCTCATCTATGTGCTGGAGGAGGACAACGTCAAAGAGGGAACCCCCTACTGGTACCTCACCCGCCTGGCCGCCAAGTGCACCGCCAAGCGCATGGTGCCCGACTACATCTCCGAGAAGAAGATGCTGGAGCTGAAGGTGGACAAGAACGGCGAGGGCCACTGCTATACCTGCATGGGCTGCCGCTCCTTCCTGACCCCCTATGTGGACGAGGAGGGGAAGCCCAAGTACTACGGCCGGTTCAACCAGGGTGTGGTCACCATCAACCTGGTGGACGTGGCCCTGTCCTCCGGCAAGGACGTGGAGAAGTTCTGGAAGATTTTTGACGAGCGCCTTTCTCTGTGCCACAAGGCCCTCATGTGCCGCCACAACCGGCTGAAGGGCACCCTCTCCGACGCAGCCCCCATTTTGTGGCAGTACGGCGCCCTGGCCCGGCTCCCCAAGGGAGAGCCCATTGACAAACTCCTCTACGGCGGCTACTCCACCATCTCCCTGGGCTACGCGGGCCTCTATGAGTGCGTCAAGTATATGACCGGCCACTCCCACACGGACCCGGAGGCCACCCCCTTCGCCCTTTCTGTGATGCAGCACATGAACGACGCCTGCGCCGCCTGGAAGAAGGAGCACAACATCGATTTCAGCCTCTACGGAACCCCCCTGGAGTCCAC
>JALETK010000112.1 GCA_022781505.1 Clostridiales bacterium | reverse complement strand
AGCCGTGGAGAACGATGGGGAAGCCGGGCAGACGCTTGGAGACCTCCTCCAGCACGTCGAAGCGGAGGGGAGGGGGAACCAGGATGCCCTTCTCGTTGCGGGTGCACTGGTCGGCGGTGAACTTGTAGGCGCCGTGGCTGGTGCCGATGGCGATGGCCAGGGAGTCGCAGCCGGTCTTGGAGACGAACTCCTCCACTTCCTCGGGACGGGTGTAGGAGGCGGCGTGGGCAGCAACCTTCACGTCATCCTCAATGCCGGCCAGGGTGCCCAGCTCAGCCTCGACCACAACACCATGGTCATGGGCATATTCCACAACCTTTCTGGTGATTTCGATGTTCTCCTCAAAGGGCTTGGAGGAGGCGTCGATCATGACGGAGGTGAAGCCGCCGTCGATGCAGGACTTGCAGGTCTCAAAGTCGGGGCCATGATCCAGATGCAGCACGATGGGAATTTCGGGGCACTCAATCACAGCAGCCTCCACCAGCTTCACCAGATAGGTGTGGTTGGCATAAGCACGGGCGCCCTTGGAGACCTGGAGAATCACGGGAGCCTTCTCCTCGCGGCAGGCTTCGGTGATGCCCTGTACGATTTCCATGTTGTTGACATTGAAAGCGCCGATGGCATAACCGCCAGCGTAAGCCTTCTTAAACATTTCAGTAGAAGTTACCAGAGGCATTGTAAACACTCCTTATCATTTCGGCGGCAGGCCGCCGGTGTTGTACTTCCATTATAACACAAATCTCGCTGATTTCAATTATTTTATTTGCCATTTCACCGGTTTTGTGATATGATTTTCATGTCTGCGGGTCAGGCCCGCAGCAGTTGTTCAAACTGTCTAAATTTTTTATATTTCCTGGAGGTAATATAGAATGTCTAACAAACCTTTGGTCGGCTCCGTCATCATCGGCCAGTCCGGCGGCCCCTCTGCCGTCATCAACGCCAGCGCCTACGGCGTCATCAAGACCGCCCTGGAGAATGAGAACATCACCAAGGTCTACGGCGCGTTCCACGGCATCAAGGGCGTGCTGAACGACCAGCTCATGATCATGGACGAGGAAGATCCCAAGGAGCTGGAGAACCTGCTCTACACCCCCTCCTCCGCCCTGGGCTCCTGCCGGTACAAGATCGCCGACCCCGATGTGGACGACACCGACTATAAGCGCATCCTGGAGATCTTCCAGAAGTACAACGTCCGCTACTTCTTCTACAACGGCGGCAACGACTCCATGGACACCTGCAACAAGATCTCCAAGTACATGAACAAGGTTGGCTATGAGTGCCGGGTCATGGGTGTGCCCAAGACCATCGACAACGACCTGGCCGGCACCGACCACTGCCCCGGCTTCTCCTCCGCCGCCAAGTACATCGCCACCTCCGTCATGGAAGTCTCCCGGGACTGCCATGTGTACGACGTGGGCATGATCACCATCATTGAGTGCATGGGCCGCCATGCCGGCTGGCTCACCGCTGCCGCCGCTCTGGCCGGTGTGAAGGGCGATGGCCCCGATCTCATCTACCTGCCCGAGGTGGACTTCAACATGGACGCCTTCATCGCCGATGTGAAGCGGATCTATGCCGAGAAGAAGAACTGCATCGTGGCCGTGTCCGAGGGCATCCACTATGCCGACGGCTCCTTCGTGTCCGAGGCCAAGACCTCCGGCACCGACGGCTTCGGCCATGCCCAGCTGGGCGGCCTGGCTGCCCGCCTGGCCGACGTGGTGAAGGCTGCCACCGGCGCCAAGGTTCGTGGCATTGAGCTGAGCCTGCTGCAGCGCTGCGCCGCGCACTGCGCCTCCGGCAACGACATCGCCGAGTCCTTCCTGTCCGGCAAGACCGCCGTGGAGGCCGCCGTGGCCGGCACCACTGACAAGATGGTGGGCTTCGCCTGCACCCGGGACGAGAACGGCTACAAGTGCGAGCCCAAGCTCTTCGACCTGTCCCTGGTGGCCAACACTGAGAAGAAGGTCCCCGTGGAGTGGATCAACAAGGAAGGCAACTATGTGACCCAGGACTTCATCGACTACTGCCTGCCCCTCATCCAGGGCGAGACCGGCATGGTCAAGGAAGACGGCCTGCCCCGCTTCTGCAACCTGAAGCGCGTGTTTGCCAAGTAAATCGCCTCAAAGGAGGCTGCCCCCGGGCAGCCTCCTTTTTCAGCCGGTTAAAACAGGCGCCCCGCTTTCGCGGCGCGCCTGTTTTGTTATGCTTTTATCACCAGGAAATACAGCAGCACCAGAATGCCCAGGGCAATCCGGTATACGCCGAAGACGGCGAAGGAGTGGCGCTTCACATAGTTCATGAGAGAGCGGATAACCAGCAGGGACACCAGGAAGGCAGCCAAACTTCCCACCAGCAGAATCATCAGCTCCTGGCCGGTCATGTCCACGCCGCTGAGGAGGTACTTCACCAGCTTCAGGCCGCTGGCTCCGATCATGGTGGGGATGGCCAGGAAGAAGGAGAACTCCGCTGCGGTGCTGCGGCTGAGGCCCAGGAGCATGGCTCCCAGGATGGTGGCTCCAGACCGGGAGGTGCCCGGAATCATGGAGAGGCACTGGAACAGGCCCACGCACAGGGCAGTCCGGTAGGAGATGTCCTCCGTCCGCTTGATCCGGCCCCGCCTGGGAACCCGCTCCAGGAGCAGGAACGCGACGCCGTATACAATCAGGGTGATGGCCACGGTGGCATAGTTGTAGAGATGCTCACTCAGCCAGTCGTCCAGCAGAAAGCCCAGCACCGCCGCCGGGAGCACGGCCACCACGACCTTCCCCCACAGCTCCCAGGTCCGGCGCTTGGCAGCCGGATTCTTCCCGGAGGCAAAGGGATTGAGCTTCCGGAAAAACAGGACGATCACCGCCAGGATGGCTCCCAGCTGAATCACCACCTCGAACATGTCCCAGAACTCCGGGGTCACATTCAGAGGCATCAACTCCTTCAGCAGAATCAGATGCCCCGTGGAGCTGATGGGCAGCCATTCGGTGACGCCCTCTACGATGCCGTAAAGAATGGTTTTCAAAAACTCCAGCATGTTTCATACTCCTTATATAATATGTAGCTTATTCTCCGGCCCGGTTGAAAGCCTCCTCGTCAAAGGTAATCACCGTGTAATACCGGTGAGACTCCTGCTGCACAGCCTGGTCGATCTGCTCCTTCAGCTCCTGACGGCGGCCATCCATCTCATAGGGGATGATCATGTCAAAAATCAGGTTGGTATGGCCGGGGCCCTTCACCATCCGGAAGTCATGGATGGACAGGCGGGGGTCAATTTTTTTGATGCAGCCGCGAACCAGCTCCTTCATGTGGTTCAGCTCCTCGTCGTCGGTGACAATGGGGTCATAGTGAATGCACAGGTGGATGTTGTGCCGGGCCATGCAGCTGCGCTCGATGTCGTCGATGATGTCGTGGCACATAAGCGGGTCCTCGTGCATGTCCATCTCAACATGGGCCGTAGCGAACCGCTGGCCGGGGCCGTAATCATGAATCATCAGGTCGTGGAATCCCAGAACCTTGTCATTCTGCAGGATTTCCCTGGCCAGGAGCTGCTGGAGCGCCGGGTCCGCCGCCTGGCCCAGGAGGGGATCAATGGTCTGCTTTGCAATGCCCACCCCGGACCAGAGAATGAACAGGGCAACCGCCAGGCCCACATAGCCGTCCACCTGCCAGCCGGTGAACTTCTCCACCAGGGCGGCAGCCAGTACGGCGGTGGTGGAAATCACATCGTTCCGGCTGTCCGCCGCCGTGGCCTGGAGGGTGGGAGAGCCGATGCGCCGGCCCAGAGAGCCATTGAACAGGGACATCCAGAGCTTGACGCCGATGGACAGCAGCAGCACCACCGCCACTGCCAGAGAGAACTCCACGCTCTGGGGGTGGAAGATTTTCTCCACGGAGGTCTTGGCCAGCTCAAAGCCGATGACCAGGATCAGAGCCGCCACCCCGAGGCCGGAGATGTACTCCACCCGGGCGTGTCCGTAGGGGTGATCCGCGTCCGCGGGCCGCTCCGCAATACGGAAGCCCACCAGCGTCACCACAGAGCTGGAGGCGTCCGAGAGGTTGTTCACGGCGTCGGCCGTAATGGAGACGGAGCCTGCGATGGTTCCCACAATCAGCTTCCCGGCAAACAAAAGCAGATTGCAGAGAATCCCCACCAGGCCGGACAGCCTGCCATAGGCAGCCCGAACCTTTGGCTCCTCCGTTTTGTCATAGTCCCGGACAAAAAGACGCAATAAAAGCCGTGTCATAGGCCATTCCTCACTTTCTGATCAGGAAAAATTGAAATCCCATGGGTTTCCGGGCCCATCTTGGGGGATTCTACCGGCAGTAGAGCCGGATTTTCTCCTCTCTACCGGCGCTTTGGAAATCGTAGAGCCCGGAGTCCGCAATCCCTCTGTACTTTTTCCGCCCGATGCATTATGATAGAGCATATGGGCAGGCCCAAGAAAAAATCCCGCCAATTGACCTGTGCATTTTCCGCCGGCCCATGGTATAATGAAAGGGAGAGCCGGAATGCCCGGCGACGGACCCCCAAGCAGATAACTTTATTATTATATCACAGGCGGGCCGGAAGTCCAGAAAAATATTGGCCGAGGGCCCTGTGAAATCCTATGGCAAACGGAGGTTACACCACGATGAACAGTACTTACAAGATTCTCACCGATTCGTCCTGCGATATGCCCGTGGCCCTGGTGCAGGAGCTGGGGCTGGACGTGGTTCCCCTGAGCGTCCAGTATCAGGGGCAGGATTACGACAATTATCCCAACGGAGATTCCCGCAACAAGCTGAACATGACGGACTTCTACAACGGCCTGCGAAACGGCGCCCTTACCAGCACCACGGCAGCCAACCCGGAGAAGTGGTCCGCCGCCATGGAGCCGGTGCTGGCCCAGGGGCTGGATCTTCTGGTGCTGGCCTTCTCCTCCGGCCTCAGCGCCACCTATACCTCCGCCGTGCTGGCAGCCGGGGAGCTGGCGGAGCGGTATCCGGACCGGAAGATCCGGGTGGTGGACACCCTGTGCGCCTCCATGGGGCAGGGCCTTCTGGTGTATCTGGCCGCCCGGCTGCAGAAGGAGGGCCAGACCCTGGAGCAGGTGGCCGGCTGGGCAGAGGAGAACAAGCTGCACCTGTGCCACTGGTTTACGGTGGATGACCTCATGTTCCTGAAGCGGGGCGGCCGCGTCTCCGCCGCCACGGCAGTGATGGGCACCATGCTGAAAATCAAGCCCGTGATGCATGTAGACGACGAGGGGCACCTCATCAACGTCTCCAAGGCCAGAGGTCGGCGGGCCTCCATCGACGCCATGGCTGCCAAAATCGGCGAGACCGGCATCGACCCCCAGAACCAGGTGATTTTCATCAGCCATGGGGACTGCATGGAGGATGCAAAGTATCTGGAGAAGGTGGTTCGGGAGACCTATCATCCCAAGGATGTGGTCATCAGCTATGTGGGCCCCGTCATCGGCTCCCACTCCGGCCCGGGCACCCTGGCGCTGTTCTTTCTGGGTACCAAGCGGTAAGGGCCCCCATATAATAAAGAAGGCTTCCTGCATTGCCGGGGCTGTCTCAAAGCGAGTTTTAAGACAGCCCTGGATGCCGGAAGGCCTTCCGTTTTTTTACACCGCCACCGGGAACTTCTCCCGGAATTCGCTGTACCGGTAGTTTTCCAGGTGGAAGCTCTCGGGCGTAAAGGCGTAGAAGTCCGTGATATCGTCCATGGTAAATTTCGGGGCGGGATAGCTCTCGTTTTTCAGGAGCTTTTCCACCAGGGGCACATGGCGGTCATAGATGTGGCAGTCCGCAATCACATGCACCAGCTCCCCCGCCTCCAGGCCGGAGACCTTGGCCATCATGTGAAGCAGCACCGCGTACTGGCACACATTCCAGTTGTTGGCCGCCAGCATGTCCTGGGAGCGCTGATTCAAAATGGCGTTCAGGGTGTTGCCGGAGACGTTGAAGGTCATGGAATAGGCGCAGGGGTACAGGTGCATCTCGCTCAAATCCGCGAAGTTATAGAGACTGGTGAGAATCCGCCGGGAAGCGGGGTTGTGCTTCAGATCGTACAGCACCCGATCCACCTGGTCAAAGTCCCCCTCGGGGAAATGGTACTTGATTCCCAGCTGATAGCCGTAGGCCTTGCCGATGGAGCCGGTCTCATCCGTCCAGCTGTCCCACACATGGCTCGCAAGGTCGTTTACATTGTTGGACTTTTTCTGCCAGATCCACAAAAGCTCGTCAATGCAGCTTTTGAAGGCCGTCCGGCGGAGGGTCATAATGGGAAACTCCTCCCGGAGATCGTACCGGTTCACCACGCCGAATTTTTTAATGGTGTGGGCGGGGCTCCCGTCGTCCCACCGGGGCCGAACCTCCCGATCCGTGTCCCAGATTCCATTCTCCAGAATGTCCAGGCAGGTGGCCCGGTAGAGCTCGTCTGCAATGCTCATATTTGTTCCTCCTCATTTTTGACTCTTGGCCGGTTATACCGTCCCGTGGGCCCCCACTCCGGCAGGGGCAGCCGCTGCATGGCGCCGAAGACCCGCTCCTTCAGATCCGGGTACCGCCCTGACAGCTCATACACCAGGTCCTTCACCTCCTGGCGCTTGGTGTGCTTGTCCGCCGGGCAGGGGTTGTGAACCACCGGGAGGTTCTGCTGCCGGGCAAAGTTCTCAATGGTCTTCTCCGGGATATACAGCATGGGGCGAATCTGAATGATTCCCGTCCGGTCCAGGTTGGTCACCGGCTGGAAGCAGCTGAGCCGCCCCTCATAAAACAGGGACAGGAAGAAGGTCTCCACCGCGTCATCGTAGTGATGGCCCAGGGCCACCTTATTGCAGCCCAGATCCAGTATAGCCTGGTTCAGGGCGCCCCGGCGCATCTTGGCGCACATGGAGCAAGGATTATTCTCCTTGCGGTAGTCAAAGATTATGGGCCCGATCTGGGTCTCCACCCGGGTGTAGTTCACCCCCAGCTCCCGGCACAAAGACTCCACAGGCGAAAAGTCCATGCCCCCCAAACCCATGTCAATGGTCACGGCCTCCAGGGAAAAGTGCGAGGGATGATACTCCCGCAGGGCGGCCAGGAGCACCAGGAGGGTCAGGGAGTCCTTGCCGCCGGATATACCAACGGCGATTTTGTCCCCCGGGAGAATCATGCCATAGTCATCCACACACCGGCGGACCAGTCCCACCAGCTTCTGCATAAAAATCAAACCTTTCTCGGAAAAATGAGTTTTGAGCATTCAAGAGTATTTGAGAGAAATCAAGAGAATTTAGGAGTTCTTCCGACGCAAAACAAATTTCCCGGTTTTTAGCTCTTGACTTTGTTTTTTTCCTGTGGTATAAAGAACAGGCGCGTTCGGGACTATTGTAAGCCCGAATACAGGATTTGTCAAAATTTATTTCTCGCAGGGGGGCGTTTCCTCCTGTGAAATGGAGGAAAACACAATGTCCACTACTTTACTGAAGAAGGAGACCGTACAGCGCAAGTGGTACGTTCTCGATGCAGCGGGCAAGCCCCTGGGCCGCACCGCTGTGATCGCTGCCAATCTGCTGCGGGGCAAGCACAAGGTTGACTTCACCCCCAACGTTGACTGCGGCGACTGCGTCATCATCATCAACACTGACAAGGCCATCCTCACCGGCAGAAAGCCTAAGCAGAAGGTCTATCGCCGTCACTCCGGCTGGATCGGCGGTCTGAAGGAGACCAAGGCCCGCCTGCTGATGGAGAAGCGCTCCGACTATGCCATGGAGCTGGCCGTGAAGGGCATGCTGCCCAAGAACAGCCTGGGCCGCGCCGCTCTGACCCGTCTGAAGCTGTACAAGGGCGCCGAGCACAATCATGCCGCTCAGAAGCCCGAAGCCTGGACTCAGGACTGATTTGGAGGTATAAAGCACTATGTACGAAAGCAAGAAGAAGTATACCTACGGCACCGGCCGGCGGAAGTCCTCCATCGCCCGTGTCCGCGTTTACGAGAACGGCACCGGCTCCATCATCATCAACGGCCGGGACATCGATGATTACTTTGGCCTGGACACCCTGAAGCTCCTGGTCCGTCAGCCCCTGGTCACCACCGACCTCCTGGGCAAGGTTGACATCGTCTGCACCGTCGCCGGCGGCGGCGTCACCGGCCAGGCCGGCGCCATCCGCCACGGCGTCTCCCGCGCTCTCCTGGCCGTGAACCCCGAGTTCCGCACCGCTCTGAAGGCCGCCGGCTTCCTGACCCGCGACCCCAGAATGAAGGAGAGAAAGAAATACGGTCTCAAAGCAGCCCGTCGCGCACCCCAGTTCTCCAAGCGCTGATTTTCCATCAAAATGTTATCAAAGCTCCGAAAAGTGCAAACTTTTCGGAGTTTTTGCTTTCTATATGTTCAAATCCGTCTGTCGTATTTTGACGTAATCCGGCCCAAAGAAATGGATTCTATCGGGGACAACACGGGGACAACGCCCCACTTTTCGAGCCTAATGGGACAACAAATGGGACAACGGATGGGACAACAAACGGCACTATCATAGCTCCATTTTGGCATTTCCAATGGCATGGCACAGATGCTTGTTGTGGCGCCGCAATCAGCCTAAATTCCACAAATTTTGACACATACAAAATTATTTTACATCACATTGAGCATTCTCTTTGAAAAAACAGTAAAATTTCGAAGAAAATGCTTGATTTTTTGTGCCGAGTATCGAGTATATTATAATAGGCATATACTT
>JALETK010000095.1 GCA_022781505.1 Clostridiales bacterium | reverse complement strand
GCGCGGCGCTTTTATGAAAACTGAGATACCCCATATATCCCATATTTACAAGGAGGAACCCCCAATGAACAACGAAACACTCCGCGAGACCCTGCTGTTCCAACCCAAGCATGGCTATGACCGGATGAATGACGCCCAGAGAACCGAGATGGAGAGCTACTGCAAGGAGTACGCCGCCTTTATGGACGCCGCCAAGACCGAGCGGGAGGCCGTGACCTATGCCGTGGCCGCCGCTGAGAAGGCGGGCTTCCGGCCCCTGGCTCCCGGCATGGAGCTGAAGCCCGGGGACAAGGTCTACCGGAACAACCGGGGCAAGAGCATTCTCCTGGCCGTGGTGGGCAAGGAGAGCCTGGCCCAGGGCGCCAACATCACCGCCGCCCACATCGACAGCCCCCGGATGGATCTGAAGCCCAACCCTCTGTACGAGGACTCCGAAATTGCCTACTTCAAAACCCACTACTACGGCGGCATCAAGAAGTATCAGTGGACCGCCATCCCCCTGGCCCTTCACGGGGTTGTGTACAAGAAGAACGGTGAGGTCATCACCGTCACCATCGGCGAGAGCGACACGGACCCCGTGCTCTGCGTCTCCGATCTGCTCATTCACCTGTCCGCCGACCAGATGAAGAAGACCCTGGCTGAGGGCATCACCGGCGAGCAGCTGAACGTGATCCTGGGCACCACCCCCCTGGCCGGCGACGACGGAGCGGACCGGGTGAAGCTGGCGGTCATGAACCTGCTCCACGAGAAGTACGGCCTGGTGGAAGAGGACTTCCTCTCCGCCGAGCTCACCATCGTCCCCGCCGGCAAGTGCCGGGAGGTGGGCCTGGACCGGAGCCTCCTGGGCGCCTACGGTCACGACGACCGGGTGTGCTCCTTTGCCGCCCTGCTGCCCATTCTGCGCCTGGGTACCCCGGAGCGCACCGCCGTGTGTGTCCTGGCGGACAAGGAGGAGATCGGCTCCGTGGGCATCTCCGGTATGCAGTCCCAGTGCTTCGAGAGCTTCATGGCCGACCTGTGCGACGGCCAGAAGGTGAGCCTCCTGCGTTGCTTTGAGAATTCCTTCTGCCTGTCCGCCGACGTGACCAACGCCTTTGACCCCAACTTCCCCGAGACCTGCGACAAGCGGAACAACTCCAAGCTGAACTACGGCGTGAGCATCTGCAAGTACACCGGCTCCCGTGGCAAGGGCGGCGCCTCCGACGCCTCCGCCGAAGCCATGGGCTACGTCCGCAGCCTCTTTGAGGCCCACAATGTGGTGTGGCAGATTGCCACCCTGGGCAAGGTGGATCAGGGCGGCGGCGGCACCGTGGCCGCCTACATGGCCAACCGGAACATCGTCACCGTGGACGCCGGCGTTCCCGTCCTGTGTATGCACGCTCCCTGGGAGCTTGTCAGCAAATATGACTGCTACATGACCATGAAGGCCATGGAAGCCGTCTACGCCGGACTGTAACCGTCACCCGAAAGGGGGAAGGGCCGTGGCCCTTCCCCCTGATTTTTTGGCTCAGCAGCAGCCGCAGCCGTTGTTGTCGTTGTTGCAGCCGCATCCGCAGCCGTTCATCATGCCGGTACCGCCGCAGCCGCACACCAGGAACAGGATGATGATGATAATCCACCAGGAGTTGTTGCCGCACCCACAGAAGTTGTTGTTACACATATTTGTTACCTCCAGGAAGTTTTTTCAAGCGGGGTTGCCGCTCATTCCATGGTATTCTCCCGGCGAAAATGTGTGCAGGCGAGGCGTCAAATTTCTACCCCTGGGAAAACAGCTCCTCCAGGCTGGCAAAGCGGTAGCCCATCTGCTCCCACTTGGTGAGGAGCTCATCCAGAATCTCCCCGTTGGTCTGGGAGGTGCTGTGAAGGAGCACCACGGCTCCGTTGTGAATCCGGGGAATCAGCTTGGAGAAGGCCTCCTCCCGGGTGGGCTGGCTGTCGTTCTTCCAGTCCACATAGGCAAGGGACCAGAACACGGTCTTGTACCCCAGCTCCTGGGCCATGGCCAGGTTCTCCTGGCTGTAAATCCCCTGGGGCGGGCGGTAGAATTTGGGGAGCTCCTGGCCGGTGGTCTCCCGGTACAGATCCTCCACCTCCTTCAGCTCCTGGGAGAAGATGGCCTTGTCCCCGATTTTGGACATGTCATAGTGGTGTGCGGTGTGGTTCCCCACAATGTGCCCCTCCGCCGCCATGCGCTTTACCAGCTCCGGGTTGCGCTCCATGTAGCTTCCCACCAGGAAAAAGGCCGCAGGGACGTTGTGGGCCTTCAGCACGTCCAGAATCTTGGCCGTGCAGCCGTTTTCGTACCCGGCGTCGAAGGTCAGGTACAAAACCGGCTCCTCCGTGTTCCCCACATAGGCCGCGTCATACCGGGCCAGATCCTCCCGGGAGGCGTTTCCCACCGGGGCCTGGCCCTGGGTCTGGAAGCTCAGGCCCCAGGAGCCGGTCTCCACCGCCGCCCCCCGACCCCCGGTCACAAGCAGCACCACCGCCAGGGCCGCCGCCCCAATGGCCAGAATCGAATCTCGTTTTCTCATAAAAATCACCCCGGTCAAGCCTATGTGGCTTCACCGGGGTTCATGCAGGCAAGAGCGCCCAAAAACAGGTAAAACAGGGGACTCACCAGGCTCTGGCTGATGCCGAAGAGGGCGGCGATGGCATAGCCCAGGGCGGGCAGCAGCAGGGGCAGCCGCCCCTTGTCCAGGCGCCTTGCCGCCGGGAGGAGCACGGAGCCCAGGAGGGCCAGGAACAGGAGCATACTCAGTAGCCCCGTGTTGACCCAGAGATTCAGATACTCGCAGTGGGCCACGTCCACGCTGGTGCGGCGCACCGCGTCTCCGCCCAGCTCCCTGGTAAAGATCAGGGCGGAGCGGAGCTGATAGGTGTCCGGCCCGCTCCCCAGCCAGGGCTCCTCCAGACCCAGCTTCACCGCCTCCTTCCAGATGGCCACGCGGCTGGAGCCCAGGGAATCGGGGGGACTCCCATGGAGGAGCAGGGAGAGTCCCCGAAGGGCCTCGTTGTCTCCTTCATAGGTAAACAGAAAGAGAAATACTGCAAAAAGCCCCAGAAGATAAAACCCCACAACCCCCAGGGCCCCTTTGGGATCGCCCCTCCCCTCCGGCAGCCGCCGGAGGAGCACCGCCGCCAGGAGGCAGAGAAGGAGCGCCCACAGAGCCAGCCAGAACACCGGCCCCCGGGAGAAGAAGAAGGAGAGGCTTCCCTCCTCATAGCGGTACCCCAGGGCGGCTTTCAGCAGCACCCCCAGGGACAAAACCGCCCCCATCTCCCCCATGCGCCGGAGCCCCAGTCCCTTGGCAAGGCACAGCGGAAGGCACAGGGCCAGGCACCCGGCCACCGCCACGGGGCCTCCCGTGACCTCGCTGAGAAGCAGAGCCATCCAGGCGGCCCCGGCCCCTGCCAGGCAGAAGAAGCGGTACCGCCCCTCTGCCACGGCGTAGGTTCCCAGGAGGAACAGCACCGCCATGGCGAGATAATTGGACAAAAGATCCGCGTTTCCGATGGTTCCCAGGTACTCCCCGCTGTACCGAAGCCCCCGGTCATGGAAGCCCAGCCCCTCCGGGTACAGCCCCAGGGGATTGTGTCCCAGGAACTGGAGCAGCACCACCAGGAGCATGAGACAGGCGGCCAGGGCCGTTCCCAGGGCCTGGGGCTTTCCCACCCCACCCCAGAGGCAGGCACCGGCAAAAATCAGAAGGTACAAAGCCAGGGTCACAAAGCCCTCGTTCCGCCGGTTCCCCAGCCAGACCACATCCTGATAGGGGGAGGCCAGGGAGGCGGCCAGGAACACCAGCAGCAGCGCCCCCGCCAGGGCCAGGGGGAGGCGCTTCCCCCGCTCCAGCCGGGGCGGCACCTGGAAGGGCGCCCCCAGGAGATACAGGGCGGTGAGCCCCAGAAACAGGGCGTGCTTGGGGGCCACCATGTTGGTATACCCGCTCCCGGGCACCCAGAGGACAAACACCGTGAGCACCAGAAGGGCATAGAGCCCCGTCCAGCGGCTCCGAAGCCCCTTCACCAAGTTCTTCAATCCGGCAGCTCCTCCACACGGCCCCGGTAGGACACCTGGGCAGGGCCTGTGAGCAGCAGTTCCGTGATCCGCCCCCGGTCACACACCGCGTCCACCGTCAGGGTTCCTCCCAGGTTCTCCACCCGGACGCCCCTGCCGGAGACCTCCCCCCGGCAGGTGAGCAGAGCCACCAGGGAGCCCGTGCCGGTGCCGCAGGCCAGGGTGAAGTCCTCCACCCCCCGCTCGAAGGTGCGGATCACCAGATGATCCGGCCCCAGGAAGTCGTAGAGATTGGCGTTGGCCCCCTTGGGGTAGGCGCCGTCGTGGCGGAGCCGGAAGCCGATGGGCCGCAGCTCCTCCAGGGTGCGCGCCCCAAGGCCCGGGAGGGGAAACAGACTGTGGGGCACCCCGGGATTTCCCAGCTCCACATAGCCCCCAGGGCCCAGAGCCGTCTCCCGGCAGTCCTCCAGGACGGTGGGGGGATTCAGCCGCACCCGGTAGCAGTCCGGCCCCAGGCGAAGGCCGGTGACGAGGCCCGCGGTGGTCTCCACCCGCTGGGTCTCCCCGGCCAGGCCCAGCTCATAGCCATACCGGCAGATGCACCGGGCCCCGTTGCCGCACATCTCTCCCACGGAGCCGTCGGCGTTAAAAAACCGCATCTTGAAATCCCCGCCCTGCTCCGCCGGCTCCACAGCCATGAGGCCGTCGGCCCCCACGGAGAACCGGCGGCGGCACAAAACGGCGGCAATCCGCCCCAGCCGCTCCGGGCTCGCCCAGAGGGTGCGGTTGTCCACGACGATAAAATCATTCCCCGCCCCGTTCATCTTCCAAAACTCCACAGTCTGCGCCTCCCAGGTCAAGATGGCTCTATTTTATCAGCTTTTCCCCCGTCTGTATAGAGAAAATCCTGCGGCCCCAGGAGCAAAACCTGCGGCTTATTCCCAAACAGCCGGTTTCATACCGTAGGGAACGGCCTTGGCCAGGGGTGTTGATTACGGTTACAAAAGGTTACAATGGTTGCACTGGCGCGGGAGCGCCCAAAGGCTTCTCCCGGGGAGAAGCTGTCAGCCTGTGGCTGACGGATGAGGAACGGCGAAATGTCGCGACTGGAAGGCACCTACTACGTTGTAACTTCTAAAAATCGACTACAGATACCTTAAGGGCCGCGATTCTGCGAACCGTAGGGGAGGGTCATGACCCTCCCGCAATACGGGACTCCAATTTCCGGCGCACCGGGGCGAATCCGCAAAATCCTTTGGCCAAGGAACAAAACAGGCCCGGGTGGGCCCGTTTTGTTCCTTGAGGGTCATGACCCTCCCCTACAATGGGCCAACGTAATATTTTAAATGTCACAACGTACTATGGGAAATTTGTAACCGTAATCAACACCCCTGAGCTTGACCGTTCCCTGCGATGTATGTGGCGCCCCAAAGCATTCCCTCGGGTAAGCCTTTGGGGATGCATTCTCCAAAAAGAAGTGAAAACGGCGGGCCCTCTGTTGGAAGCCCGCCGTTTTTGAGTTTGGCAATGGGATTACTTCAGATACCGGCTGAGCCGGGCAGAGAGCAGCCAGGCCAGGGCCAGCTTGCAGGCGTCGGGAATCAGGAAGGGCACCACACACTTGGCCAGCACCGCACCCAGGCCGATGGGGCCGGTGTCCCGCAGGTATACCACCATGAATTGGGCGGTGCCTGCGGCGTAGCACAGAACCAAGCCCAGCACCATGGCCAGCAGCCTCACCCAGACCTTGTCCCCCAGCAGGGCGGTCATGGCCCAGTAGAGAAGGCCGGAGAGCAGGAAGCCAGCAATATAGCCGCCGGTGCTGCCCAGGAGCACCCCGAAGCCGCCCCGGAAGCCGGAGAACACCGGCAGGCCCACGGCCCCCAGAACCAGGTAGACGGCAATGGCAATGGTGCCCCGCTTTCCCCCCAGAAGCCCCAGGGCGGCAAAGACCGCGAAGGTCTGCAGAGTAAAGGGCACAGGCCCGGGAATGGTCAGCCAGGCGCTCACCGCCAGAATCGCCGCGAACAGGGCGCACAGGGCCATATCCCGCACCGAGAACCGGCGCTTTTCTTTCGTTTCCATCAGAGAATACCTCCCAAAAAGTTTTCGGAAACAGTATGCCACAAATCCCTTTAATTGTCAACTTGTTTTTTCGAATTGGTTTACATTTCAGATCCCACAGGCTCCCGCAGGTATTTTCCCCATTGCGCCCAGGGCGGTTTCGGGATATAATGGAGGGGATAAGGAGGGATTCCATGAACCCCAATGCGCTTTACTATCAAGATTCTCATTGCACCCAATTTCAGTCCCGGGTCACGGGCTGCCGTCCCCAGAAGAACCTGTGGGCCGTGACTCTGGCGGAGACCGCCTTTTATCCCGAGGGAGGCGGCCAGCCCTGTGATCAGGGCCTCCTGGGCGATGCCCGGGTGCTGGACGTCCGGGAGCAGGAGGGGGAGATTGTCCACCTCTGTGACCGGCCCCTGGAGCCCGGGGCTCTGGTGGAGGGCCGGCTGGACTGGGCCCGGCGGTTTGACCTGATGCAGCAGCACTCCGGCGAGCACATCCTCTCCGGCATCATCCACGCCGCCTACGGCTTTCACAACGTGGGCTTCCACATGGGGGCGGACACCGTCACCATTGACTTTGATGGCATCATCCCCCAGGAGGATCTGCCGGGCCTGGAGGCCCGGGCCAACGAGGCCATCTGGAAGAACCTGGAGGTAAAGTCCTGGTTCGCCTCCGGAGAGGAGCTGGCGAGCCTCCCCTACCGGAGCAAAAAGCCCCTGTCCGGCCTGGTGCGCCTGGTGGCGTTCCCGGGCTATGACCTGTGCGCCTGCTGCGGCACCCATGTGAGCCGCACCGGAGAAATCGGCCTTCTGAAGCTCCTGTCCTGGGCCAAATTCCACCAGGGGGTTCGCATGGAGATGGTCTGCGGCGGCAGAGCCCTGGGCTATCTCTCAAGGATTTACGAGCAGAACCGTCTGGTCTCCCTGGCCTTCTCCGCCAAGCCCATGGAGACCGGGGAGGCCGCCCGGAAGGTGCTCTCCGACCTGGAGGCCGCCAAGGCCAGAGCCGCCGGTCTGGAGGCCCGGGTCTTTGACGCCCTGGCAGAGGCCCACCGGGGGAGCCTCCGCCCCCTTCTGTTTGAGCCGGGCCTGACCCCCGACAGCCTCCGCCGCCTGGCGGACAAGCTGGGAGACCTGTGCCAGGGCCCCTGCTTCGTCCTCTCCGGGGACGACGAATCGGGCTACCGCTACGCCCTGTGCACCCGGGAGGGCGACCTGCGCCCCCTCTCCAAAGCCCTGAACGCCACCCTCAACGGCCG
>JALETK010000057.1 GCA_022781505.1 Clostridiales bacterium | reverse complement strand
CAACCTGGCGAAGTTCGAGGACAGCGGCAAGGTCTCTAAGTACGCCGTGAACGCCATGAACTGGGCCGTGTCCCAGGGCCTCATCACCGGCCTCAGCGAGACCACCCTGAGCCCCAACACCACCGCCACCCGGGCCCAGATCGCCACCATCATCATGCGGTATCTCACCGCCGAATAAGCGCACCCTTGCCGTTAAACAACCAAAGCACCCCAGCCTGTCATCCTGAGCCAAGGGCGAAGGATCTTGCGCAGGAAGGTTCCGACACCGGTGGCTGGTGCTTGAGATCCTTTGGCTGCACCTCAGGATGACAATAGGAGTCTATCCTTTATGGTGGTGTGAAAGCGCATGATGGTTGTCCATTAAATTTCACAATCCGTTGGGCCAGCCGGTTTTTCAATCGGCTGGCCCAATTTGTCTGTCCGGGGATCTGGGCAGAAAAAAGCCAGCCTGCAGTTTTGAGCAGGCTGGCTGAGGATAGGACGGAACGATTCTCAGGAGAATTGGGCGTAATAGAGCTTGGCATAGAATCCGTTTTGGGCCATCAGGGTCTTGTGATTGCCCTGCTCCACCACCTGGCCGTCCCGCATAACCAAGATGTGGTCCGCGTTTCGGATGGTGCTCAGGCGGTGGGCAATGACGAAGCAGGTTTTGTCCCTCATCAGTGTCCGCATGGCGGCCTGAATGGCTGCCTCAGTCTGGGTGTCCACATTGGAGGTGGCTTCATCCAGAATCAGCATGTGACTGTCCAGAAGCATGGCCCGGGCGATGGTGAGCAGCTGCTTCTGACCCTTGGAGATGCTGGAGCCGTTGTCGCTGAGGATGGTATCGTAGCCCTGGGGCAGGGAAGCGATATAGCTGTGAATTCTGGCGGCCTTTGCGGCGGCCACCACCTGCTCCATGGTGGCATCCTTTTTGCCATAGGCTATGTTGTCGAAGACGGTACCCTGAAACAGCCAGGTGTCCTGGAGCACCATGCTGTAGGCCCTCCGGAGGCTGCTTCGGGTCACCTGGCGGATATCGTGGCCGTCTACGGTGATGCTTCCGGCTTCCGCGTCGTAAAAGCGCATGAGAAGGTTGATCACCGTGGTCTTACCGGCTCCTGTGGGGCCGACGATTGCCACCAGCTCTCCGGGTCTGGCGTGGAGGCTCAGATTCTTCAAAACGGGCGTCTCCGGCTCGTAGCCGAAGCTGACGTTTCGGAGCTCCACATCTCCCCGGACGCTTTTCAGCTCCGCTGCTTCCGGGGAATCCTCCGCCTCCGGCGCTGCGTCCATGAGGCCAAAGACCCGCTCCGCTGCGGCAAAAGCGCTTTGAAGCTCGCTGACAATGTTGGCCACCTCGTTGATGGGGCCGGAGAACTTCCGGGAGTACTGCACAAAGCTCGCCAAATCTCCCAGCCGGATGCCGCCGGAGAGATAGAGCAGGGAGCCAAAGAGGCAGACCATGGCCAGGGAGACGTTGTTGATGCAGGTGACCGCTGGGCCCATAATGGTGCCGTTGGCCTCCGCCTCCGTGTAGGCCTCCACGGCCTGGTGGTTCTTTTCATCAAAGGCCTCCAGCACGGCGGCCTCCTGACCGTAGGCCTTGGTGGTCTTCTGTCCGCTGATCATCTCCTCGGTAAATCCGTTGAGCGCGCCCAGAAGGCGGCTGCGGCGGCGGAACAGGGGGTGTACCCGGTTGGTAATCCAGCGGGTGATGAGGACTGTAGCCGGGATGGTGACGCAGAAGATGAAAATCAGCTTTGGGGCAATGGTCAGCATCATGACGAAGGATACGCTGACGGTGACCGTGGTCTGGAGCACCTGGAGAAGATCGGCGGACAGGGACTGATTCACTGTGTCCACGTCGTAGGTGATGATGCTGAGAATGTCTCCTGTCTGGTATCGGTCAAAGAAGCCCACAGGGAGACGGGCCAGGCGGTCAAAGACATCCCGCCGCATCTGCCGCACCACCCGCCGGGACAGGCGAATCATGACCTGGGAGAGAATGTAGGACAGGAGGGCCGACAGGGTGTAGAAGAGGGCCATGCAGCCCACTTTTTCCAAAACGTATGGAATGTCTACCTGGCCGGGGCCTGCCTCAATGGCGTTGATGGCCTGGCCGGAGAGCCGGGGGCCAAAGAGGGACAGTATGTTGGCGCTGAGGGAGAGCACAACCGCCAGAATCAAAAGGAGACGGTTTCTTCCCAGATATTTCCACAGGCGGCGGAGAATGGCCATCCGGGGCTGACGGGCTTCCGAGAGATTCCGGCGGTCGCCGCTGGTCTCTCCCCGGGTCAGGCGATTTCCGGAGATCATGCCGAGGCGTTCAGCCACAGTCGGTCACCTCCCCCATCTGGGCTTCTGCAATCTGGCGGTATGCCGGGCAGCTGCTCAGAAGTGTCTCGTGGGTTCCCTGGCCCATGACCCGGCCCTCATCCAGCATGAGAATCCAGTCTGCGTGACGGATGCTGCTGACCCGCTGGGCCACAATGATTTTTGTGGCGGAGGAATAGCGCTGGGCCAGGGCGCCCCGGAGGGCGGCGTCTGTGCGGTAATCCAGGGCGCTGGATGCGTCGTCCAGAATCAGAAGCTCCGGATTGGCGGCCAGGGCCCGGGCAATGAGAAGCCGCTGCTTCTGCCCGCCGGAGAGATTATTGCCCCGGACGGCTACAGGGTGGCTCCCATCCGTTTCCCAGAGAAAGTCTGCCTGGGCGCAATGAGCTGCCTGAGCCAGAGCATCCCGGGGCAGATCCCGGAAATATCGGATGTTATCCGCCACGGTACCTTCCATAAGGAAGTCATTTTGGAACACCACCCCAAACCGGGCCCGGAGCGCCTCCGGCGGAATGGAGCGCAGATCCTGACCCTCCAGGAAGATGGCTCCGGTGTCCGGGTCGTAAAATCGGAGCAGCAGGTTCACCACGGTGGATTTGCCGCTGCCGGTGGCGCCCAGAATGCCCAGGGTCTGCCCTCTGGAGAGGGAGAAGCTCAGATGCTCCACGTTGTTCACAATGCCATTGTAGGAGAAGGACACATCCTGAAAGCGAAGGTAATCCGCCGGACCGGGGGCATGGGGCTGAACCTCCAGCTCCCGGGGGAGATTCAGCACCTCCACCACCCGCTTGGCGCTGGCCTGACCCTTGGACCAGATGATGAAGATTTTTGTCACACCCAGCATGGCGTTGAGAATCATGGCAAAATAATTGAGAAACGCAATGATCACGCCGGGCTGGGTCAGACCGCCGTTGACCCGGAAGGCGCCTGCCAGAACCACCAGAGTCAGCCCCAGATTGAGGGTCAGGGTTGCGGCCGGATTGGTAATGGCGGCGATGCCGCCTACCTTCTGATCCGTGTCGCTGAGCTCCTGATTTACCCGGTTAAACCGCTCCTTCTCATAGTCTGATTTGCTCAGGGCCTTAATGACCCGGACGCCGGTTATATTTTCCTGGACCACCTGAACCATATGATCCAGAATGCTCTGCTCCTTGGTATAGAGGGGCACGCTGGCCTTTGTGACCAGGAAGACCACCAGGGCAATCACCGGCAGGGTCGCGACAAGGATGAGCGCCAGGCCCAAATCCATACTCAAAGTGACACAGACCCCGCCCAGGAGCAAAATGGGCGCGCGGATTCCCAGACGCTGCATCCTGGCCAGAAGCTGATTCACATTGTAGGTGTCGCTGGTGAGCCGGGAGACGGCAGAGGAGACGGTGAGCCTGTCCAACTGCCGGGAGGACAGGCCCTCCAGCTTTTGAAACAGGTCGTGGCGCACATGGAGGGTGATGTCCCCGGCGCTCTTGGCCGACATGCGGTTGGCGATGATGTTGGCTGTCACACACACCAGGGCGCACAGCACCATTCCGCCCCCGCACAGCCAGATCCAGTCCCGCCGCCCGGTGGGAACGATGTGATCCAGAGTGGTTTCCAGAAGATAGGGAATCATCAACTCAACCACGGCGCCCAGGAGCTTGATGAGCATGGTAAAAACCATATAGCCATAAAATGGACGAATGTATTTTTTCAGGCCTCCCATGGCAAACTCCTAATCCGGCTGAACCCGGCGGGCGGCCAGATCCTTCAGCTTCAGCAGCATCTCCCGGAGCGCGGTCTGCTCCTGGGGGCTGAGCCCCTGGGTGATCAGATCCTCCCAGTCCAGGAGCACCTGGCGAATTTGAGGAAGGAGGGCAATGGCCTTATCCGTGGGAAACAGCTGGGTGACCCGCCGGTCCGTCTCGGAGGTGGTGCGGCGGATGAAGCCCGCCTCCTCCAGAACAGCCAGCTGCCGGGCAACGCTGCTCTTGTTGAAATAAATCCGCCGGGCCAGCTGCTCCTGGGAGATGCCAGGGTTTTTGCAGATCTGAAGAAGATAACTGGCATGGCAGGACTTGAGGCCCAGGGGAGCCAGCATCTCCGTCCGGTACTGGGTGGCACATCGGGCAATGGCGTCCAGCTCCCATGTGAGAGAGGGCATAGAATCACTCCTCGTATAATAAGATTTGCGGATAGTTTTAAGTGTATCGGCTTAGTTCACTTTAATTAGTTCAGCAGGTTTTGACATACCCGTGATACAATAGCTGTAGGACAGCAGGGTGAAGTTCGGTCACTCCTAGTTGAACCAT
>JALETK010000185.1 GCA_022781505.1 Clostridiales bacterium | reverse complement strand
TATGGCGAGGCTCCGGAGACCAACCTCTACGCCAGCATGAGCGGCACCTCCATGGCCGCCCCCCAGGTGGCCGGTATCACCGCCCTTGTGAAGCAGTATATCGAGGACAAGGGCCTGTCCCAGGAGGGCCTCACGGACCGGGCTCTGGCCCAGAGCATCATGATGTCCACCGCGAAGCCCATGAAGGACGGGGACGGGGAGTACTATCCCGTGTTCCAGCAGGGCGCGGGCCTTGTGAACGCCGCAGATGCCACCAGCTTTGACTCCTATGTTCTGGTGGAGGGCCAGCCCGACGGCAAAGCCAAGGCGGAGCTGGGGGACGACCCGGAGCGCAACGGCGTGTACAGCTTCCGCTTTGACCTCCATAACCTGACGGAAGAGGCGCAGACCTATGAGCTCTCCGCCGACGTGTTCACCCAGGGCTTCTTCCTGGACTATGCCAACTTCTGGGCAACCACCGAGGATCAGACGGCCCTCTTCATGGACCGCCAGACCACGGCCCTCTCCGCCAATGTGCTCTGGACTGCCGACGGCAAGGCCGTGAACGGCGCCGGTGAGCTGGCCCGCCGGGACTTTGACGGCGACGGCGACGTGGACCGGGAGGACGGCCAGGCCCTTCTGGACTATGTGACCGGCCAGCGGGCGTCCATTCAGGCCATGGATTGGGCCGATGTGGACGGGGACGGCGACGTGGATACCTACGACGTGAGACTGTTCCTTGCCAAGCTGGACAGCGAGACCGTGACCGTCCCCGCAGGCGGCAGCGTGAAGCTCTCCGTGACCATCCGCCTTACGGAGGAGGCCAAGGCCCGGCTGGACGAGTACTACACCAGCGGCGCCTATGTGGAGGCCTATGTGTATGCCAACGCCGTGACGGACAGCGGGGAGCAGACGGGTACCTCCCACTCTATCCCCGTGCTGGCCTTCTACGGCAACTGGTCTGACGCCACCATGTTTGACCATGGCATTTACCAGACCTACAAGACCGGCGAGACCGGCACAAAGTCCACCGGCATCAACTCCCGGATTCCCCACCTGTACTGGCCGGAAATCAACAGCTTCCTCATGACCTACGCAGATGACCCCTATAATTCCTACTTCTTCGGCGGCAACCCCGTCAAAACGGACGTCCGCTATATGCCTGAGCGCAACGCCATCAACAGCGAGAACGGCGACCGGATCACCAAGCTGAAGACCGTGGTCATCCGGAACGCTGCCGCCTCCCGGTTCACGGTCACCGACACCGGCAGCGGCGAGGTTCTGAAGAGCGTGGATATGGGCACCATCTACGGCTCCTATTTCTCCAAGCTGGCCTATATCCCCGGCTACTATATGCTGGACACCGGCTGGAGCCCCCGTGGCCTGGCTGAGGGAACCCAGGTGGAGCTCACCCTGACCCTGGCCCCCAGCTACTATGTCAATGAGGACGGCTCTGTCCGCTGGGAGGACCTGGGCAAGGGCGCCTTCCTCACCACCCCCCTGGTGGTGGACAACACCGCTCCCACGGTGGAGGCCGTCTCCCTGAACCTCATGAACAACACCCTGGACGTCACCGCCACGGACAACCAGTATGTGTCCGCCGTGTCTTTGTACAATGCCTCCGGCGTGAAGCTCCTGTCCCAGACCGGCAGCAACCCCGACGCCCAGGCCGGTGACACCTGCACCTTCTCTGTGGATGTGAGCGAGGTGGACGGCCAGAAGTTCCTGGTGCAGGTGACAGACTACGCCATGAACACCGCCACCTATGAAATCCAGGTGGATTTGGGAGACATCACCCTCCCCAAGCGGATTGCCTTTGACCTGACCGCCGGCTGCTGGACGGGCTTTGATGAGACTACCACCTTCCAGACCCTGGACTCCTGGATGCCCAGCAGCGATACCTTCTACGGCGGCACCATCGTGGATCACATGATCTTCGCCTCCACCGACAAGGGCGAGCTCTACATTATGCCGGAGAGTGACCCCTCGGATATGACCCTGATCACCAGGATGGACGCCGCCCTCACGGACATGGCCTACAGCAAGTCCGACGACGTGATTTACGGTGTCACCAATGGCAAGCTGGTCACCGTGGACCGGTTCACCGGCGCCGTGATGGAGGTTGGCACCATCGGCGTCACCACCAACACCCTGGCCTGCGATGAAAACGGCACCTTCTACTGCCAGAAGCTGGGCACGCCTCAGGTCTATTCCTTCACCCTGGACACCATTGGAGAGCCTGAGCTTCTGGTGGAGGTTGCCAAGGGCATCAACGGTGTTTCCATCCAGGGCATGGAGATTGACCCCAATACGGGTATGCTCATCTGGAACGCCTATTATGTCTCGGTCTTCGGCACCTGGGTATTCCCCTTCAGCTGGTATTTTGAGATTGACCCCGCCACCGGCGAATACCAGGTGATTGCCGACCTGTGGGACAACCTGTGCTGCGTGATGATTCCCGAGGTCAGCCAGACCGAGGGCAGCTGGACCGATCCTGTGGATCAGGTGTCCGGCATTCAGATCTCCCAGGAGACCATGAACCTTCTGGTGGGCTCCGCCGCCAAGCTCACGGCTACCGTGACCCCCTGGAACGCCAGCGACCGCACCGTGACCTGGAGCAGCTCCAACCCGGAGGTTGCCTCCGTGGATGAAGCGGGCGTCGTGACGGCAACCGGTGTGGGCACCGCCACCGTCACCGCCACCTCCAATCTGAACCCCGGCCTCTCCGCCTCCTGCACCGTCACCGTGGACACGGCCAAGACCACTCTGGACGGCGTTCTGGTGGACGAGGAGGGCAACTCCAAGGCCTTCACCTGGAACACCGAGACGGACAACACCTGGCAGGCCGGTATCGGCCTGGATGCCCAGGCTTCCTCCGCCGTCCTGGATACGGACAATGACCAGCTCTACATCATGGACCTTGACGGCTACATGCACCAGATGGACATGACCACCGGCAAGACCATTGCCCGCTCCGATGTGAATCTGGGCACGGCTCTGTGGGATATGGCCTACAGCCCTGTGTTCTCCACCGAGGACACGGTGATGATTACCAGCATCTTCCAGTATTACCTGCTGGCTCCCCAGGACGCCATGAACCTGACCGGCGAGGCCTTTAACCTGGAGAGCCGGCTGGCCGACGCCGGAGCGGACCGGCTGGCAGCCATCACCTCCCTGGGCTACGGAGAATACTACAACGAGTCCACCGGTGAGCTGGTGGATGCGGAGCAGCTGCTTCTCCTGGACAACATTGGCAACATCTGGACCGTCTGGATTTACGACAACGGCAAGGGCGGCATGAGCGCCATGGCGGACTACACCCGCAGCGACCTGTGCAGCCTGAGCTTCCCCGGCGGCCAGAACGGCTATGATATGTTCTGCTCTCTGGTGGCAGGTGAGGACGGCTTCCTGTACCTCTCCTACTTCAACGGAGACACCAACGAGATCTACCGCCTGCGCTATGACATGGCGGAGAACACCTACAAGTCCGACCTGCTGGGCGACTTTGGCAGCGGCGTATGGCCCGCCGCCCTGTACAACGCCAGAAACAACACGGCCCTGGACGCCCAGGTTGGCCGGATGCCCACGGGCAACGAGGTGGAGCTGGAGCGGGTTACCATTCCCACGGAGGCCTTTACCGCTTCTGCCGGTTCCCTGCACACCGGCTCTCTGAACGCCGCCACCGGCAGCACCCCGGTGCGCCACCACAATGAGCTGCCTCTGGAGCTTCTGTCCGTGGAGCACAGCACCGACTGCGAGAACAAGACCGTCACCCTGACCGTCACAGCCAACAACGCAGTGAACAACGGCCTTGTCACCGTGGCCTACGACGCCTCCAAACTGACCCTTCAGGAGAAGACCGGCACGGCTGAGATGACCAGCTTCCACACCCAAGAGGGCCTTGTGACCTTCGGCTATGTGAGCGGGGAGGAGCTTCCCGCAGGCACCGTCCTGGCCACCCTGACCTTCGGCGCCGGGGAGGATACGGAGGCCGTCTTCACCGTCACCACGGTGGAGGAGAACGAGACCCATCCCAACACCGCCGAGACCGTCACGCTCACGGTTCCCGAGCATGACTATGTGGTTGCCGTGGTGGAACCCACCTGCGAGGAAGGCGGCTACACCCTGTACACCTGCAAGAACTGCGGCCACAGCTACCGGGACAACGAGACCGAGGCCACCGGCCACGATTTCGAGGTCACCGTGGTAGAGCGCGGCTGTGAGGAGGATGGCTACACCCTGCACACCTGCAAGAACTGCGGCTACAGCTTCCGGGACAACTTTACCGCCGCCAGCTGCCCCTCCAAGGCATTCTCCGACCTGGATACCTCCAGATGGTATCACGAGGGCGTGGACTATGTCCTGGAGAACGGCCTCATGAAGGGCATGGGCGATGGCATCTTCGCGCCCAACGGCACCGTCACCCGGGGCATGATTGTCACCATGCTTTACCGCATGGCAGGCGAGCCTGCGGTGGAGTCCGAAGCGCCCTTCACCGATGTGGCCTCCGGCCGGTACTACGCCAAGGCTGTGGCCTGGGCCTATGAGAACGACATCGTCAGAGGCATCACCGACACCCGGTTCGCCCCCGAGGCTTCCGCCACCCGGGAGCAGCTGATGACCTTCCTGTACCGCTACGCTGCGTTCGCCGGTCAGGATGTGTCCGCCCGCGGCAGCCTGGATGGGTTCTCCGACGGCGGGACCGTCTCCACCTTTGCCCGGGAGTCCATGGGCTGGGCCGTGGCGGAGGGGCTGCTGGTTGGCAGCGCCGGTCAGCTGATGCCGAAGGATACGGCCACCAGAGCACAGCTTGCCACCATCATCTTCCGGTTCCTGGAAGCCTAAGCGCTCCGGCTTTGTTCTGATTCATTCCCGTGGGGCAGGCGGCCTGACCGCCTGCCCCACATAAAAACCTTTGGGAGGCGTTGCTTCTGCGTTTGAAATCTGTTACAATACATCAAAAGAATGTATTGGGGGATTGGGAAGTGAACATCCTTGCTTGCCGGGAGCCCTGTCTGCTGCTGGAGGCGGCGGAGCTGGTGTATGCCCTGGTCAATGACATTCCGCCGGAAAACATGACGCTTCCGGGGGAATACTACCTGCCGGTGGAGGCGGTGGAGGCAATCCGTGCGGAGGCCTGCCGGGGCCTCTCCCCGGAGGACAGCCGCCTGCAGTTTTACTTCCGGGGGGTTCCCGTGGGCGGCATTGCGGAGCGGCTCTCCTGCCTGGGCTGCTGCCTGGTGTACAGCTCCGTGGAGGTGGCCTCCCCGGATGTGGACGACATGGGCAGGGCCCTGTCCGAATCCTGGGCCAGGCGCCGCCGGGAGCACTACCGCATCAATGGGCTGGATCCCTTTTCCCTGAATATAGACCCTGTGGAGGACGATTCCTTCTCCACCTTGTCCGGCGAGATTGCCCGGCTTTCGGCACCGGCGGCCTATAAGCTGCAGCTGGTGGAGGTGTTTTCCAATTTTGACCGGCATCTGGCCGCCGTGACGGAGCTGCTGCGTCCGGTGGCGGAGGCATTGGCGCCGCTGCTGGCCCCCTGGGTGGAGCGGTCCGTGGCGCGGATGAGGGAGTGGGAGACCTTTTTCCGGGAGAACAGCGCCCAGGAGTTCCTGGCAAAGCGGGGGCAGGTAAAGGCGGACAACCTGCGGGAGCTGCACATCGGCTTCCGGTACTTTTCTCCACTGCTCAGCCCCATTCATGTGGACGAGAAGGCCGGACGTGTATCCATCCACATGGGAATCGGCATTCGTCCGGAGATGGAGGTGCACAAGGAGCAGCCCACCATGGACGAGAGCAGATACATTGTCCTGCGTATGCTGGCCAATCCGGACCGGGTGGAGATGCTCCGGCTGATGATGAACCGGCCCATGGGCGTGCCGGAGCTGTCCAAGCGGCTGCACCTCAATTCCGGCTCTGTCTTCCGGGATGTGAACAGCATGTACAACGCACAGCTGCTGCTGTTCCAGCCGGAGAACGGCAAGAATCTGTACAGCACCAATCTCAACGCCGTGTCCCAAACCGCCTCGGATCTGGTGGAATACATCCGGAGCGGAGAGGGGCAGGAGGAATAGCGATATAAAAAGCAGGCCAGGGGCCTGCCTCATATACCGTTGCAACAGGAAAAACAGGAGAAATATTTAACGATATAGAGTAGCGGGGAAAGTGTGAAAGGGGCAAAGGGCCCCTTTCACGTTCAATCAACCGTTTTTCCAAACCGATGCGGTTTGGAAAACGCCAGGGGGGTGTCTCAAAACGAGTTTTGAGACACCCCCCTGGCTGGTGCTTGAACCCTTGGGGTTTCCTTTATTCAGTTTGCGCGGGGGTTTCCCGGGGCGGCTCCGGAGCGGGGCGCTTCTTTTTGCGGCCCAGAATCAGAACCGCCGCCAGGAGGCAGACCCCCAGGGCCAGAACACCGGCGGCAATCCGGATGCGGCGGTGCTGCTCCTCACAATTCCCAGCTTTTTCAAAACCATTATCTCCCGCCGTTGATCGGTATATCATACTACACCTTCCGAAAAAAGTACAGTCCCTTTGGGAAACAGGTGATAAAGGGGAGGCCCTTTGCTCATAATACCAGTGAGGTGACGGCAATGTCAAAGGAAAGCCCTGTGGGAAATCAGCTGCGAAATGAAAAATCTCCCTATCTTCTTCAGCACGCGGAAAATCCCGTGGCCTGGCGTCCCTGGGGGGCGGCGGCTCTGGAGGAGGCCCGGCGGGAGGACAAGCCCATCTTCCTGAGCATCGGCTACTCCACCTGCCACTGGTGCCATGTGATGGCCCGGGAATCCTTCCGGTCGGAGGCGGTGGCGGCGGTGCTGAACCGGTATTTCATTCCCGTGAAGGTGGACAGGGAGGAGCGTCCCGACGTGGACGCGGTCTATATGGCGGCCTGCATCGCCATGAACGGCTCCGGGGGCTGGCCCCTTACGCTGCTCCTGACTCCGGAGCAGAAGCCCTTTTGGGCGGGAACCTATCTTCCCAGGGAGGGGCTTCTGGAGCTTCTGGAGCAGGCGGCCCGGAGCTGGCGGGAAAACCGGGCGGGGCTGACTGCCGTTGGGGAGCGCCTGACGGAGCACCTCCGCCGGGAGGCGCCGGTGCAGCCGGGCCCCCCCGGCCGGGCGCTGGTGCGGGCGGGGGCGGCCCTGTTTGCCCGGAGCTTTGACAGCCCCTGGGGCGGCTTCGGCCAGGCCCCCAAGTTCCCCGCCGCCCACAATCTGATCTTCCTCCTGCGCTACGCCCGCCTCACCGGGGACACCCGGGCCGGGGAGATGGCGGAGCAGACCCTGGAGCATATGTATCGGGGCGGGCTCTTTGACCATGTGGGCGGGGGCTTCTCCCGGTACGCCACGGACCGGCGGTGGCTGGTGCCCCATTTTGAGAAGATGCTCTATGACAACGCCCTTCTGGCCCTGGCCTACACCGAGGGCTACCGGCAGACCCGCCGGGGCTACCTCCGGGAGGTGGCCTGCCGCACCCTGAACTATGTCCTGGGGGAGCTGACGGACCCCATGGGCGGCTTCTACTGCGGTCAGGACGCGGACAGCGACGGGGTGGAGGGAAAATACTATGTCTTCTCCCCGGAGGAGGTGGCCCGGGCGCTGGGCCCGGAGGACGGGGCACGCTTCTGCCGCCGGTATGGGATTGGGGCGGAGGGCAATTTTGAGGGAAAGAGCATCCCCAACCTCCTGGAGGAGGACGCCTGGGAGCAGGAGGGGGACAGGGCCCTGCGGGGGCGGATGTACGCATACCGGAAGAGCCGCGGCAGGCTGCACCGGGATGACAAGGTGCTCACCGCCTGGAACGGCCTGATGATTGGCTCCCTTGCCCGGGCGGGGCTTTTCCTGGAGGAGCCCCGGTACCTGGAGGCGGCGGAGCGGGCGGCGGGTTTCCTGGAGGAGCATCTGACGGACGGGAGCGGACGCCTGCTGGCCCGCTGGCGGGAGGGGGAGGCGGCCCATCCCGGCAAGCTGGAGGACTATGGGTTTTATGCCTGGGGGCTTCTGGAGCTATACGGCGCCACCTTCCGGGCGCCTTGGCTGGAGCGGGCCACCGCCCTGGGAGAGGCCCTTCTGACGGACTTTTTCGACTGGGAGCAGGGCGGCTTCTACCCCTACGGAAAGGACGGGGAGCAGCTCATCACCCGCACCAAGGAGGTCTACGACGGGGCCATGCCCTCGGGCAACGGAATGGGGGCTCTGGTGCTCTCCCGCCTGGCCCGGCTCACCGGGGAGGAGCGCTGGAAAAGGGCGTCGGAGCGGCAGCTGGCTTACCTGGCGGGCGCCATTCAGGACTACCCGGCGGGGCACAGCGTCACCCTCCTGGCCCTTCTGGAGGAGCTCTGGCCCACGGCGGAGCTGGTCTGCGCCGCGAAGGAGCTGCCGGAGGCCCTGCCGGCCTTCCTCCGGAGCAAGCCCTGGTTCGGGCTCACGGTTCTGGTGAAGACCCCGGAAAACCAGGAGCGCCTTGCCGCCGTGGCCCCCTTCACCGCCGCCTACCCAATCCCGGCGGAGGGCGCCCGGTACTACCTGTGCCGTGGAAAAACCTGCGCCAGCCCGGTGGCAACCCTCCGGGAGCTGGAAAAGCTCATGGAATAAGAAAAGCCCCGGCCTTAGTACGCTGTAACTTTTAAAATATTACTTCGGTGCATTGCAGAGGACGGCCATGACCCAATGTCACGAACTTAAGCGAAAGGAGCTTTTTCGAATCAAAAAATGATGAATATTACTTTGCTTTCGCATAAGTTTTTGGGAATGAAACACTTTCCTGCTATTCTTTGTGTGGTTTCTGCCACATCCTGCGCTTTTAAGTTCGTGACATGGGTCATGACCCTCCCCTGCGGTTCGTTGAATCGCGGCCCTGATAGCGATCGGTAGTCGATTTTTAGAAGTTAGGGCCGGGGCTTGCGGGAAACTGGCTGCAGGTGAATTGACAGGGGGGCGGGGAAGGGATAAAATAAAGGCAAGAACCTTATGACACCGGCAAAGGCGCCGGGACAGGGAGGGAACGGTGCATGGAGCCGAAGATTGAATCGTCCACGGAGGAGCAGCGCATGGCGTACATCAGCGAAACCTTCCGCTGCAGGAGCGACTGTGACATCTGTGGAATCTGCCAGGTATTCCACGGGAAGGAGCCCCTGCTGGTCTTTGAGGACTATATTGCCGGAAGGAGAACCTTCCAGGAGATTTTCCGGGAATACAAGCGCATCAAATAACAATACAATTGGGAGGAAGCGGGTATGCGTTCGATTTTGATCAAGGACACCACAAGAGAGGAGCGGATTGAGATCATCAACCAGGCTCTTTCGGCCTGTGGGAGCAGCTGCGAATTCTGCAACGGCTGCGACAACATGGGCGGCGGCCGGGTGGAGGCGCTCTATCAGCCCTATATTGACGGCGAGAAGGAGATCACGGAAATCAATATGGAGTACCGGGCGGGACTCACCAGAGGCTGAGATCCGGCTGGAGCGGTAAACGAAAATTGGACACAGAGGGGGTAATTTCCGGACACGGGATGTATAGTAGAAGGCAACACCATATACATTCCCGGACAGCATAAGCCCCGGCGCAAGCAGGAGGCGTGGCATAAAAAAGTCGGTGGGGCAAAGCCCCGCCGATTCAGGTGATTTCCTTAAAATACCGCTCCGGCAGGCGCTTCAGAGCTTTGCTATGACGGCTCAGGCGCCGCAACTTTCTTTTATGGCTTCAATAACCTTCTTGGCCTGTGCAAAGCCCTTAAAGGAATATGTCTGCCCATTGTAGCTCAGCTTCAGGAAGGGATTCAGCACAAAGCTGCTGGCTTTGAGCACTTGCCCATCTTTCAAATCGAGGGATTCTACATGCGCTCCAATCTCTGCAAGCCCCGCCAGTTCATAAAGGTGCAGCATACTGCCGTTGATGAAGACCCAGGCTCTGCCGCGATTGCCGTTGGTGCAGGCAATGTCCGCCGCAACTGCAATCTCACGTTCATCAATCAGGCCCTTTTCTTTTGCGTTTTTCATGAAAAGATTTTCCTTCGCCATGGGATACCGTTCCTCCTTAATTTCTGCATGGATAAAGCATCAAAATCCAAGCAACTGCTAAGCGGTGGAACTTGTTTCCAGCGCTCAGTAAAAGAAATTACTTATTACTTGAAGTACCGCTCCAGCAGGCCCTTCAGAGCCTTGCCGTGACGGGCCTCAGAACATACTGACTGCCATGAATCCAGCTATACTGCGTGACTAACTCCAACTCAATGTCGGTTGTTCCTTCGTCAATTAAATATGCTGGGCTGCTTGCGGCTCCGGTGGAAGTGTCTGCCCAAGCAAGGATACTGCATTTTTCATCCTGAATGGAGATCGTAATTGTCTGCCCATTCATGATTTTTGCATCACTTGTATTAGGGAAATCCCAGACATCATCCGGATTGAGTGGATCAAGCTCTGTTTTAGGAGAACCAACGAAGATGAAATAAGGTATCAATGCGCCAAAGAAGCTTTTCTTTCTTGTTATCTTTACATATCTCATAGTAAGTCCTCCGGAAATTTCATGGATAGAGAAAAAGGGGGCAATCGCTTGCCCCCTTTAGGTGTGCTGGATTACTTAAAATACCGCTCCAGCAGGCCCTTCAGAGCCTTGCCGTGCCGGGCCTCGTCACGGGCCATCTCGTGGACGGTGTCGTGGATGGCGTCCAGGCCGTTCTTCTTGGCGCAGGCGGCCAGGTCGAACTTGCCCTGGGTGGCGCCGAACTCGCAGTCCACACGCCAGGCCAGGTTGGCCTTGGTGTCGGCCTTCATGTTGGGCTCGCACTCGCTGCCCAGGAGCTCGGCAAACTTGGCGGCGTGCTCGGCCTCCTCGTAGGCGGCCTTCTCCCAGTACAGGCCGATCTCGGGGTAGCCCTCCCGGTGGGCAATCCGGGCCATGCACAGGTACATGCCGACCTCGGAGCACTCGCCGGCGAAGTTGGCCTTCAGCTGCTCCAGGATGTAAGCCTTGTCCTCGGGGGTGATGTCGGGGTTGTTGGCAACGGTCTTGCCATAGATGCCGAACTCATGCTCGGCAGCCAGCTTCATCTCGCCCTTCTGCTCCACGAACTTGGAGCCGTCCACCTTGCACACGGGGCACTTGAAGCCCTCGGGGATGGACTCGCCCTCGTAGACATAGCCGCAGACAGGACATACAAACTTTTTCATGGTAAATTCCTCCTAAAATAAAATTTTTTGGTAAATATGATGGGTTATTCCATCGGGTTTGGGGTGGTGCGCTCCTGGCAGCAGCAGCTGCACAGGCCCTCAAAGCTGAGGGAGAAGCCGGTGACGGAGCCGCAGATCTGCCGGCTGACGCCGGATGCCAGTTGGGCGGGAACCTGAACGCCGGGCAAGTCCTCAATCCGGCCGCAGCCGGTGCAAATGAAGTGGACATGAGGCGCCGGGTCGCCGTCGAATCGCTCCAGGCCCTGAATCACGCCCAGGGAGACAATATCCCCCTCCTGCTTGAACAGCGCCAGGTTGCGGTATACGGTGGCCAGAGACAGATCCGGAATCCGGGGCTTCAGTTGGGTGTACACCCATTCCGCGCTGGGGTGGATGGAAGTGGAGCGGATGCATTCCAGGATGGCGTCCCGCTTCCTGCTGTGTTTCCGGGGCTGTATCATAACCTCACCTTTTTAAGAATGATTCTCATTTGCGATTTAAGAATACTACATTTTCCTCCGTTTGTAAAGAGGAAATTTTTATTTTTCCCGATCCGCTCACCGGCGCCCTGCCGGGCAACGAAAAAAACACGCAGCCGCCTTTTGCGCTGCGGGGGAGGCCTGGGTGCCGGGGATTTGATGGTTTTCGGCAAATATGACAAAAGAACTGGCGAATTTGACTGGCGGCAAGGAGTTTTTTTGAAAAAGATTCACAAGAAAACCTGGAAAAAACCGGCACGGGCGGTTGAAATTCCAAAGTCCTTCCGCTATAATGATAGGCATGAAAAAAGGCCTTGGAGGTGAGGAAATGGGGACCGTTGCGGCGGTGCTCTCCGGAAAGGGAGGCACGGGAAAAACCAGCGTCTGCGCGGGTCTGGCCGTCAGCCTGGCGGCTGCGGGTCAGAAGGTGCTGTGCCTGGATCTGGACATGGGCCTGCGGAATCTGGACATCGCCCTTGGCATGTCCCAGACGCCGGCGCTGCCCTTTACGGAGGTCTGCGCAGGCTCCGCCAGTCTTTCGGACGCCGCCCGGCATCCGGACTATCCGGAGCTCCGCTTCCTCACCGCGCCGGTGGGCCGGGATTTTGAGACCCTGGACAAGGGTACTTTCTTGGCCCTCATACAGGAGGCCCGGCAGGCCTTCGACTTCTGCTTCCTGGATGTCCCCGCCGGTGTGGGGGCGGGCTTCCGACTGGCGGCCCAGGCGGCCTCCCGGCAGATTCTGGTGACGGGGCCGGACCCCGCCGCCCTCCGGGACGGAGCCAGAACCGGGGAGCTGCTGGAGCTTATGGGAAAGGCGGAGGTGCGCCTGGTGGTGAACCGGGTGCAGCCCAAGCTCTACGCCGCCATGGGCATGACCGTGGATGACGTGATGGATATGGTGGGGTATCCCCTTTTGGGCCTGGTGCCGGAGGACCGGAACGTGACCCTGGCCGCCGTCCACGGCAGGGCTCTGGTGCAGTTTGAAAAGGGCGGCGCGGCAGCCGCCTGCCGCCGTATGGCCCGGCGGCTTATGGGGGAGCCGGTTCCCCTGGGAAAGCTAAGGAACCTCTGATTCAATCACGGCTGACGCCTTGATACGCATCTTGCTTGCATCTTTTCCGCCAAACCGCACAAAATCCCCTTGAAGTCCGTCAGGATTCCTGCGGGTCTTTTGTACGATTTGACGAAAAATCTGACTGCGCAATCTGCGCATCAGATTTAATCAGAGCTTCCATAAAGTAACACGGGATGGAGTGATAACAATATGAATATTGCATTTTTGGCCCACGACAAGCGGAAGGAGCTCATGGTTCAGTTCTGCACCGCCTACAAGAGCATCCTGTCCAAGCACACCCTCTACGCCACGGCCACCACCGGCCGCCTGGTGGCAGACGCCACCGGACTGCCCATCACCCTGCTCCTGTCCCACAAGCAGGGCGGGCATCAGCAGGTGAACGCCCGGATTGCCTACAATGAGATTGACCTGGTGCTCCTGTTCACCAACCCCGACGCCATCGACCCCTGGGACGGCCAGCAGATGCTGGAGACCATCCGCATCTGCGACAAGCACAATGTCCCCGTGGCCACCAACCTGGCCAGCGCCGAGATGCTGATCCTGGGCCTCCAGCGGGGCGACCTGGATTGGCGGGAGATGCTGCACACCAAGAACCCCCTGCGGTAAAGCCGCCCGCTGTGAAGAAAAAAGGAAAACCGGAAAAGCCGCTGCCCGGCGTGGTGCATTTGCCCCGATGGGTGCAGACGGTGGGCCGGAGGGCTTGCGGCGTCTGTCTGGCCCTGGCGCTGGGCCTGGTTTGGCTGTGGCCTGTGGCTGGAGCGGTGTTTGCTCTGCTGGCCCTGGGCTTTGGCCTCCTGGCCCGGTCTTATCGGATTTGGTGTGTTCTGTATGATGAGAGCGGATTTGAGACGGTGGACGCCCTGGGCCGTTCCCGGCACTATGGCTATGGGGACATCCGGGGCATCTGCGGCCACAGGCTTTCTCTGAAAGACAGAACCCTCCGCCTGGGAAAGAGGGCTGTGGGCCGGATGGAGTTTCTGAACGAAGCCAACCGGCAGTACCGCCTGCTCCATGGGAACCGGCCCATTCCTCTGCTGCCCCGGCGGAAAGTGACGGACATTTTTCGGGGCAATGTGGTAAAACCCTGGCCATATCTGACGGTTTACGGCATTTTTGCCGGATTGCTGCTCTGTGTCCTGCTGCTGGCCTGGTGGGGGGAGCAGCCTGTATCTCCGGAGGATGCGGAATATTTTGAGCTGACCTTCACCAATGCCCGGCTGGAGTGGGGGAATCTGTGGATGGACTCCCCGGCGGATAAGACCCCCTTTTATCTGGCCGCCTGGACGGGCCGCACGGAGAACCTGGCCGGACGGTGCGACGGCAGGACGGTGTTTTATGTCTACTCGGATTATGTCTCGTACAGCGCAAGATCCCATACACCGGCCAGAAACGTGATTTACAGTCTCACCGGCGCGGACGGTACGGAGTACCTCACCTTCGCTGAGACCAACGCCCACCAGGCCCGGGTTCGGGCCGGGGTCTGCGGCATCTTCGGCGGACTGCTGGCTCTGTGGCTGTGCTATGTGGGCCTGGCCCTGTATGTGGGCCGTCACCCGGAGAGATTCAAACCCAAGACCGTATATCGGTTCTTCAAAAAGGAAACGATTTACTGGAAAGGATGTCATTAAAAATGGAACGTATCAAACCCCGGACTCTGTCCGGATTTATGGAGCTGCTGCCTGGGCCCCAGATGCAGCTGGAGCGGATGATGGAAATTCTCCGCAGAACCTACAGCCTCTATGGCTTCACCCCCCTGGACACTCCCGCCATTGAGTCGGCGGAGGTGCTGCTGGCCAAGGGCGGCGGGGAGACGGAGAAGCAGATTTACCGCTTTAACAAGGGAGACGCGGATCTGGCCCTGCGGTTTGACCTGACGGTGCCCCTGGCCAAGTATGTGGCCCTCCACGCAAACGAGCTGTCCTTCCCCTTCCGCCGGTATCAGATCGGCAAGGTCTACCGGGGAGAGCGGGCCCAGCGGGGCCGGTTCCGGGAGTTTTATCAGGCGGACATCGACATCATCGGCGACGGGAAGCTGGATATCCTCAACGAGGCGGAGATTCCCTCCATTATTTATAAGACCTTCCGCACCCTGGGGCTCAGCCGGTTCCAGATCCGGGTGAACAACCGGAAGATTCTCAACGGCTTCTACGCCATGGAGGGCCTCGCGGACAAGTCCGGGGACATTATGCGAACCGTGGACAAGCTGGACAAGATCGGCCCGGAGAAGGTGGGCGCCATTTTGGTGGAGGACTGCGGCCTCACGGAGACCCAGCGGGACGAAATCCTCCGGTTCATCTCTATCACCGGCTCCAACGGGGAGGTTCTGGCTGCCCTGGAGGGCTATGCCGGGCGGAATGAGACCTTTGACCAGGGCCTTGGTGAGCTGAAGGCCGTGGCCGGGTATCTGGCCCAGTTCGGAGTGCCGGAGGAGAATTTCGCCGTGGATCTCACCATCGCCCGGGGCCTGGATTACTACACCGGCACGGTGTACGAGACCACCCTCCTGGATCATCCGGAGATCGGCTCCGTGTGCTCCGGTGGCCGGTATGACAATCTGGCGGCGTATTACACCGACCGTCAGCTCCCCGGCGTGGGCATCTCCATCGGCCTCACCCGGCTGTTCTACGTCCTGGGAGAGCAGGGCCTCCTGAACCCGGCGCTTCCCACCGCCCCGGCGGACGCCCTGGTGCTCCCCATGACCGCCGACCCCGGCCCGGCCATCGCCGTGGCCACCCGGCTGCGGGGGGCGGGCATCCGCACCCAGGTTTACATGGAGCAGAAGAAGTTTAAGCAGAAGATGAGCTACGCCGACAAGCTGGGCATTCCCTACGCGGTGCTCCTGGGGGAGGATGAAATCGCCGCCGGGAAGTGCTCCGTGAAGGATCTCACCACCGGCGTACAGGTGACCGTCACCCCGGAGGAGGCCGCCGCCCTGATCGGAGCGGGCGCCGCCGAAAAGGCCCGGGGCGCGGTGATTCTGGAAAAATAAAAAACCCGGAACATCAAAAGGGGGACGCTGCTCCAAAGGCGTCCCCTTTTTTGACGCCCCCCGGCTATCGAACCGGGCACCTCCGGTAAACCGCCCTACGCCTCCGAAAACCCTGGCACTTCCAATCAGACGCACCGCACCTCCAAATCTGTCATTGCGAACCAGCGCGCACGCTGGTGTGGCAATCCGTTCCCCTGCAAGCCGTAAGGCTTGCGCGCCCCGCCAGGGGCGCAATCCCGGCCCGGGGGCATGACCGGCCTCGCGGCCGGTGCAATGCTGACGCATTGCGGGGGACGGATTGCCACGACCCCTGCGGGGTCTCGCAATGACAGTTTTGGCGGGTGGTGCGTTGGGATGGGACTACCATCCTATTTGCAAGTGCCCGGCGGGGGCATGATCGGGGACGGGGGCGTTGGGCCGGATGCGCTGCCGAAAACCATACCGCAGGGCGGCTGGCTGTCCCCCCGACGCCCGCCCTCCGGAACCGGGACACCTTCAGAAAACCGCACAAACCTGTAAGGCGGAGCGGTAATGTTTTATGTAGGAGAGAAAAACTCCTTGCATTTCCATAATCTCTGTGATACACTCAAATTCAGAAGGGGGACGGCTGCAGGCGCGGCGATTTGCCTGGGGCGGTTCCCCTGAATTGTACCCAAAAGCCCATAAAAAGAGCAATGAGGAAACAAAAATGAGAAAATTCTTATCTGCCCTTCTGGTTCTGGTTCTTGTGCTGGGGCTGCTGCCTGTTACGGCCAGTGCGGCAAAAGGCTCCTGCGGCGACAACCTGAACTGGAATCTGGACGAGAGCACCGGCGTCCTCACCATCTCCGGCACCGGCCCCATGTATTAGTATAGTGACCTCGGCAGTAATGTGGCCCCCTGGAAGAGCGGCTATGGCGGGAAAATCCTGTCCGTGGTGATTGAGCCGGGAGTCACCTCCATCGGAGATTACGCTTTCCAGTACTGCTCCAATATGACCAGCGTCAGCATTCCCAACACGGTGCAGACCATCGGTGTCCATGCCTTTACCAATTGCTCGTCCCTGCGTTCTGTGGAGCTTCCCGGCAGCATCAAGAAGATTCCGGACTATGCCTTCCGCAATTGCCACGTCATGGAGCGGATCGTGATTCCGGACAGCGTCACCGCCATTGGCGAGCAGGCCTTTTCCAATTGCTACGCCCTCACCAGCGTGCGCATTCCCGACAGTGTCACCTCCATCGGAGATTCGGCCTTCCACAGCTGCAAGAATTTGTCCCAGATTACCTTGTCCAAGGGACTGACCAAAATTCGGAATGCTACCTTTGCCGACTGCACAAGCCTCGTGAGCATCGCCATTCCCAAGTGTGTCTCTGTGATTGAGGAGAACGCCTTCACCGGATGCACCGCCCTCACCTTCGTTTCCATCCCCGGCAGCGTCCATACCATCGGCACGGGCGCCTTTGCCGCCTGCTCCAAGCTGGGGTCTGTGGCCGTAAACATAGGCGTGAGGACGATTTCCGGCAGCGCCTTTGCAAACTGCAAAGCGTTGGAGAGCATCGTCTTCCCGGAGACCGTCTCCACCATTGGGTTCAGCGCCATGAACAATTGCAACGTTCTGGCGGATGTATATGTGTATAATCCCAAGTGCAGCATTGCCAATGGTAAGGCTACCCTGGGCAAGACGGGCGTTACCACCATCTACGGCCTGGATGAGTCCACGGCGAAGTCCTATGCCTACCAGTTTGGCTATGCCTTCGAGTCCCTGGGGGATGCGGACAACAGCGCAGGCGTTTCGTTCACGGACACGGAGGAGACGGCCTACTACATGGGTCCCGTGGGCTGGGCAGTCTGCTGCGGCATTACCATGGGCATCGACGCCACCCATTTCGCCCCCAATCAGCTCTGCACCCGGGGCCAGGTGGTGACCTTCCTGTGGCGGGCCTGCGGCTCTCAGGAGCCCAAGAGCGCCAGCTGCCCCTTTGTGGATGTGTCTCCCAGCCGGTATTATTACAAGGCCGTCCTGTGGGCCTATGAAAATGGCATCACCGCCGGCATTGACGCCACCCACTTCAAGCCCGATGACACCGTGACCCGGGGCCAGTTCGTCACCTTCCTGTGGCGTGCCGCCGGGAAGCCCGCCGGAAGCGGCAGAAATCCCTTCGTGGATCTGCGGAGCAACGGCTTCTATGTGGATGCCGTGGGCTGGGCCGTGAGCCA
>JALETK010000137.1 GCA_022781505.1 Clostridiales bacterium | reverse complement strand
ATCCTTCGCCTTTGGCTCAGGATGACATGTTGGGGGTGCGGCGGTTGTTTCATAGCAATGACAGTTTCGGAAGTCGGTGCGTTTGGACGGAGCACCAATTAAATCGAAAGTGCCCGGCTTATGTCTGACCCCGCCTTACATTGGGCGCTTAGGCTCGTGACATAGGATTTTCCACAGGCCCCACAGCATATTTTTTCGGAACAAATCGCACTGCTTCGGCGGGGCGGGGGAGCGGTCTTTCCTGTCCCTTGGGCAGTGCGGTTTTTTTGCCGGGAGGGGTTGCCATGAAAAAAACAATCGGTCTTCTTCTTTGCCTGGTTCTGCTGCTGGACGGCTGCGCCGCCGGGCCGGAGGAGGCGGAGATCTATGCCATGGATACGTTGATGACCCTGCAGGTCTGGGGAGCCGGACGGGCGGAGGCCGTGGCCCAGCTGAAGGGGATGCTGAACGGCTGGGACGGCCAGCTTTCCGTAACCCGGGAGGGCTCCCTGGTCCGGCAGCTGAATGAGGGGCAGTCGGTTTCCCTCACCGGGGAGCTGGAGGCCCTGTTCTCCGGCGCCCTGGCCCTGTCCCGGGAGACCGGCGGGGCTCTGGACCCCTGCCTCTATCCCGTCACCCGGCTGTGGGGCTTTACCACCGGGGAATACCGGGTGCCAACCCAAGAGGAGCTGGACGCCCTGCTCCCCCTGACAGGCTCTGACAAGCTCACCCTCTCCGGCAAGACGGCCTCCCTGGCTCCGGGGGCCCAGCTGGATCTGGGGGCCCTGGTCAAGGGCTGGGCCGGCAGCCGGGCGGCGGCGTATCTGGAGGGGCGGGGAGACGTGACCTGCGCCATTCTGGCCCTGGGAGGAAACATCCAGACCTTCGGCACAAAGCCCGACGGCAGCCCCTGGCAGGTGGGGATTCAAAACCCGGCGGGCTCCGGGGTGGCGGGGATTCTCTCCGTCACGGGAACCTGGGCCGTGGTCA
This sequence comes from Clostridiales bacterium, assembly GCA_022781505.1. Taxonomy (GTDB): domain Bacteria; phylum Bacillota; class Clostridia; order Oscillospirales; family Oscillospiraceae; genus Faecousia. The sequence continues at coordinate 2,701 of JALETK010000137.1, read as the reverse complement.
CCTCCGGGGGCTATCAGCGGTACTTTGAGGAGGACGGCGTGCGCTACAGCCACATCATTGACCCCAAAACCGGCTACCCCGTGTCAAACGGCCTGGCCTCCGTCACCGTCCTGTGCCAAGACGGCCTCCGGGCCGACGGTCTGTCCACAGCCCTCACGGTGATGGGCCTGGAAAAGGCCGCCGCCTTCTGGCGGGAGCACCGGGACTTTGAGGCGGTGTTCATTCTGGACAGCGGGGAGATTTACGCCACCCCCGGCGCCCCCTTGTCCTCCTGCAGCTTTCAGCTTCTGGAGGAGGCGCCATGAAAACACGAACCTGGATCGTCCTTTTGGGCGGGCTGTTCCTTCTGAGCCTGGCCCTGTGCCTCTGGCCCCGGGAACCCAAAAATCAGGCGGAAATCTACTGCGACGGGGTGCTTCTGCGCACCGTGTCTCTGGAGGAGGACACGGTGTTCACCCTGGAGACGGCCTACGGAACCAACGAAATCACCGTCTCCCACGGGCGCCTGGGGGTGACCGCCGCCGACTGCCCCGGGGGGGACTGTGTCCACCAGGGCTTTCGGAATGAGGGTGCCCCCATTGTGTGCCTGCCCCACCGCCTGGTCATCCGGTTCACCGGCGGCCCCGCCCTGGACGGCGTCTCCGGCTGAATCCACCCCACCGGATGAAGGGTGGAGGAAAATTGGAGGAAGCAGCCCTGTTTTCTTTGACATTTCCCGGAGTCAGTGGTATGATATGGGTGATTTCAGCCCTGTAGTGGAGGAGTATCCCCAAGGGCGGCAAATTTTCGACGGAAAGGGTGCTTTTTATGAGCTATCTTCCCATGGGCCTGTTTGCCCTTCTGGCGGTGGCGCTGGATCAGATCAGCAAGTATTTTGTGGTGGAGCGCATTGCCTACGGCGCTGTGGTTCCCTGCGTTCCGGGCCTGTTTCACCTGACCTATGTGCAGAACTTCGGCGCGGCCTTCTCCTTCTTCCAGGGGCAGCGGTGGCTGTTTATCCTGGTGTTCGTGGCCTTTGTGGGCCTTTTGGTGTGGGGTCTGAAGAAAAAGGCCCTGCCCTTTACCAGGCTGGAGCTGTGGTGCCTGGCGGCCATCCTGGGCGGCGGCCTGGGGAACATCCTGGACCGGGTGTTCCGGGGCTATGTGGTAGACATGATCGCCGTGGACTTCATCCGCTTCCCGGTGTTCAACGTGGCGGACTGCTTCATCACCTGCGGCGCCATTCTCCTTTTGGTACATCTGGTATTCTGGAACCGCTCCTTCTGGAAGAGCGAGGGAAAATGATATGGAACTGATTTGCGGTGAGGAGGGCCAGCGGCTGGATGTGTTCCTGGCGGAATCGATCCCCGGCCTCAGCCGCAGCGGGGCCCAGAACCTCCTGGCGGAGGGCTGCGTCACCGTGGGAGGCCTTCCCGTGAAGAAAAATTACAAGACCAGGGTGGGGGACGTGGTGGAGGTGCGGCTTCCGGAGCCGGAGCCTCTGAACATCGCCCCCCGGGAGATTCCCCTGGAGATTGTCTACGAGGACGAGGACGTTCTGGTGATCAACAAGCCCAAGGGCCTGGTGGTTCACCCGGCGGCAGGCCACTGGGACGACACCTTGGTAAACGGCCTCCTGTACGCCCGGGGGGAGGCGCTTTCGGGCATCAACGGGGTGCTCCGGCCGGGCATCGTCCACCGGATTGACAAGGACACCTCCGGCCTTCTGGCCGTGGCGAAAAACGACCTGGCCCACGCGGTGCTGGCCAGTCAGCTGAAGGATCACACCATGGCCCGCACCTACGAGGCCATTGTCTGCGGCAGCTTTAAGGAGGACCGGGGCACCGTGGACGCCCCCATCGGGCGGCACCCCTCGGACCGGAAGAAAATGGCCGTGACGGACCGGGGCCGCAGCGCCGTGACTCACTGGGAGGTGGTGGCCCGGTACCGGGGCTACACCCACATCCGCTGCCGCCTGGAGACAGGCCGCACCCACCAGATCCGGGTGCACATGGCCTACATCAACCACCCCATCCTGGGTGACACAGTCTACGGCCGGAAAAAGCCGGAGCTGGGCCAGGAGAGCCAGTGCCTCCACGCCTCGGTGCTCAGCTTCCGCCACCCCAGAACCGGCCTGCCGGTAATCGTCACCGCACCTCTGCCCCCCTATTTCCAGGAGGTACTGGGCAAGCTGGAGCCTTTGAAATGAAAAATATCCCTCCGGGCAGATTGCATCCCAATCCCCCGGAGGGATAAACATACCACAATGTTACAAATTCATGCAAAAGTCTTTCCAAACCATTCGTAGGGGGATAAATTTGCAAAAATGTCGGGCGAATTCGTTTTTTCAGGAATTTTGTACGAATTCGCATTGGATTTCTGTGAACCAGCTTCTTCTGCGGGCGGACACATGGGTCCGCCCCTACTGCGTTGTAACTTCTAAAAATCGACTACGGATCGCTATATGGGCCCTGATTCTACGAACCGTAGGGGAGGGTCATGACCCTCCCGCAGTACGGGACTTCCTTTCCCGGCGCACCCGGGCGAATCCGTAAAATCCTTTGACTCTGGAACAAAACATGCCCGGGTGGGCCCGTTTTGTTCCGGGAGGGTCATGACCCTCCCCTACAATGCACCAAAGTTATATTTTAAAAGTTCCAACGTACTACGGACGGGCAGGGCGGCTCTTTCTTTCGGTGGTATTTTTAATGATTAGGGAAGA
>JALETK010000096.1 GCA_022781505.1 Clostridiales bacterium | reverse complement strand
CTGTTTCTGACCTTTTTGAAAATCGGGCTGTTCACCTTTGGCGGGGGATACGCCATGATTTCCATCATTGAGGACATCTGCGTGGAGCGAAAGGGATGGATTACCCACGACGACATGATGAATGTGACCGTGATTGCCGAGTCCACTCCGGGCCCCATCGCCATCAACTGCGCGACCTTCGTGGGCTACCGGCATGGGGGCTTTGCCGGGGCGGTGGCCGCCACGCTGGGGGTTGTCCTTCCCTCTTTTTTCATCATCTACGCCATCTCCAATTTTCTGGACAATTTTCTGGAAATCACCCTCATTGCCAATGCTTTCCGGGGCATTAAAATTGCCGTGGGTCTCCTGATCCTCCGGGCCGCATGGAACAGCCTCCGGCAAACGGAGAAAACGCCCCTGTCCCTGGGGATTGCCGGAGGGGCCTGCGGGCTCATGCTGCTCATCAACTTCTTCTCCTGGAGCTTTTCCTCCATCAGTCTGATTCTCATAGCCGGCGCCCTGGGCCTTGTGGCCCACGCCTTAAGCGGAAGGGGTGGAAAGCCGTGATTTACTGGGAGCTGTTTCTGGGATTTCTGAAGGTGGGCTGCTTCTCCTTTGGTGGAGGATACGGAGCCATTCCCCTGATCCGGGAGGTGGTGCTGTCCCAGGGCTGGCTGGAGGAAGAGACCCTTTCCTATATGATCGCCGTCAGCGAGAGCACCCCGGGGCCCATCATGGTCAACATGGCCACCTACATCGGCAGCAGCCAGGGCGGCCTCCCCGGCGCCTTCCTCGCCACCCTGGCGGTGATTCTCCCGGCCTTCTGCATCATTCTGCTGGCGATGGTGCTGCTGAATGCCGCGCTCCGGAATCCCTGGACCCAGGCGGTTTTGGGAGGGGTCAAGCCCTGCGTAACCGGAATTATCCTGGCCACCGGCCTCTATATGATTCTCACCAACCTGGCCCCAGAGGTCGCGCCGGATTGGAGAGCCGCCGCCATAACCGTCCTTCTGGCGGCGCTCCTGTTCGGGTCCAAGGCTCTGTTCCGGCGGAAGCTCTCCCCCATTGCCCTGATTGTGATTTCCGCCGGTCTGGGAATCCTGGTATACGGAATATGACGCCGCTAAAATGCGGGGGCATATCAAAGCGAACTTTGATATGCCCCCGCTGTTTTTGGGTCTGTGCCTCCTCCGGGTTTATCCGCAGTAAATTTCAATGGCGGCGTTGGCAAAGGCCGCGGTTCCCGGGCCACCGGCTTTGTCAATGTTCTCCGTCATCTCCCCGCCGGCAGCATACATCTGACCCAGTCCCCGGAGAATCTGGGGGGTGCAGGTGTAATAGTGCCGGGTAATGAAGTCCCGCAGCTCCCCAATCAGGGTCTGAACCTCCCCGGCGCCGGGAGACATATGGCGGAGAGCTCCCAGCCTGCGGAAATGATCCATCAGAGCCTCGCCGGTCTCCTGAAGCTGGGCCTGGGTCTGCCCAGCCGTCTTCTCCTCAAATTCCTTATATGCCTGGGTCTGGCCCCACTTGGCCCGGGCCTCCCGGGCATAGGCCTCCAGCTTGGTCTCGTCAAAAGCGGAAAAATCCATATTCATCACTCCTGTTCTTTGAATCTGACGGGCGTGGGATATGACCTCATCCAGATGCTCCCGCCGGAGCTCCAGCAGCCGGATTTGCTGCTCCAGGGCAGACATGGGGTCAAAGTCCGGCGTATCCAGAATCTCCCCAATCTCCCGCAGGGGAAACTGCAATTCCCGAAACAGCAAAATCGACTGCAGCCGCGCCAGGGCCGTATCGTCATACAGCCGGTAGCCCGCCTCCGTCACCCGGGTGGGCTTCAGCAGACCAATGGCGTCATAATGGTGGAGCGCGCGCACACTCACACCGGTCAGCTTGCTGACCTCCTTCACCGTTTTCATGGCATTCCCTCCCATCTGCCCTGATTATAGGCTATGACGTTGGGTGAGAGTCAAGGGCTTTCTGAAAATTTTTCAACTGTAAATGAAGCGCCGCCCGGGTCCGGCTTCAGACGGCTCAGGCGGCGCTTTTCATTGGAATTATGTGCGTCTCCGGCGGATGATGGCCATGAGGGCCGCGGCCAGGAGGAGGAGGGGGCAGCAGATGAGGATGGTGTACAGGCCCCAGGCGCGGCACATGACGCCGCCCAGGGAGGCGCCCAGGACGAAGAAGAGAATGATCAGGAAATACAGATAGGCCTTGTGGAGATAGCTCCGCTCCCGGGTCTTGTACCAATAATACAGGCACTCCGAGCCGCTGCGGAGGTTGCCAATGCACATGGTGGTGGCATAGGCGTTGCCCTCGATTTTCCGGAAGGCCTCCACCTGCATAGCGCAGACGAAGCTCACCAGCAGGTTTGCCAGAATGTTCAGGCTGCCGGGGATGAAGGCCACCAGAGCCAGAATCACCGTCTCCAGCAGCACCACCGCCTGCCGCCAGTGGAAGGCGCCGCCCCTGCCGTGGAAGCGGTTGCGAATCTGCTCCGCCGCAAAGATTCCGGCGGTAAAGGCCAGCACTGGAACCAGGTGCTCCAGGGCGGGCCCCCAGTACCCCAGGGCGAGGTTCTGCCCCACCAGGAGCATGTTGCCGGTCTGGGCGTTGGCGAAGACCTGATCCCGGACGTTATAGGTATAGGCGTCCTGCAGGCCGCCGGAGGCCGCCAGAAGGCAGCCCACCAAAACCGACTCCGAGGGCTGCTCCACCGTTGGCAGATGTCTCATGGTCTCAGAAGTCCTTTCCCATGGAGTTGTAGGTGGGAAGCAGCCGGGGGCTCACCTTGCCCGTGTCGATGCCTGCGGCCTCCAGGGTCTCCTGGTAGCGGCGGGCGTGGTCCAGGGTGGGGGTGCCCAGCTCCGTCTCCCTGGCCCGGTTTCCGGCGCTGCGCCCGGCATCCCGGCCAAAGACGATGATATCCAGGAGACTGTTGCCCATGAGCCGGTTCCGGCCGTGGATGCCTCCCACCGCCTCGCCGGCCACATACAGGTTGGGCACGGCAGGGGTCTGGCAGTCCGTGCCGATGTCCAGGCCGCCGTTCTGATAGTGCAGTGTGGGATAGACCAGAATGGGCTCTTTCCGCAGGTCGATGCCGTACTTGCCGAACATGCGGAGCATGGCGGGAATCCGCTTTTCGATGGTGCCCGGGCCGTTCTTAATCTCGATCATGGGGGTGTCCAGCCAGACACCCTGGCCGTCCGCCGTGGTGACGCCCTTACCCCGGCCCTTGCACTCCCGGATGATGGAGGCGGCGGACACGTCCCGGGTCTCCAGGGGATGCATGAATGCCTCGCCCTCCCGGTTGATGAGCATGGCGCCCAGGGAGCGCACCTTCTCCGTGACGAGGGCACCGAAAATCTGCTGGGGGTAGGCCGCGCCGGTGGGGTGATACTGCAGCGTATCCTGGTACAGGAGCTTTGCCCCGGCCCGGTAGCCCAGCACCAGGCCGTCCGCCGTGGCGCCGTAGTGATTGGAGGTGGGGAAGCCCTGGTAGTGCATCCGGCCCGCGCCGCCGGTGGCAAGAATCACGGTCTTGGCCCGGGCCACCAGAATCTCCCGGGTCTCCATATTCATGAGCACCGCGCCGGAGGCCCGGCCGGCTTCGTCCAGAATCAACTCAATGGCGGCGGTGAAGTCCACCACCTGAATGGGACGGTTCAGCACCTCGTCCCGGAGGGTGCGCATAATCTCCGCTCCGGAGTAGTCCTTGGCGGCGTGCATCCGCTTCCGGGAGGTGCCGCCCCCGTGGGTGGTGATCATGGTGCCGTCGGGGGCCTTGTCAAACTCCACCCCCAGGCCGCTCAGCCAGGAGATGGCCTCCGGGGCCTCCGTGACCAGCTTGTACAGAAGCTCCTTCTTGGCGGCGAAGTGGCCGCCGCCGTAGGCGTCCAGGAAGTGAATGGCGGGAGAGTCGTTGGGCTTGTCCGCCGCCTGGATGCCGCCCTCTGCCATCATGGTGTTGGCGTCGCCCACCCGGAGCTTGGTGACGAGGAGCACCTTTGCCCCGGTGTTCTGGGCCTCAATGGCCGCCGCGCAGCCAGCGCCGCCGCCGCCGATGACCAGCACATCCGCCTCAAAGTCCGTTTTGCTCAGGTCGGGCATAAGATCCAGCACCCTGGGGCGGGACTGAAGCAGCTCCGCCAGCTCCAGGGGCGCCTTCTCTCCGGCGTTGGGGCCCACCTGCAGCTCCGCGAACTGATCCTTGCGATAATCCGGGTGAAAGGCCGCCAGGAGGTCCTCCTTTTCCTGAGCCGTCATCCGGCGGGGCTCCGTGGCCAGATTTTTCTGCCGGTTGGCCTCCACCTTCCTGATGGATTCCAGCATTTCCGGTGTGTACATAGGGCGTTCCTCCTTACTTCTCAATGTCCCGGTGGTTGTACAGCTCCTGCATCTCCTCCAGAGGCTTGTCCATCAGGGCCTCCAGCAGCTCCCGGAAGGAGCCCTCCTCAATCTCCCGCACCCGGTCCTCCAGGTGCTGGGACTTGGGAGCCAGATACTTGCCGTTGATCCGGCGGGCCAGCATAGCCACCTGGGGATGGGAGATTCCGGCGGGGCACCGGGCGGAGCACACGCCGCACATGACGCAGTCAAAGGACTCCTCGGCGCAGGCGGCGAAGTCTCCCCGCTGGGCATAGGCGATGTACTGCATCACGTTCAGCTCCTGGGTGCAGCTCTTGGTACAGGCGTTGCAGCCGATGCAGGCGTAAATCTCCGGATACAGCTGCATCATAATCTGCTGATTCACAGGAATCTTTTCCATATCATACACCTGCTTCACCAGGGGGAAGAAGGGCAGGGTGGCCACATACATCCCCTCCTCCACCTGGGTCTGACAGGCCAGGCAGGACTTCAGCTCCTGCTTCCCCTGGATTCGGTACAGGGTGGCGCAGGCGCCGCAGAAGCCGTTCCGGCAGCCGCAGCCCCGAACCAGCTGATAGCCCGCGTACTCCATGGCACGCATAATGGTGAGGGACCCGGGAACCGTATATTTCTTTCCGAAGAAGTAGACATTTACCATCTCTTCCATCATAACACCTCCATCAGTACTCGTCCGGCAGCCGGTCCAGCTGGTCGCAGCGGAACACGGGGCCGTCCTTGCAGACGTATTTGTCGCCGATGTTGCACCGGCCGCACTTGCCGATGCCGCACTTCATCCGCAGCTCCATGGTGGTATACACCTGGGTCTTCTCAAAGCCCAGCTCCTGAAGGGCGGACAGGGTGAATTTGATCATAATGGGAGGGCCGCAGATGACGGCGGTCTTGTTCACGTCGAAGCCCAGCTCCTTGACGTAGTTGGGGACGAAGCCCACATGGCCGTCCCAGCCCTCCTGCTCCCGGTCGATGGTCAGGTGAACCCGAAGCCCCGGCTCCCGGCACCACTGCTCCATAATCTCAGGGTAGTCCACCAGGTCGTCTTTGGAGCGGGCGCCGTAGACAATGTCCACTTCCCCGTAATTGGCCCGGTTGTCCCGGACGTAGTTGATCACAGAGCGCAGGGGGGCCAGGCCAATGCCGCCGGCAATGAAGAGAAGGTCCTTCCCACGGAAGTCTCCCTCCACCGGGAAGCCGTTTCCGTAGGGGCCCCGGAGGGTGATCTGCTGGCCCGGCTCCATGGCGTGGAGCCAGTCGGTGACGCAGCCGCACTTTTTAATGGAGAACTCCAGGAAATTGGGATTCGTGGGCGAGGAGGTGATGGAGAACAGGGCCTCCCCCACCCCGGGCATGGACAGCATGGCGCACTGACCGGGGATATGGGTAAAGGGCTTCTTTCCATCCAGGCCCACCACCCGGAAGGTCTTCACATCCGGGGTGTCCACCCGAATCTCCGTGACCTGGGCCACCATGGGAATCAGGGGTTCCTTACGCATCCTCGCCACCTCCCAGCGTTTTCATCACTTTCACAATGTTCATATGAATGGGGCACTGCCGCAGGCACCGGCCGCAGCCCACGCAGCCGTAGATACCCTCGTTGTTGTCCGGGAAATACTGGAGCTTGTGCATAAACCGCTGGCGGAACCGCTCCTTCTGGGTGGGCCGGGGCTGACCGGCGGACATGAGTGTGAAGTCGGAGTACATGCAGCTGTCCCAGCAGCGGAAGCGGCAGACCTCACGGCCATTGTCAAACTCCTTGACATCATAGCACTGGCAGGTGGGGCAGACGAAGGTGCAGGTGCCGCAGCCCAGGCAGCTCTCAGAGAGCCCGGCCCACTCCGGGCGGCGGAACAGCTCCAGCATCCTCCCCCGCTCAAAGCCCTTGGTGGTGAGCCCGTGGAGGGGCAGCCTCCCGGCAATCTCCCGGGCTTCCTCCCGGGCCCGCTCCACGGCAGCGTCCTCCCCATCCTCCAGGGGCAGACGCTCCAGCAGCTCCCGGCCCTTTTCCGTGTTGGCCCGGAACCAGAGGCAGTCCTCCGCCTCCCAGGCGGTCACATCCCCCTGGGGGTTCGTCAGGTCAATGCCGAAGGTGCCGCAGAAGCAGGTCTCCTCCGGCTGGGAGCAGGCCAGGGTAACCACAACGCCGTGATCCCGGCGATCCTTGTAAAAGCCATCCACCGGCTCCGACAGGAACACCCGGTCCAGAATCTCCAGAGCCCGGCAGTCGCAGGCCCGGACGCCGAAGACCACAAAGGGCTCTTCCCTTAGCTCTGCCTCCCGGATTTCCAGCTCCTTCCCGGAGACCCGGAACCGCACCAGCTCCTCTGTCTGGGGGAAGAACAGGCCCTTGGGCCCCAGCCGGGTGTTGCAGCCCTGGGCCACAGGGGTACCCGGCGTCCAGGGGGCGAACTTGCTGCCGCCTGCGCCGTCGGGCTGGGGGCAGTAGACCTTCCCCCGGGCGGCCATGGCCGCCAGAAGCTCCGGCAGGTTTGATTTCGCGATTTTCTTCATTCCTGGGCCCCTCCTCTCCTGGCGACCACACTGGGCTCCGGGTCGTCATACCGGAAGTCCGTCATAGGGGGCCGGGTCTCCAGATCCGCCCCCGCCTGATAGGGGCCGTACAGCTCGTTCATGTCGGAGATCAGCTTCCGGTTTAAAAGGTGCAGGGGGATGTGCTGGGGACAGACCCGGGAGCACTCCCCGCAGTCGGTGCAGCGCCCCGCCACATGGAAGGCCCGGATAATGTGGAACATATTCTCCTCAAAGCTGTTGGCCGCCGCCTTGTTCTCCACACCCGAGGTGGGATTGTCAAAGACGCACTTCTCGCAGGAGCAGGCGGGGCACACATTCCGGCAGGCGTTGCACCGGATGCAACGGGACAGCTCTCCCCGCCAGAACTGGTACCGCTCCTCCGGGGTCATGGCCTCCAGGCGGCGCACCCCCTCAAACCGGCCGTCGCCCTTGTCCTCCCCATCGTCTCCCAGGAGCTCGTCGTAATATGCCATTTTGGTGGATTTGCAGCTGAGGCAACGCTCCGCCAGCACATCCTGCCGGGGCAGGCGCTTCTCCCCGTAGAGGGTGGAGACCACCAGCATATCCCCCTCCTCCCGGATGGCAGTGGGGGCCTTGGCCAGGGCCTTGATCTTTTCAATGTCGCACATGCCGCCGCACTGGACGGCCACCACATAGACCTTCTCCCTGTCAATCCGGTGCTCCTTGCGGAGCTGCTGGAAGGAATAGGTGTCGCAGGGCTTCAAAAACGCGGCAATTTTCCCGGGCTTCCGGGTCTCCCCAATCAGGTATTTGGAGAGATTGGGGGCAGAGAAGGGCGACCACACAAAGTCCCGCTCCACCTCCTCCGAAGTCTCAAACACCGCCGGGGTCAGGTCGTAGAAGAACTCGCCGGCCTTCCAGCCCAGAACCCGGTCCGCTGTCCCTTCCTTCAAAAGGGCGATGGCTCTTTGCTTCACATCTGCTTGCATCTCAGGTCCTCCAATCTCCGGTTCTCGCCCAGGGCGCGGACGGTCTCGGTAAACTCCTCCATGGTGGCGGCGAACTTGGCGCCCTCCGCGGCGGAGACCCACTCCACCCGGGTGCGCTCCCGCTCAATGCCCAGGTAATCCAGGAGGCTGAACATCAGGGTCATCCGGCGCCGGGCGTAATAGTTGCCTGTGGTATAGTGGCAGTCCCCGGGGTGGCAGCCGCAGAGGATCACCCCGTCCGCCCCCCGCTGAAAGGCCCGGAGAATAAACATGGGGTTCAAGCGGCAGGAGCAGGGAATGCGGATGATTTTCACATTGGCCGGGTACTGGAGCCGGTTGGTGCCGGACAAGTCGGCTCCGGCGTAGGAGCACCAGTTGCAGCAGAAAGCCACAATGGTGGGCTCGAATTTCTCGTTTACTTGCATATGGCATCCACCTCCGCCATGATTTGCCGGTTAGAAAAGCCCTGAAGATCCATGGCCCCCGAGGGACAGGCCACGGTGCAGGCGCCGCAGCCCTGGCACACCGCCGGATTGACGGAGGCCACCCGGCGCAAAAGCGTCGTGCGGTTGGGGCCCCGGAACTCCTTGTTCACATAGGTGATGGCCCCGTAGGGACAGACCTTCTCACAGGAGGAGCAGCCGTTGCACATGAGCTCGTCGGGCTTTGCCACGCAGGGGTTGCAGGTCAGGCTGTCCTTGGCCAGAAGGCCGATGACCTTGGCCGCAGCAGCGCCTGCCTGGGCCACGGTTTCTGGAATGTCCTTGGGCCCCTGGCAGGCTCCGGAGAGGAACACGCCTGCCGTGGGACTCTCCACAGGCCGGAGCTTGGGATGGGCCTCGGTGAAGAAGTCATTGGTGTCCATGGAGGCGGTCAGCATGGTGGCAAGGGGCCGGGCGGACTTGTCCGGCTCCATGGCCGCCGCCAGAATCACCATGTCCGCGTCAATGTGCAGCTGCCGGTTCTCCAGGAGGTCGGAGGCCTGCACCTTCAGAACCCCGTCCTGAGGCACCACCTTGCCCACCTGGCCCTTGATGTAGTGCACCCCGTACTCCTCCACCGCCCGGCGGTAGAATTCGTCAAAGCCCTTGCCCGGGGTGCGGACGTCGATGTAGAATACATACACCTCCGTGTCCGGGTACTTCTCCCGGCAGAGCATGGCGTGCTTGGCGGTGTACATGCAGCATATTTTGGAGCAGTAGCTCTTCCCACGCCCGTCCCCGTCGCACCGGGAGCCCACGCACTGGACGAACACCAGGGTGTGGGGGTGCTTTCCGTCGGAGGGCCGCAGGAGGGTGCCCCCGGTGGGGCCGGCGGCGTTCATCAGCCGCTCAAACTCCAGGGAGGTGACCACGTCGGGGCTCTGGTTGTAGGCGTACTCTCCGTAGGCGTCCAGGGAGATGGGGTTGAAGCCCGTGGCCGCCACAATGGCGCCGTACTGCCGCTCCTCCAGCCGGTCCTGTTGCTTATAGTCAATGGCCCCGGCGGAGCAGACCTTGGAGCAGACGCCGCACTTGCCGGTCTTCAGCATGGTGCAGTAGTCCGCGTCGATGGTGGCCAGCTTCGGCACCGCCTGGGCGAAGGGAATGTAAATGGCCCGGCGGTTGTCCATGCCCAGGTTGAACTCGTTGGGCACCTTCTTCTGGGGGCACTTCTCCGTGCACAGCCCGCAGCCGGTGCACTTGGTCTCGTCCACATACCGGGCCTTGTGCCGGATGGTGACGGTGAAGTTCCCCACAAAGCCCTGAACCTTCTCCACCTCACTGTAGGCAAAGACGTTGATTTTCTCATTCTGGGCCACGTCCACCATCTTGGGGGTGAGAATGCATGCGGCGCAGTCCAGGGTGGGGAAGGTCTTGTCGATCTGGGCCATTTTGCCGCCGATGGTGGGCTTTTTCTCCACAATGTCCACCTCGAAGCCGGCGTCCGCAATGTCCAGAGCCGTCTGGATGCCGGCGATGCCGCCGCCGATCACCAGGGCCCGCTTGGTCACAGGGCTCTTTCCGGCGGTTAAGGGGGCGTTCAAATGAACCTTGGCAATGGCCGCCCGGCCCAGAATCACCGCCTTCTCCGTGGCATCCTCTTTGTTCTTGTGAATCCAGGAGCACTGCTCCCGGATGTTGGCGATCTCCACCAGGTAGGGGTTCAGCCCCGCCCGGGCGGCGGTCTTCCGGAAGGTGGCCTCGTGCATCCGGGGAGAGCAGGAGCAGATCACCACGCCGGTGAGGCTGTAATCCCGGATGGCGTCGGCAATGAGCTTCTGCCCCGCCTCGGAGCACATGTACTGATAATCCGTGGCATAGACCACCCCAGGCTCCTTTGCCAGGGTCTGGGCCACTCTTGCCACATCCACGGTGGCGGCGATGTTGGAGCCGCACCAGCATACAAAAACACCGATTCTCTGCATAACGCCCCTCACTTTCCGTATTTCCGCAGGGCGCTCACCAGCGCCTGCTGGGGAAGCTCCTCATCCAGAAGCCCCGGAATCTCATCCGGCAGCAGGTGGTTCTTCCCCGCCTGGCGAATGACCATGAGCCGGGCAGCCTCCACCAGTCGGGAGGGCTCCACGCTCCTGGGGCACCGCTCCAGACAGGCCATGCAGGAAAGGCAGTTCCAGATGGCCCTGGAGGCCATGAGCTCCTCCACCGCCCCCCGCTCGATCATGGCCACAAACTGATGGGGATGGTACTCCATCTCCTCATAGGCGGGACATACGGCGGAGCACTTGCCGCAGCGCATACACTTCCGGGGGTTGATCCCGGTGATGCGGCGGATTTCTTCGGAATAATCTCTCATATCAGCCCTCCTCCGTCAGGCCCAGGGCCTGGGCCAGCAGCTCGGTAAAGTACACCACGGGAACCCCCGAGGCATTTCTCGTCAGATTGTATTTGCACAGGGGACAGGCGGTCACCAGGCACTGGGCGCCCAGTGCCCCGGCGTTGTCCAGAACGCTCTGGGCCTTCGCCTGTGCCAGGGGCTTGTTCTCCAGGGTCACATAGCCTCCGCAGCACTCGTTCCGCATGGCGTAGACCACAGGCTCCGCCCCCAGGGCCCGGAGAAAGTCCTCCAGGATTCTGGGGTCCTCGGGATCGTCCATCTGCATCTGCTTTCCGGGCCGGAGCAGGAGGCAGCCGTAGTAGGCCCCGACTTTCTGCCCGGTGAGGGGCCGCACCACGGCCTTTTTCAGGTTGTCAAAGCCAACCGTGTCCCGCAGCAGCTCCAGGCAGTGAACCACCTTTGTCTCCCCTTCATAGGGCCGGTCCAGCTGCATGTACCGGTTGGCCCGCTCCCGGAAGGTCTCGTCCCGCTTCAGGTCCTCGTTGGTCCGCTTCAGCACATGGTGGCAGGCGGAGCAGACCGACACCAGGGTTCCGGTCCGATCCCTGGCCTCCGCCAGCGCCCGGACGGCGGAGAGCCGGGTGGCGATCTCATCCGTGACCTGGGGATACACGCCTCCGCAGCACTGCCACTGGGGCAGCTCCTCCAGGGTGATGCCCAGAGCCTCCAGGGAGGCCCTGGCGTACCGGTCCAGCTGGGCGGCCTTGTTTTTCAGCGTACAGCCGGGATAATAGCTCAGTACCATAATCGCATATCCTTCCCTTCGGAAATAATTTCCGATAGTTTTTTACCGATAAAATTATACCAAATATATGGGCACTTGACAAGACCCCACGGTGTTTTTTCAGAAACTTACAAAAAACTTCCGGCAGAAGCCGGAAGTTTTTACATCTGTTACAGTCCGCTACTCTTTGGTCACAGGCTGGTCATAGCCGCCCAGCGCCGCCTGCTCTGCCTCGGAATAGGAGGTGTAGAACCAGGCTGTGGTGTCCGTCCCCGCCTTCAGGGCCTCCAGCAGTGTGATCAGCTCTGCCGTGAAAGCCCATGCACCGGATTCAGATAAGTGATTAATATCATAATAAGCCGTTTCATCGGGGAACAGTTTCGTTTTACCTCGATACAGGTTAAAGTCATAGAAGGGCACCTCCCACTCCTGGAACAGAGAACAGCAACCCTCATAGATTTCATCCATTCCACTGTACATCAGTGTCATGTACTGGGTTATGGGAACCGCGACCACAATCACGGCAATATCCCGCTCCTTACACAGCTCCACCATCTTCCGCATGTACTCCACATCCTGGGCATTAAACTGGGTATTCAGGGCTTTCGTGTGGAAGCTCTCTTCCTTTACTATGGATACTATGGGGTAAAAATCGCTGGGCGCCGGTTGCCAGCCCTTGGTCTGGTACTTGTCCGAAGAGCCCCGCTTGCCCTCGCCGTTCAGAAGCTTCCTCCAGGCTGTAACACCCCGGTTCAAAGTATCGTAATATGCGCTGCCGTATTCATTCAACCGGAAATGCCGGAAAAAGTAGGACATCCGCTCCAGGAGATTGGTATACCGGCCCAGCTGATAGAGGTCGCCCTCCGGCCCCTCCTTGTCCCGATCCCGGGTCATAGAATTATAGGAAACATCCAAAATCACCAGGTTCACCGGATTGCGATCCAGCTCACGCTTCAGCATTTCATACCGGCCGGTCATGGTCATGAGGGAGGTGGAAAGATTGTAGGAGCAACAGCCTAACTTTTCATCCAGCATCTGGGGTGAAATGCCCCGATATGCGTGAGAGGAGCCGCAGATCAGCACATCCAGGGTTCCGGCAAAGGAATCCCGAACCGTTGCATCCTGATAGTGGAAGATCTCATTTTGGAAATACGGCTCCGTGATCACTTCCGTAACCAAAATGACCAGTAGAACAAACGCCAGCATTTTCCAAAGAGTTCTTTTAAAACTGTGCATACAGAAACCCTCCTGTCTTCGTAGACATGGGGATGCCCCAGTACACGATTATAAAGAACAATATCACAAACAAGACAAGCCGCAACAGCTTTGGAGTCTTCGCCAGCTGCTCCCGAACCGAGCTCCGGCGCTGTATCAAACTCACCAGAAACAAGGCCAGGACGCCAAAGCTCAGAATTATCACATCTGTTTTCCCGGAAAAAGGATACAGGAGATTCTCCCGCAGATTCCAACCCCGGAAGCAGGCCCGCCAGAAGCCCACACCGTTCCGGAAGCCCCCCACCTCGGGAAACACCTTGATGAGGGTCACCAGGAAGAAGGTTCTGAGGGTCACAAAGGCCCGCCAGGGGAAGGACTGCTCCCGGATATGGAGTCTCTTTTTCGCTTTTTCGTAAAGGGGCTCCAGCCACAAGGACACAATGATGAACAGGCCGTTGATGCCGCCCCAGACGATGTAGCCCCAGTTGGCCCCGTGCCACAGGCCCGTGGTAAACCACACCACCACCAGGGCGAAGGAGGCCGCCAGGGTCTTTCCGAAGGTGGGCCCAAAGACCCGGGTGCCCCACTTGGTCAGCCGCTTGGACAGGCGGGACACGGCAATGGGGTAATAGAGGTAGGTCTTGAACCAGGCCCCCAGGGTGATGTGCCAGCGCCGCCAGTACTCGGCAATGGATTTGGAGAAGTAGGGCCGCTGGAAGTTCTCCGCCAGGCGGATGTCCAGCATCTGACACAGGCCACAGATGATGTCCATATAGCCGGAAAAGTCCGCGTAGATCTGGAGACTGTAGAGGAAGGCGCCCAGGAGCACATTGTTTCCCGGCAGGGCGGCATAATTGTCAAACACCGCCTGCACCAGAGGCGCGGCCCGGTCCGCCAGAACCATCTTCTTGAAATAGCCCCAGAGCATCCTCTGAAAGCCATAGGTCATGTTGTGATCCGAGTAAGCGTGTTCCCCAAAGAGCTGGGGGGCCAGCTGCCGGTAGTCGCTGATGGGGCCCTGGGTCACCTGTGGGAAGAAGGAGGTAAAGAGCAGCAGCTTGGGAAAGCTCCGCTGCGCCTCGCACTTCTCCCAGTACACGTCTGTCACATAGCCCATGGTCTGAAAGGTGTAAAAGGAGATGCCCAGAGGAACCACGAGATGCCAGACCGTGGAAATCCCCCGGCCCCCCAGAAGCAGGGACAGCTCATTGACCTGCCCCAGCACGAAGCCGCCGTATTTGAAGACGCACAGCAGCCCAAAGTTCAGGCACAGGCAGGCGGCGAGAATCCACCGGCGGCGCCTGGTCGTCCTGGCCTTCCAGGCCTTCCGGGCCTCTTTGTCCATGGACTCCCGGTTTTCCTTGAGGTGGGCCCGGCTTCTGTCCCCCAGGCGCTGCATCCACAGGGCCGCGCCGTAGGCCGAAAGGGCGGTAATCAATATGTATATGCAGTTCTCCCACCCTGCGGTGCAGTAAAAAACACAGCTGGCCGCCAGCAGGCAGATCCACTGAAGCCTCTTTGGCACCAGATAAAATGCCGCCACCAGCACAGCTGCAAACAGGAGGAACTGCTCCGACACCAGAGACATTCCTCACTCCTCCTGCTGAATCTTCTGAATCATGGCCCACATGGCCCGGGCGCTGTTGAAGTTCTCCGGCACCAGATACTTGGGGCTGATCTCAATGTCAAAGGCGTCCGAAATCTCGGACACCAGGGTTACAATGCTGAAAGAGTCCAGCACCTTGCCGTCAATCAGCCGGTCCTCCGTCTCATAGTCCACATCGGGATTGATTTCCTCCAGGATCTCCATCAATTCATCCATGGTTTTCCTCCTTCGGGCCATTGCCCGTATATCTTTCATTTTCTCCAGAGCTATCATATCACGCCGTTGGTCAAAGTCAAGAGAAAAAGTCTGACATTTCCGTCCCTTTTCCCAGGCCCTCCACCGCCGCGCCCCCGGTTTTCCCCACACCCGCCCTTTTTTGAAAATCAGGGCCGGGAGATGAAAAATGTCTTTCCCTTTTGGGCAAATTGGTATATAATGCAGTATGAGCAACGCTGGCCGGAGCCTCCGGCCGAAAGGAAGAATGATATGCACCAACGAATGGAACTTCTGCCCGGGGTCTGGCTTCAGGGCGTCAGGACGGACCGGTTCAAAAGCGCCTGCCTCAGCTTTAGCCTGTTGCGCCCTCTGTGCCGGCAGGAGGCCGCGCTCAACGCCCTGCTTCCCAACGTTCTGATTCAGGGCAGCGCCCGGCATGAGAGTTTGCAGGACATCTCCCGGGCCCTGGACCAGCTGTACGGCGCGTCCATGGGGCCTCTGGTTCGGAAGTGCGGGGAAATCCAGACCTGCGGCTTTTACCTGAGCTTCCTGGAAGACCGCTTCGCCATGACCGGGGATCGGATTCTGGAGCCCATGCTGGACCTTTTGAGAGAGATTCTTCTGGAGCCCCTGCTGGAGCAGGGCGCTTTTCTCCCGGCCTATGTGGAGCGGGAAAAGGAAAACCTCATCAGCACCATCGAGTCTGGCCTCAATGACAAGCGGGCCTATGCCGACCGTCAGATGCTCCGGGCCATGTGCCGGGAGGACGGCTTCGGCGTTCCCCGGCTGGGAGAGATTGAGGACGTCCGGGCCATCACCCCGGCGTCTTTGTACCGTCACTACAGGAGGGTGCTGGCCTCCTCCCGGATTGAGATTTTTTACGCCGGAAGCGCCGACCTCACCGCCCTGGGAGAGCAGCTCCGGGCGCTTCTCCGGGAGCTTCCCCGGGAGAGCCTGGCCGGGCTGCCCTTTGCCCCCATGCCCCGCCGCCCGGAGCCCCAGTACCTGGAGGAGACCATGGAGCTGACCCAGGGAAAGCTCTCCATGGGCTTCACCACGGGCATCACCACCCGGGACCCCCGGTTCCCCGCTCTCATGGTGTGCAACGCCCTGTTCGGAGGCGGCCTCACCTGCAAGCTGTTTCAGAACGTCCGGGAGCGGCTGTCCCTGTGTTACTATGTCAGCTCCATGGTCTATGGGGCAAAGGGCATCGTCATGGTGTCCTCCGGCATTGACACATCCAATTACACCCTTGCCAAGGACGAAATCCTGCGCCAGCTGGAGGCCTGCCAGGCAGGGGACATCACCCCGGAGGAGCTCACCGCCGCCCAGGAGGCCATCTGCTCCAGCCTCAAAACCGTGCCGGACTCCGTGGGGCGGATGGAGGACTACGCTCTGTTCTGCATTCTGAATGACTTCCCCCTGGAGCCGGAAGCATACCGGGCCGCCGCCCGGGCCGTCACCGTGGAGGACGCGGCAGCCGCCGCCCGGGAAATCCGGCTGGACACCATCTTTTTCTTAAAGGGGGCAAGCCAATGAAGGTTACAAACTATCCCCGGCTGAACGAGCGGCTCTATGAGGCCACCCTCTCCAATGGGCTGCCCGTGGCGGTGCTTCCCAAGCCGGGCTTTGCCAAGAAGAGCGCCTATTTTGTCACCAACTTCGGCTCCATTGACACGGCCTTTCAGTGGAACGGCCAGTCCTTCCGCACACCGGCCGGGGTGGCTCACTATCTGGAGCACAAGATGTTCGACCTGGAGGGCCGGGACGTGATGGCAGAGTTCTCCGCCATGGGCGCAAACCCCAACGCCTTTACCAGCTACGCCCTCACCGCCTACTATTTCAGCTGCACGGACAATTTTGAAAAATGCCTGGAGCTTCTCCTCACCTTCGTCTCCACCCCTTATTTTACGGCGGAGTCCGTGGAGCGGGAGCGGGGCATCATCGGTCAGGAGATCGGGATGTATGAGGACAGTGCCGACAGCCAGGTCTACGAGGATCTGTTCGCCGCCATGTACCAAAGCCACCCGGTTCGGGTGCCCATTGTGGGAAGCGTGGAGAGCATCGGGGAAATCACCCCCCAGACCCTCTATGATTGCTACGCCGCCTTCTATCACCCGGCCAACATGATGCTGTGCGTGGTGGGCGACGTGGATCCGGAAGCAGTGGTGGATATGGCGGAGCGGCTTCTCCCCGGCTCTCCCCATGCCCTGGCCCTGCGGGACTACGGCCCCCCGGAAGCCCTCACCTGCCCCAAGCCCCTGGTGGAGCGGGCCATGGACGTGGCCATGCCCACCTTCCAGCTGGGCTTCAAATGCCCCTGGCCGGGGCGGGGCGCCCCCTGCCTCCGGCAGCAGATTGTGGGGGATCTGGCTGCGGAGGCCCTTATGGGCGAGTCCTCCCCCCTGTACCTCCGGCTCTACCGCCAGGGCCTCATTGACTCCTCCTTCTCCGCCGGCTACGAGGATCTGCCTGGCGTGGCGCTCCTCAGCTGCGGCGGAGACAGCCGGAACCCGGAGGCCGTCCGGGACGCCATATTGGAGGAGGCCCGCCGGGTGAGCCGGGAGGGCGTGGAGGAGGATCTCTTCAACCGGCTGAAGCGCTCCGCCCTGGGCCGCCAGTACCGGAGCCTGGACAGTCTGGACAGCACCTGCTTCCGCCTGTGCGCCGCCCACTTTGACGGCGTGCCCTATCTGGAGTTCCCCGCGGCCTATGACGCTGTGACCAGGGAGCAGGTGGAGGACTTCATCCGGCAATTCGCCGTGGAAGAGCACTGTGCCCTGGCCGTCATCCGGCCCCGGCAAGAGGAGGTATCATAATGCAAGCATTTACGGAAATTTCCTTCCCCGGCCTGGGGATCTCCCTGAACCCCTCCACCGGGTTCTCCCTGGGCAGCCTGCAAATTCGCTGGTACGGAGTGATCATCGCCCTGGGCCTCTGCCTGGCGGTGCTCTACGCCTGCCGCCAGTGCAAGGAGTTCGGCATTACGGAGGACGATCTCATTGACGGCGTTCTGTGGGTCACCCCCTTCGCCATTGTCTGCGCCCGGATTTATTACTGTGTCTTCTCCTGGGATCAGTACGCAGCCAACCCCATCAGCTGCCTCTATATCTGGGAGGGCGGCCTTGCCATCTACGGGGGCATCATCGGAGCGGCCATCGGCGTTCTGGTGTTCTGCAAGGTCAAGAAGCTGAAGCCGGGGGCAATCCTGGATCTGGTGTGTCTGGGCTTCCTCATCGGCCAGTGCATCGGCCGCTGGGGCAACTTCTTCAACCGGGAGGCCTTCGGCAGCACCACGGACTGCTTCCTCCGCATGGGCCTGCTGAACAGCTTCACGGGAGAGACCATCTACGTCCACCCCACCTTCCTCTATGAGTCTTTGTGGAACCTGGCGGGCTTCCTGCTGCTCCACTTCCTGTCCAAGTACCGGAAATATGACGGCCAGGTGGCGCTTCAGTACCTGGCCTGGTACGGCGCAGGCCGGGCCCTCATTGAGGGCCTGCGGTCCGACAGCCTCTATATTCCCGGCACGGCCCTGCGGGTCAGCCAGGTGCTGTCCATCGTCCTGTGCGCCGCCGCCCTGATTCTTCTCCTGATCCAGTCCCGCCGGAGCCATGACCCTGCCAAGCTCTTTGCAAACCAGGTGGCCGCCGCCCGGGCCGCGAAGGAGGCGGAGAAGGCTGCTCCGGATGCGGAAGCCCCTGAGTCTTCCGACGCCCCTGCCGGTGAGGCCCCGGAAGGATCCACCGAAGAGGCCACTCCGGAAGCGCCCGCCGCCCCGGACGGGGAGGCGGCAGAGGAGGCGGAGTCCGAAGACACGCCGGAATCCCCGGCGCCTGTCGGTGATGAGCCCCCGGCGGAGGCGTCTCCGGAGCTTCCCGAAAAAGCCGGCCTCTGGAGCCGCTTTGACGCCTGGCTGCGATCTTGAATTTTTTGTAAAATTCCCCCATGTCCGCACCAAACAAGCCCCTTTTGTGCTATACTGGAAATAGAATCAACTGTAAGGAGGAACCGTCATGAGCAATTTCGATGATTTTCTGAACCGCGCAGGAAGCGTGGCCCAGACCGCCGCTGCCGCCACCAAGCGGGCAGCCACCACCGCCAAGCTGTCCATATCCATCGCCGCCGAGGAGGACAAGGTGAAGACCGCCTACCAGGCCATCGGCAAGCTGTACTATCAGGATAAGCTCTCCGGCACAGCTCCCTCCGGCCCCGCCTACGACGAGCAGCTGAGCCGGATTGAGGCCTCCCTCCACCGGATTGGAGAGCTCCGCAGCCAGAAAAATGTGGCCCCCCAGCCCGGCAGCGACTTTGCCGATGAAGAGGACTTCGCAGACGTGGTGGACTGACAAACCGTCCCCCATCCCTCAGGAAAAATTCAAAAATACGGCGGGGGTGTCCCAGGGCGTTGCCTCAGGATACCCCCGCCGCAGTTTTTTAGCGTTCCCCGGATTCTTTTGCGGGACGCTGCCGCTTCATCCATTTTCATGTGTCCGGTTTTCAAAGGGACTGTAAGATTCCCTTCCGAACCGGTAGGTAATAGGCAGAAGGAGGTGAGACAGAGATGGAGGATGCTCAAATCATTGCCCTGTTCTGGTCCCGGTCCGAAACGGCCATCGGACAGCTGGCGGCAAAATACGGAAAGCTGATTTTCCAAATCGCACACAACATTCTGGCAAACCGCGAGGACGCGGAGGAGTGCGCCAATGACACCTATCTCGGAGCCTGGAATGCCATCCCGCCCCGGCGGCCTGATCCCCTGGCAGCTTTCGTGTGCCGGATTGCCCGGAACACCGCCCTGAACCGCCGCCGGGCCAACCGGGCCCAGAAGCGTGGGCCGCTCCCTGACCTGCCCCTGGCGGAGCTGGAGGACTGTCTTCCCGGGCCATCCATGGAGGAGGTCTGCTCCGCCCGGGAGCTGGGACGCGCCATCGACGCCTTTCTGGACACCCTGGACCCGGAGAACCGGGCCATCTTCCTGCGGCGGTACTGGTTTTCCGACCCTGTGGGAACCATTGCCGCAGAGCTGGGGCTCCGGGAGAACACCGTCTCCGTGCGGCTGTCCCGCCTCCGGGGCAGGCTCAAAACCTATTTGGAAAAGGAAGGTGTAACCGTATGAACGAAGACTACATTGCAAAAGCCCTGGATGAGGTCAGCGACGAACATATCACCCAGGCCCTCCAGGCAAAGCGCAAGAGGCGCCGCCCCCTGTGGATTGGAACGGTGGCGGCGGCCCTGGCTGTGGTTCTCCTGGTCTGCGCCCTGGTGGGCGGGCCCATGCAGACCACGGCCTACGCCATCAGCGAGGCCCGGTACCCGGACATGGCCCCCTACCCGGACATGTCCGCCTTTGAAGCCTCCGACGGGGAATTTGACAGCGACGGCTATTCCCGGGCCTTCGATGCCTGGTGGGAAAGCCGGCAGGCCCTCCGGAACCAGCCCGAGGGGTATGCCAGTGGGCTGGAGGACTTCTTTGCCCGCTCCACCCGGCAGTTTCTCACCGGCGGGGAGGAGAACCGGGTCTATTCCCCTCTGAATGTCTATATGGCCCTTGCCATGCTGGCGGAGCTGACCGACGGAAACAGCCGGGCACAGATTCTGTCCCTTCTGGGTGCGGCGGATCTGGAGGCCCTGCGGGCCCAGGCCACCGCCCTCTGGCAGGCAAACTACTGCGACGACGGCGTGCTCACCAGCATCCTCGCCGGCTCCGTGTGGCTGAGCCAGGATGTAAACTTCAACCAGAAGACCATGGACACCCTGGCCCAGGTCTATTACGCCTCCTCCTACCGGGGGGCCATGGGCTCCCAGGATTTCAACCAGGCCCTGCGGGACTGGCTCAACGCCCAGACCGGGGGGCTCCTGGAGGAGCAGGCCTCCGATCTGGAAATGAGCCCGGAAACCATTCTGGCCCTGGCTGCCACAGTCTACTTCCGGGGGAAGTGGACAGACGATTTCAGCAAGGCCATGACGGAGCCCGGCCTCTTCCACACCCCTTCCGGAGACATCACCTGCGACTTCATGCATCAGAGCACTGCCCGGAGCTTCTACCGGGGCGAGGGCTTCTCCGCCGTGGCCCAGGGGATTGAAAACGGCGGCAGCATGTGGCTGATTCTGCCGGAGGCGGGCGTCACCCCGGACGCACTGCTGGCAGGCTCCGGGCTGACGGACTTTCTGCTGTCCGAAAGCAGCCGCCAGGAGAACAGCCAATACCTGACGGTCAATCTGGCCCTGCCCAAATTTGACGTATCCTCGGATCTGGAGCTATCCGGAGGGCTGCAGGCCCTGGGCGTCACCGACGTGTTTGACAGTGGGGTTTCCGACTTCTCTCCCATGACGGAGGACACGGCGGGGATTTACCTCTCCCGGGTCCAACACGCCGCCCGGGTCACCATTGACGAGGAGGGCCTGACCGCCGCAGCCTATACCGTCATGATGACGGCGGGCGAAGGAATGGCCCCGGAGGAGGAGATAGACTTCACCCTGGACCGGCCCTTCCTCTTTGCCATCACCAACGCCGAAGGCCTTCCCCTGTTTGTCGGCGTCGTAAACCGGCCTGCGGCATAGGAAGCAACCCCATTCTCCTCCCGTTCTCCGGCTGCCGGACTGGGGACATCCCGCCGGGTATAAAAATCAGGCGTGCTGCAGGAACACCTTTGCAGCACGCCTGTTGTATTGCTTATTCCTGGGGCGCCTCTGTCTCTTCGGGCTCCTCCAACACGGAGGCAGGGAGGGCGCTTTTGTCCGCGTTCACATAGCGCATCAGCTCGTCGCCGGTGATGGTCTCCTTGGTAAGCAGGTACAGGGCCACCTCGTCCAGCAGACCTCTGTGCTCCTGCAGGAGGTTCTTGGACTCGTTCAGCACCTTGGTGAGAAGGGCCTGCACCTCCCGGTCCACCTGGGCGGCGGTGTCCTGGGAGCAGTCCATGTAGGACTGGCCGTCCAGGTACTCGCTCTGCACCGTGGCCAGGGACATGGGGCCGAAGTGGGCGCTCATGCCATACTGGGTGACCATCTTCCGGGCCAGATCCGTGGCCCGCTGGATGTCGTTGGAGGCGCCGGTGGTCTGAACCCCGAACACAACCTCCTCGGCAGCCCGGCCGCCTACCAGAGTCTTCAGCTCCGTGAGAAGCTCGTCCTTGGTGGACAGGTACTTCTCCTCCTCGGGCATCTGCATGGTGTAGCCCAGGGCGCCGGAGGTGTGGGGGACAATGGTGATTTTGGAGACGGGCATACTGTGCTTCTCCAGGGCGGCCACCAGGGCGTGGCCCACCTCGTGATAGGAGATCATCCGCTTTTCAATGTCCGTGAGGACAGTGTTCTTCTTCTCCGTACCGGCAATGACCGTCTCGAAGGAAACAAGCAGATCCTCCTGGTTCACCGCCTGACGGCCCTTCCGGACGGCCCGCAAAGCGGCCTCGTTTACCAGGTTTGCCAGATCCGCGCCCACGGCGCCGGCCGTGGCCTGGGCGATCTTCCGCAGATCCACGTCCTCCGCCAGGCGGATTTTCTTGGTGTGTACCTTCAGGGTGTCCAGACGGCCCTGGAGGTTGGGACGGTCCACAATAATCCGCCGGTCAAACCGGCCTGCCCGGAGCAGGGCCTTGTCCAGAACCTCCGGCCGGTTGGTGGCGGCCAGGCACACCACACCCTTGGAGGAGTCGAAGCCGTCAATCTCCGCCAGGAGCTGATTGAGGGTCTGCTCCCGCTCGTCGTTGCCGCCGAACTTGGAGTCTCTGGTGCGGCCCACGGCGTCAATCTCGTCGATGAAGATAATGCAGGGAGCCACCTTGGCGGCCTGCTGGAACAGGTCCCGGACCCGGCTGGCGCCCACGCCCACAAACATCTCCACAAAGTCCGAACCGGAGATGGAGAAGAAGGGCACGTTGGCCTCACCGGCAACGGCCTTGGCAAGGAGAGTCTTGCCGGTGCCGGGAGAGCCCACCAAAAGCGCACCCTTGGGGAGCTTTGCGCCGATGGCGGCGTACTTCTGGGGATTGTGGAGGAAGTCAATGATCTCCTCCAGGGATTCCTTGGCCTCATCCTGACCGGCCACGTCGGCAAAGGTGACACCGGTGCGGCGCTCCATGTAGACCTTGGCCTTGCTCTGGCCGATGCCCCCCAGGCCACCGCCCATGGAGCTGGACATCTTCCGCATGAGAAGGGTCAGGAGGAAGAAGGTCAGGCCCAGAATCAGGAGGTTCGAGAGGATGAATCCGATGATGGAATTGTCCTCCTGGGGCTCCTGAGACACGCTGACATTCTGATTCTTCAGGGTGCTCACCAGCTGGGTATTGTCCGTGTTGGAAATGAGGCCGGTGTAAAACACCGTCTGCTCGGAGCCAGGCTTCTCCGCCTCCTCCTTGGTGAGGAATTGCACCCGATCCGGTTCAAACTGAACCTCCGCCAGCTCGCCGCGGTCCACCATCTGCAGAAACTCCGTGTAGGTTTTCTTCTTCAGCTGGGCGCTGGCAATGGAATTGTATACAAAGTTAAACAGCAATACCACAACAATGGCGATGACCAGCAGCGGAAGCCCGGTTCTTAAGGGTCCTCTGCCGTCCTTGCCGGACTTGTCGTTCTGATTTCTGTTGTCCTGATCGTTGTTCATTCGGCCAAACAGCCTCCTTTTCACGGGTCATACGACCCACATGCGTTTCCGCTATCATATCACACAAACCAAATTCAGGCAATGAATTTTCCGGAACAGGGCGTAAATTTTCTGTGAATTCCCCCCGGAGAGGGGATCGATTTTTGGGAAAGTTACAAAGTGTTGTTGTTCCCCTGGAGAAATTCTGTTATAATAAATGCAAATTCACATTCTATAGCTTTCCTCCTGCGGGAAGCGGTTATTCGATCTTTTGAAAAATTCACAAGGAGACAATTCATGAAACAGGAATTCAGAAAGAAGCAGCCGGAGCCGGAGCTAGACGCCCTGGAGGGCCAGCTGGAGGGGCGGAACGCCGTGCAGGAGGCCCTGCGCAGCGGCCGGGCTCTGGACAAGGTATTCATCGCCGCCGGTGATACGGACCGGAATCTCTCCCGCCTGGCCGGTGAGGCCCGGCAGGCCGGCGCCGTGGTGGTGCCGGTGGACCGCCGGAAGCTGGATCAGATGAGCGTGACCCACGCCCACCAGGGCATCATTGCCCAGGCCGCCGCCCACACCTACGCCACCCTGGACGAGGTGCTGGAGGCCGCCCGGGCCAAGGGGGAGGCCCCCCTGCTGGTGGTGTGCGACGAGCTGTCGGACCCCCACAATCTGGGAGCCATTCTCCGCTCCGCCGAGTGTGCCGGAGCTCACGGGGTGGTGATTCCCAAGCGGCGGAGCGTGGGCCTGATCCCGGTGGTGGCCAAGGCCTCCGCCGGCGCCGTGGAGTACATGCCCGTGGTGCGGGTGGCCAACATCCCCACCGCCCTGAAGGAGCTTCAGGAAAAGGGTGTGTGGGTCTACGGCACCGCCGCCGACGGTGAAAAGGAGCTGTACGAGGCCGACCTCAGAGGCCCCACAGCCATCGTCATTGGAAATGAAGGCGAGGGAATGGGACGCCTGGTCCGGCAGACCTGCGACGTGCTGGTGCGCGTTCCCATGAAGGGCCGCATCTCCTCTCTGAACGCCTCCGCCACTGCGGCAATCCTCCTTTACGAGGCAGTGCGCCAGCGGCGATAAGATTTCACAAAGGGCCCCTTGACACGCCCTACTGCGTTGTAACTTCTAAAAATCGACTACAGATAACTAAGGGCCGCAATTCTATGAACTGTAGGGGAGGGTCATGACCCTCCCGCAGTATGGGACTTCCTTTCCCAGCGCACTCTGGCAAATCCGCAGAATCCTTTGGCCCTGGAGCAGAACAGGCCCGGGTGGTTCCGTTTTGTTCCGGGAGGGTCATGACCCTCCCCTACAATGCACCAAAGTAATATTTTAAAAGTTACAACGCCCCACGGAGGTTTTGACCGGCATGAAAAAAAGAAAGAAGCAGCAGAGCACGCCTCCCCTTTCCCCTCCTCCCCAGCCGCCTCAGGAGGAGGAGCGCTTTACCCTGGAGGATATTCTGCAGGAATTCGGGGCGTCGCAGCCGTCCGGGGAGCAGCCGACTCCCCAGGACCCCGCGCTCCAGACGCCGATTCCCCGGCACCACACCCGGGACGCCGATCCGGAGACCCAGCGGTATCAGCCCAATGTGGAGGATCTTCCGGATCGGCATGTTCCAAATCAGCCAATGGTGGAGGAACAACCCTCTATTCTTCAGGATTCCGATGAGGATTGGGAGGAAGAACCCATTCCCGGCCCGGATCTTCTGGGTGTAAAGCCCAAAATTCCCGACGCCCCCGCGGGCTCTCCCGCTTTCCCGGCCTCCGCCCATTCCACCGGATTCCAGGTTCGGGAGGCGGCCCCCCGGAGGGAGGAGCCTGCCGCTCCCCGGAAGCGCAAGCCTGCGGCGCCGGAGGCGGAGCAGCCGCCCCGCCGGAAGGCTGCCGCCGGGATTTCCCGCCTGAAACCCGCTCCGGAGCCCGGTCCTTCCCGCCGGAAGCCCGAACCGGAGCCGGAGCCCACGCCACCCCGCCGGAGGTCCGAACCGGAACCGGAGTCCACACCGCCCCGCCGGAAGCCCGAATCGAAGCCGGAGCCTACGCCCTCTCAAGGGAGGCTGGAGCCTGTGCAAAACGAACTCCACCGGGAAGAGCCTCCGGTCAAAAAGGCCGCACACCCTTCCCCGGAGATCCCTCCCGCCGGGCCCTCCGCACCGCCCACGGCGGAACCGGAACGCGCCCCGGAAAGGGCAGCCCGGCCCGGAGCGCCTGGCCGTCCCGCCGTCCCCTTCCCGGAGGACAGGCGGAAGCCGCCCCGCCGGGCCAAAGCCCCCGGGGATAAAAAGCCGCCCAAGCCCATTCTGACGCCGGAAGCCCGGTTCCGTCAGGCCGGTCAGGAGCAAAAGCGCCGGGGCATCCGCCTGGCGGTCTGCCTGCTGTTTGCCCTGTGCAACCTGGTTCTGGGCTTTTTCCACTCCCAGGGGCTTCTGGAGCGGTTTCAGTCCCAGTCCCTTCTGGTCATGGGAGAGATTCTTCTGATGCTCCTGTGCGCCTGCGCCGCCTACGACGTCCTGTCCGACGGCCTCCGGCAGCTGTTGAAGCCGGGCTTTGGCTTCAACACCCTGGTAACCGTGGAAATCCTGGTGAGCCTGGCGGACAGCTTTTACGCTTTCCAGTCCCTGCGGTACACCTACTGTCCCCTGGTAAGCCTGCTGCTGGCCTGCGCCCTGTGGGGCCTGCTGCTGCGCAGCACCGGCACCCGCGACGCCATGGCCCCGGCCAGGCACTGCAGCGGCGAGACCGCCCTGGTCCGGGAGCCCGGTCTCTATCAAAAGACCGCCGGTGTGCTGAAGGGCAAGGGCAGTATGCCCGAGTTCCTCCAGGCAAACGACAGAGCCGCCGGGCCTCAGCTCCTTCTGGAGTTCTACGGGGCGGCGGTGCTCCTGATCTCCGCCCTGATCGCCGGATTCACCTGCGGTGGGGACATTCCCACCTTTCTCCAATACTGGACAGCCATTGCCCTGGCCGGGACGCCGCTCCTGGGCTCCGTGGCCTGGTACCGTCCCTGGGCAATCCTGAACCGCCGCCTGCAGGAGCAGGGCGCCTCCCTCTACGGCTGGACCGGCGCCCGCCGCCTGTGCGGCAAGCTGGCGGTTCCCGTCTCCGACCAGGATCTGTTTCCCCGGGACAACATCAAGCTCAACGGGGTCAAATATTACGGCGGCCAGGCCCCGGACCGGGTGGTGGCCTACGGGGCAGCGGTCATTGAGGCTGCCGGCAGTGGGCTGGCGCCCCTGTTCCAGGAGCAGATGGAAATTCGCGCCGCCAGACGCTACGCCCTGACCAAGTTCCGCCGGTACGAGTCCGGCGGCGCCGGGGCGGAGATTGGCGCGGACTCCGTCCTGGTGGGCTCCCTGCAGTTCATGCAGTCCATGGGCGTGGAGATGCCCGCGGGCACCCGGGTCAGCCAGGCTGTGTATGTGGCCATCAACGGCAGCCTAGCCGGTGTGTTCGCCATTCACTATGGCGTCACCCGAAGCGCCGCCCAGAGCCTCGGTTCCCTGGCCGCCAGCCGGGGGGTCCTCCCGGTGGTGACGGCGGGGGATTTCATCATCTCCGAGCCCTTCCTCCGCTCCAAATTCCGGGTGAACACCGCCAAGGTCAAGCTCCCCTCCCTCACGGTTCGCTCAGAGCTTGCCAAGCGGGAGAGCTCCTCCGGGGCCAAGCCCTGCGTCCTTTTGCAGGAGTACCGGTTCCCCGCCGTGGCTCTGGCCGTCTCCGGAGCCCGGGCCCTGTGCACCGCCGTGCGCTGGGGCACCCTGGTGGCCCTGGCGGGAGGCATCATGGGCATGATCATCATGGGGATCCTGGCCAGCCTCTCCGCCCCGGGCATCATGTCCCTGGCAAACCTGGGCCTGTTCCTGCTCCTCTGGTCCGTCCCGGGACTGCTTCTCAGCGGCTGGCCCAGAAACGTGTAAAATTACAACGATCCCGGCATCGAAATTCGATGCCGGGATCATTTTCAGATTCTCGCCACACCGGAGTCTCTGGCGGCCTGGGCCACGGCCTTTGCCACGGCGGGGCCTACCCGGGGGTCAAAGGCCTTGGGGATGATGTTGTCGGCGCAGAGCTCCTCCTCCGGGATGAGGGCCGCCAGGGCGGCGGCAGCGGCCATTTTCATCTCCTCGTTAATGTCCGAGGCCCGCACGTCGAAGGCGCCCCGGAAGATGCCCGGGAAGGCCAGGACGTTGTTGATCTGGTTGGGATAGTCGGAGCGGCCTGTGGAGACCACCGCCGCGCCGCCGGCCTTGGCGTCCTCGGGGAAGATCTCCGGGGTGGGGTTGGCGCAGGCGAAGACGATGGCGTCTTTGTTCATGGTTCTCACCATTTCCGTGGTCAGGGTGCCCGGAGCGGACACGCCGATGAACACATCCGCGCCCCGAATCACGTCCGCCAGCTTTCCCTGCTCCTTCCGGAGGTTGGTGACCTGGGCCATCTCCTCCTTGATCCAGTTCAGGTTCTCCCGCCCGGCGTAAATGGCGCCGGTGCGGTCGGTCATGACAATGTTCCGGAAGCCTGCGGACAGCAGCAGCTTCACAATGGAGATTGCCGCCGCTCCGGCCCCGGAGGTGACGATTTTCACGTCCTCCTTTTTCTTCCCCACCACCTTCAGGGCGTTGGTGAGGCCTGCCAGGGTGATGACGGCCGTGCCGTGCTGATCGTCGTGGAACACGGGGATATCGCACTTTTCCTTCAGCTTCCGCTCAATCTCAAAGCACCGGGGGGCGGAGATATCCTCCAGGTTGATGCCCCCAAAGGAGCCGGAGAGCAGATAGACCGCGTTTACAAACTCGTCCACATCCTTGGTTTTGATGCACAGGGGGAAGGCGTCCACATCCCCGAAGGCTTTGAAGAGAACGCACTTGCCCTCCATCACCGGCATTCCCGCCTCGGGGCCGATGTCCCCCAGGCCCAGGACGGCGGAGCCGTCGGTGATCACGGCGCACAGGTTGTGACGCCGGGTGAGGTCATAGGATTTCTCCACATCCTTCTGAATCTCCAGACAGGGCTGGGCCACCCCCGGAGTATAGGCCAGGGAAAGGTCCTCCTTGGTGGCCACAGGCACCCGGGCCACCACCTCGATTTTGCCCTTCCACTGCTCATGGAGCCGAAGGGACTCTTCTGCGTAATTCATGTTGTTTTTCCTCCCGGGCGGGAATCCCGCCAGTTTTATTGGCTGCCGGCCCACACCAGCTTCTCCAGCCGCTCCCGGTGGAGCCGGAACCGGCGGGCAATGGGCTTCGCCACAAGCCCTTGGTGAATCATCTCCTCAAGCTGGGGGATGGTGACCCAGCGGGCGTCGCTGGTCTCCCCGGGCTGCAGGACAATTTCCTCCAGAGGCGTTGGGTGAATCAGAAAGTAGAAATCATAAAAAGCGTCCGACGTCTTATCCGTATCCAAAAGGAGGAAATCATCCTCCCCGGCCAGGATTCCGGTTTCCTCCCGGAGCTCCCGGGCGATGGCCTGCCGGCTGGTCTCCCCGGCCAGGGCCGCGCCCCCGGAATTCTCCCAGGCATTGGGAGAGGCCAGCTTCTCCGGCGCCCGGAGGGTCAGCAGCAGCCGCCCCCGCCCGTCGGAGACCCAGACGCAGACCACCAGGATATAATCTCCCTTGGCCAGCCTGTCCCCCCGCCGGTGAATCCGGCCCGTAAGCCGCCGGTGGCCGTCGTACACATCCACAAGATCCAAGGCACATTCCTTCTTCCGCAGCTTTCTTCGCCTATGGTACCACAAAACCCCGCAAAACACAAGACGATTTCACGGTCCGGCACCCGGCCAGGACGGGCCACCCCTGTCATTCCGAGGCGCAGCCGAAGGATCTCGTGCACCGCGCCCCATGCCGGAACCCTCGCCTTCCCCTTTGGCTCAGGGTGACAGGCCGAAGGATGCGGCGGCTGCTTCATGGCAATTGGCTTTCGATTCTCTCAAAAAAACAGGAGACAAACGGGAAATCCTGTGGTACAATTTCCCTGTGGGCCCCTTTGCCCAAAATCGATACATAAAGGATGGATACCCCATGGCTGCAACCTGGCTGAATGATGCAGTATTTTATGAAATTTATCCCCAGAGCTTTTTTGACACCAACGGCGATGGCATCGGCGACATTCCCGGCATGACCGCCAAGCTGGACTATGTGAAGTCCCTGGGCTGTAACGCCCTGTGGATTAACCCCTGCTTCGACTCTCCCTTCAAGGACGCGGGCTATGACGTCCGGGATTACAAGAAGGTGGCCCCCCGCTACGGCACCAACGAGGATCTGGTTCACTTCTTTGAGGAGGCCCACAAGCGGGGCATCCGGGTGCTGCTGGATCTGGTGCCCTGCCACACCAGCGAGGAGCACCCCTGGTTCCGGGAGAGCAGCAAGGAGGAGCCCAACGAGTATTCCGACCGGTTCATCTGGACAAACAGCTGCTGGGAGCACCCCGAGGACATTCCCTTCGTAGGCGGTGAGGCTCCCCGGGACGGCTGCTACATTCTCAGCTTCTTCAAGTGCCAGCCCGCCCTGAACTTCGGCTTCGGCACCCCCAAGGCCCCCTGGCAGCAGCAGGCGGGCAGCGCCCACACCCTGGAGACCCGGGAGGCCATCTGGGACGTGATGCGCTTCTGGCTGGAGAAGGGCTGCGACGGCTTCCGGGTGGACATGGCCGGAGCTCTGGTGAAAAACGACACCCCCGACCGGGCCTACACCCAGGAGGTCTACAAGGACTTCCGGCAGCGGCTGGACGCCCAGTTCCCCGAGGCCGCTCTGGTGGCTGAGTGGAACACCCCGGAGCAGGCTCTGAACTGCGGCTTTGACATGGACTTCTACCTGAGCTGGGCCGGCAACGGCTACAGCCATCTCATGCGCAACTATCCCGTCATCGGCCAGGAGGGCCCCGAGGGCGGCGACAGCAGCTACTTCAAGGCGGACACGGACGCCGATCCCCTGCCCTTCCTGGCGGAGTACCTCCCCACCTACCTCAAGACCCGGGGCAAGGGCCTGTGGTGCTTCATCACCTGCAACCATGACACCGTCCGCCCCCGGTTCAACCTCTCTCCTGAGGAGCTGAAGCTGGCCTACAGCCTGATCTTCACCATGCCCGGCGCTCCCTTCCTGTACTATGGCGATGAGATCGGTATGCGCTACCGCAAGCTCCCCAACAAGGAGGGCGGCTTCAACCGCACCGGCTCCCGGAGCCCCATGCAGTGGACCAACGGGGAAAACCTGGGCTTCTCCCAGGGCAAGGCGGAGGATCTGTACCTGCCCGTTGACCCCGCCCCCGGCGCGCCCACGGTGGAGGCCCAGGAGTCTGACCCCGACTCCCTGCTGAACTACACCCGGCGCCTCATCGCCCTGCGTCACAGCCAGCCGGAGCTCCAGGCCAGATCTCCCTTCCTCCCCTATTTTGCCGAGCCGGGCAACCGTCTTCTCGCCTACAAGCGGGGCACGCTCCTATGCGCCGTCAATCCCGGCAGAGAGGCACTGACCCTGAACCTGGACGGGAAGTACCGCCTCCTCTTCTCCCAGGGGGACGCGGCGCTCACGGACGACACCCTGACCCTCCGGGGCTTTGCCGTTCTGGCACCCCTGTAAACCGTAGCCAACATGCCCACAGAGGAAGGGCCTGTCCTTCCTCTGTGGGCATGTTCACGCTGTATTTCCCCATGGCTCAGGGGGCTGTCCTTCCCTCCGGCCGGAGGACCCGGGCAATGATGTCCATGGCCTCGTCCAGAATCGCCTCTGTGTGGGTGGCCATATAGCTGGTCCGGAGGAGGCACTCCCGCTCCGGGGTTGCAGGGGGCAGCACTGGGTTGACATAGACGCCCGCCTCAAAGAGCTCCTTGTCCCGGAGCAGGGTGGTATATGCGTCATAGGTATAGATGGGCACAATGGGCGTGACCGAAGGGCGGGTGGCAATACCCCGCTGGGCGAGGCCGTTTCTGGCATAGGCCGCCAGGTCTCCCAGCCGCTCCACCAGCTCTGGCCTTTTCCGGAGCTGCCGCAGCGCCTCCAGCGCCGTGGCACAGTTGGCAGGGGGAATGGAGGCCGAGAAGATAAAGGGGCGGGAGCTGTGCCGCACATAGTCCGCCACCCGGGCGTTGGCAACCATATAGCCGCCCAGGCTGGCCAGAGACTTGGAGAAGGTGCCCATAATCACATCCACCTCATCCTCCAGGCCGAAGTAGCTGGCCGTGCCTCTGCCGCCCTCTCCGATGACCCCCAGGCCGTGGGCATCGTCCACCATCACCCGGGCGCCGTACCGTTTCGCCAGCCGGACGATTTCCGGCAGCTTTGCAATGTCTCCGCCCATGGAGAACACCCCGTCGGTCACCACCAGGCAGCCGCTGCTCTCCGGCACCTGCTTCAGCTTCCGCTCCAGATCCTCCATATCATTGTGGCGGTAGCGGAGCATCTTTCCATAGCTCAGCTTGCAGCCGTCATAGATGCTGGCATGGTTCTCCCGGTCGCAGATCACATAGTCATGGAGCCCCACCAGGGCGCTGATGATGCCCAGATTGCTCTGGAAGCCTGTGGAAAATGTAACCGCCTGCTCCTTGTGCAAAAACGACGCCAGCTCCTGCTCCAGCTCCAGATGCAGCTCCAGGGTTCCGTTCAAAAACCGGGAGCCGGAGCAGCCTGTTCCGTATTTTTCCAGGGCCCGAATTCCCGCCTCCATAACCGCCGGGTCCGTGGTGAGGCCCAGGTAATTGTTGGAGCCCAGCATAATCCGCCGCTTTCCCTCCATCTGCACCACAGCCGCCTGTCTGGACTCCAGAGCGTGAAAATAGGGATAAATCTCCTTCTCCCGGATCTCATCCACCAGACTGGGTCGATTGCATTTTTCAAACAGATCCATTTTCTCTTCTCCTTTTCCGGACAGGCCATAGGCGCGGCGCAATTGCCGTGAGGCCGCCGCCTCCGGCCGCCCATCCTCTTGTTGATATTGCAACAAATGGATTATACCGTGATTTCCTCACTCCTGTCAATGAAAAAGCAAGGGTTTTTTCTGATTTTATAAAAGTTTATGACTTTCTTAAAGATTTTTTAAACATTAAAAAGGCTGCCCGTACAGGGCAGCCTTTTGATTGCATATTCCATTGGCGCCGGTGGGGCGGGAAATTGGGAAGCCCCCCGGCTTATTCCGCGGAAATCAGGTAGTAATACACAGGCTGGCCGCCGGACAGGAGGTTTACGTCGGCGCCGGTGCAGATATCGCTGAAGATGTCCGCCGCCTTGGAGGCCTGCTTCTCGGTGATGTCCTCGCCGTAGAAGATGGTGATATACTCCCGGCCCAGATCCCGGACCTTTTCCGCCAGGCCCCGGAGAACGGTGTTGATGTCCCGGGAGGTGGCGAATAGGGACTTGCCGTACATGGCGAGATAGTCCCCCTGGTGAATCTCATAGCCGTCAAAATCGGAGTCCCGGGCGGCATAGGTGATCTGCATGGTGTCCACATTGGAGAGAGCCTCCGTCATGGCCTCCACGTTGGCCTCCTCGCTGCCCTCGGGATCGTAGCTCAGCATGGCGGTGATGCCCTGGGGGATGGTCTTGGAGGGAATCACAATGACCTTCTTCTCCGTGAGGGGATCCACCTGCTCTGCGGCCATGATGATGTTCTTATTGTTGGGGAACACGAACACAATCTCCGCCGGAACCTGATTCACCGCAGTGAGAATGTCCTGGGTGGAGGGGTTCATGGTCTGGCCGCCGGAGATGATGCCGTCCACCCCCAGATCCTTGAACACGGAGGCAATGCCGTCACCGGCGCACACCGTCACCACGCCGAACTTCTTCTCCGGCGCGGCCACCTGGGGCTGAAGCTCCTGCTCGCTCATGACCTTCTCCGTGTGCTGCAGGCGCATGTTCTCAATCTTCACCGTCACAAAAGAGCCGTAGGTCAGGGCCTCCTGGAGGGCGGTGCCGGGGTTGTTGGTGTGCACATGGACCTTGATGATCTCATCGTCATCCACCAGCACCAGGCTGTCGCCCAGCTCCTGGAGGAAGGCGCGGAGGTTTTCCGGGTCCTTGTCATTTTCCCGGGAGACGATGAACTCGGTGCAGTAGGTGAAGGTGATGTCCTCCGTATTGAACTCGGAGAAATCCGCCTGCTCCCTGGGCGCCTCCGCCTGGAAGTCCTCCGGCACGGTCACGTCCTCCCCCCGCAGAGAGGCGAGCATGGCCTCCATGGCCCACAGCCAGCCCTTGCCGCCGGCGTCGATGACGCCCGCCTTCTTGAGGACGGGGTTCTGATTCACCGTGTTGGCCAGGGCCACCTTGGCCTCCTGGGTGGCGGCCTCGTGGACAAACTCAAAATAGCTGTTCTCCTGGGCGGCCTGGCCCGCCTTGGCGGCGGCCAGCCGGGCCACCGTCAGAATGGTGCCCTCCGCAGGCTTCATGACCGCCTTGTAGGCGGCGTCCACGCCCTCCTGGAGGGCCTTGGCCCACAGAACGCCGTCACACTCCCCGGCGCCCTTCAGGGCCTTGGAAATGCCCCGGAACAAAAGGCTCAGGATGACGCCGGAGTTGCCCCGGGCGCCCCGGAGCATGGCGGAGGCGGCAATGGAGGCAGCCTTCTCCAGGCTGGGGTCCTCCGCCCGCTTCAGATCCGTCACAGCGGCGTTGATGGTCATGGACATATTGGTGCCCGTGTCTCCATCCGGCACAGGGAATACGTTCAGTTCGTTGATCGATTGCTTGTGGATCTCAATAGAGGCGGCCGCGCTGATGATCAGTCTGCGAAAATCGGCCCCGTTAATGGTCTGCCTCAATGGAAATTACACCTCCGAAAACTGGGACAAGCCCATAGTCAGGATTGGGCTCACCCAATCATCATGGAATCAATGTAGACATTCACGGCGCGAACCTGGGTGCCGGTGCATTTGTTCACCACATAGCGCACCTCGGAGATAATGGAGCTGCCCACGGCGGCCAGGTTTACACCGTGATCCACCATGATGTGAAGGTCAATGGAAATGGAATCGTCCTCATGGAAATGCACCCGCACGCCCTTGCTCATGGACTCCTTCCGCAGAAGGTGCACCAGGCCGTCGGTCATGGAACGCATGGCCATACCCTTTACGCCGAAGCAGTTGGACGCGGCGACGCCGGCAATGTTTGTATATACGCTGCTGCCAATCACGACAGCACCCTTATCCGTGTTCTGACGAATCATTGTGGTACCTCCTTCGCCGGTATCCCGGCTGAATATGTGCTTCTATTTTACCCCATGGGAGCCAAAAGCACAAGGGGGAAGTTGTCCCTGGCCGGGTTTTCCCGGGAGAAAACCCGGCCAGGGAGCTGCAAATATCAAATCATGGCCTCTTCCCAGCACTCGGGGGGCACAATGCCCATCATCTTCACCACCGTGGGAGCCACGTTGGCAAGGCCGTAGGCGCCCTCCCGGATGGTGTACTTGTTTTCCTTGTCATAGATGATGAAGGGAACGGGATTCAGGCTGTGGGCGGTGCGCACGGAGGTCTTGCCCTTCTTGGTCTCGGTCATCTGGTCGGCGTTGCCGTGGTCGGCGGTGATGAGGACGGTATAGCCCAGCTGGTCGGCAGCCTCCAGAATCCGGGCCAGGCCCTTGTCCACGCACTCCATGGCGGTGATGACCGCCTCCAGGACGCCGGTGTGGCCCACCATGTCGCCGTTGGGGAAGTTGCAGCGGAGGAAGTCGTACTTCCTGGAAGCCATGGCTGCAATCATGTGATCCGTGATCTCCACGGACTTCATGGCGGGAGCCTGCTCGAAGGGGATCTCGTCGGAGGGAATCTCCTCGTAGTCCTCCAGGGACTCGTTGACCTTCCCGGAGCGGTTGCCGTTCCAGAAGTAGGTGACATGGCCGTACTTCTGGGTCTCGGACAGGGCGTACTCCCGGATGTCATGGGCGCACAGCACCTCGGTGAGGGTGTTACGAATCACAGGGGGCTCCACCAGATAGTGCTGGGGGATCTTCAGATCTCCGTCATACTCCAGCATACCGGCGAACTTCACGCCGGTGTAGTCTCCCCGGTCAAACTTGTCAAAGTCCGCCCGGTCAAAGGCCAGGGAGATCTCCTGGGCCCGGTCGCCCCGGAAGTTGAAGAGAATCACGCTGTCGCCGTTGGCGATCTTCGCCACAGGCTCACCCTCCCGGGCCACCACGAAGGCGGGCAGGTCCTGGTCGATGCAGCCGGTCTCCGCCCGGTAGGTCTCGATGGCCTGGGCGGCGGTGGCGAACTGACGGCCCTGGCCCTGGACATGGGTGCGCCAGCCGGCCTCCACCATGGCCCAGTTGGCCTGGTAACGGTCCATGGTGATGGTCATGCGGCCGCCGCCGGAGGCGATGGCATAGTCAAAGCCCGGCTCCCGCAGGGAGGCCAGAACCTCCTCCAGCTGATCCACATAGGTGAGGGCGGAGGTAGCGGGCACGTCACGGCCGTCCAGGAGAATGTGGCAGTAGGCCTTCTTCACGCCGGCGGCCTTGGCGGCCTTCAGCATGGCAAACAGGTGGGAGATGTTGGAGTGCACATTGCCGTCGGACAGAAGGCCCAGGAAGTGGAGGGCCTTGTCATTCTCCAGACAGTTGGAGACCAGGTCGGTCCAGGTCCTGGAGGCGAACAGCTTGCCGGACTCGATGGACTCCTCCACCAGCTTGGCGCCCTGGGAGTAAACCTGGCCGCAGCCCAGGGCATTGTGGCCCACCTCGGAGTTGCCCATGTCTTCATCCGTGGGCAGGCCGACGGCGGTGCCGTGGGCCTTCAGCCAGGTGTGGGGGTAGTTCTCCAGGAGCATGTCCAGGGTGGGGGTGTTCGCCTGCTTTACGGCATCCCCGGGGCCGCCATCGCCCCGGCCAACGCCATCCATGATTACCAAAACAATGGGTTTTTTCATAATTTATAAAACCTCCAATACAGTATTGCGGGTTGTCTATAAGAACTTCATCCGGATTATTTTACACCATTTTTATGGAGGAAACAACACTTTTTTTCATTTCCCGCAAAAGAGACAAAAAGCTCCAATACTTTCCCCGGTTTCTTTTACAAAAACACCATGTAAATCCAAATTTTCGCCCCTTCCGCCACCGCCGCCCGCCTCCCGGCTTTTCTCTTTTTCTCTGTTTCATATTTACTTATTCAAAAAAATTGTGTATAATATTGGTAAAGAAGCAAAGAGGAGGATGTTACTTATGTCGGACTTCTTTTTTGGCGGTGGATTTGAGCTTCTCTTTTTTATCGTCTTTTTTCTGGTTCTGGGCATGGTGATTTTCTTCATCATCCAGGGCCTCCGGCAGTGGAACCGGAACAACCACGCCCCCCGGCTGACGGTGGAGGCCACCGTGGTCACCAAGCGGTACAGCGTCCACCATCGCCACGATCCCATTGGCCACAGCGGCTGTGTCACCTCCTCCACCAGCTATTACGTCACTTTCCAGGTGCCCAGCGGGGACCGGATGGAGCTGCCCATGAACGCGGCGGAATACGGAATGCTGGCAGAGGGAGACCGGGGGCTGCTCTCCTTCCAGGGAACCAGATACCTGAGCTTTGCCCGGCAGTGAGTCAGGCGCTTCTCCCCTCCCCTGATAGGAAAAACACGTCATGGTACAAGGCCGGTTCCCTGTCCCCTGGCGTGTTTTCGCTTACTCTGCCCGCACCTGTTCAGCCGCCCCCTGTGTCCGTAGGGCACCTGCCGGAGCCTTGGCTCCCCTGTCAAACCGTAAAGGCTCCCATCTGTGTCATTGTAATGAAATAACCACAGCCCCGGCTTGTCTTCCTTCGGCTGCGCCTCAGGATGACAAATGGGGGCGCTGGTGCGCAAGATAGGCCTCTGCCCGGTCTGCGGCCACGGCTCCGTCGGCAACTGCCGTCACAATCTGCCGGAGGGTCTTGGCCCTCACATCTCCCACGGCATAGACCCCGGGGATGCCGGTCTCGGTGGAACCGTCTGCCGCCACATAGCCCGAATCATCCAGCTCCAGCTGTCCCCGCACCAGCTCCGTGGCGGGCTTTCTGCCGATGCTGACAAACACGCCGTCGCAGGCCAGCTCCCTTTGCAGGCCGGTATTCCGGTCCCGGATGCGGACGCCGGTGAGCCTGTCCCCGTACATCAGGCCGGTGACCGTGCTGTTCCAGCAGAATTCCACGTTCCCGGCTTCCATCAGAGGCCGGTGATAGATTTTGGCTGCCCGCAAGGTATCCCTGCGGTGAACCAGAATCACCTTCTCCGCCACGCGGCTGAGAAGCATCGCGTCCGCAGCCGCCGTGTTGCCGCCTCCCACAACCACCACGGTCTTGCCCCGATAGAACATGCCGTCGCAGGCGGCGCAGTAGCTGACCCCCCGGCCAATCAGCGCATCGGCCATGGGAAGCCCCAGCTCCCGGGGTGCTGCCCCGGCGGCAAACACCAGGGTTCTGCCATAGAAGCTCCCTTCGCCGGTTCCCGCTTCCTTGGGATTGGCCCGGAGGTCCAGGGAAAGAACCTCCGCCGCCGCCCTTTTGGCGCCGAAGCGCTCCGCCTGACGCCACATTTTTTCCGCCAGGGAAAAGCCGTCAATGCCCCCGTCAAAGCCGGGGTAGTTGTCAATCCAATGGGCCTGTGCCATCTGCCCGCCGGGGGCCAGCTTTTCCAAAACCAGGGCGTCCAGCCCGGCCCGGGCGGCGTACAGCGCCGCCGTGCACCCGGCGGGGCCTCCTCCGATGATCAGCATATCATATATGTGATTCGTGACAGCCATATCTAGAAGCTCCTTCCTTTGAGACTGTCTATAGTGTTCCTCAAAAGGCCGGTTTCAGCCCCGTAAAAAGGGGGAAATCCTCTTTCACAGGTACATAGCCTCAGCATATGGAAAACGTGCCCACGGCGCTGCGATGGCGCAGGCCGCGGGCACGTTTTCCATATGGTTTTCCCGGCAGGTCACTCCAGCATGGCCTCTCCGGCTTTGTAAATATCTCCCGCGCCCACGGTGAGGATCACGTCATCGGGCTGGGCGATGCGGCGGAGGTAGGTGGTCACCTCCGGAAGCGTCTCAAAGTATACGGCTCCGGGGACCTTGTTGGCCAGATCCCGGGAGGAGATACCGACGGTGTTCCGCTCCCGGGCGGCATAAATCTCCGCCAGAACCACCTGATCCACCGTGCGGAGCTCCCGGACGAAGTCGTCGAAGAGGGCGGCGGTACGGGAGTAGGTGTGGGGCTGGAAGGCCAGAATGATTCTGCGATAGCCCATGGCCTTCACGGCGGCGATGGTGGCCCGGAGCTCCCCGGGGTGGTGGGCATAGTCATCAAAGATGTCCGCACCGTTGTAATTCCCCTTGAACTCCAGGCGGCGGCCCGCTCCCCGGAAGGAGGCCAGGCCCCGGGCTACGGCCTCGCCGGGGATGCCCAAGGTCCAGGCCACGGCGGCGGCGGCCAGGGCATTGGCGGCGTTGTGGCGGCCATAGACGTGGAGCTGGAGGGTGCAGTAGAGCTCCCCGTCACAGATCACCTGGAAGTCCCGCCAGTCCTGGGAGTAATTCTCACCGTGAACCCTGTTCTTCTCCTCCAGGCCGAAGGTGATGTAGTCCATGCCCCGGAGGGCGTCCATGGTGTTCTTGTCGTCCCCGTTGGCAATGATCCGGCCGGTGCCCGCGGGAACCAGCTGGGCAAACTTCCGGAAGGACTTCTCAATGTCCGGCAGATCCTTGAAGTAATCCAGATGATCCGCCTCGATGTTCAGCACCACCGCCAGGGTGGGGAAGAAATTCAAAAAGGAATCGCAGTATTCGCAGCTCTCCAGAACGATGGAGTCCCCCTTGCCCACCCGATGGCCTGCGTGGAGGGCGGGAAGGTACCCGCCGATCATAACCGTGGGGTCCCACTGGGCGGCCATGAGAATGTGGGTCACCATGGAGGTGGTGGTGGTTTTGCCATGGGTGCCGGAGATGCAGATGGCGTTTTTGTAGCTCTGCATCAGCACACCCCAGGCCTGAGCCCGCTCAAAGACGGGAATGCCCCGGGCCCGTGCGGCGGCAATTTCCGGATTGTCATTGTGGGCGGCGGCAGTGCGGATGATGCAGTCCGCCCCCTGGACGTTCTTCGCGCTGTGCCCGATGAAGACCTGAATGCCGTGGGCCTGAAGCTCATCGGTGGACACGGAGGCGTTCATATCCGAGCCGGTGACCTGGATGCCCATGCCCTGGAGCACCAGGCCCAAAGGACGCATGGAGACGCCTCCGATTCCCACCAGATGAACCCGCTTGCCGGGCTTCAGATAGGATTTGATTTTATTCGTTTGATAAGCAGCCATATTAAACTCCCTGGATCATTCACGATTTGGGTTCAGCTCCCCATTATAGTATAGCGGTTTCCGGTTTACAAGTGTTTTTTGACCTGTGCGCCGGATTTTCCCTATGGCTGTCCCGGAAATCGGGACAGCCATGGGCCGGAATTATACTTTCCCAGAAACGAAGTCCGTCACGGCTGCCAGGGCCTCATCCACCTTGGTAAGGTCGGAGCCGCCGCCCATGGCGGAGTCGGGCTTGCCGCCGCCCCGGCCGCCGCAGATGGGAGCGATGGTCTTGATGATGTCCCCGGCCTTGACCCCCCTGGCCACGGCCTCCTTGCCGCAGACTGCCTGGAGGGTGAGCTTCTCCCCCAGGAGGGCCAGCACGGCCACCACGGCAGGGTCCTTGTCCCGGAGCACGTCGCCCAGCTTCCGCAGGGAGTTGGCGTCCCCCTGGGTGAGCTTGCAGGTGGCCACATGGAGGCCCCCCAGCTCCCTGGCGTTTTTCAGGATGCTGTCCGCGCCGCCGGCGGATTCCTTGGCCTTGTACTGGTCAATCACCCGCTTGGCTTCCTTCAGCTCCTGGGTGGTCTGCTCCGCCTTGCGCACCAGCTCGGCGGGGCTGTTGGCCTTCACGGCCTCGGCGGCCCGCAGAATGGTCTCGTCGGCCCTGGCCAGAAGCTCCAGCACAGCAGGGCCGGTGACGGCTTCAATCCGGCGGACGCCGGAGGCGATGGAGGACTCGGAGACGATGTGGAACAGGCCCGCCTTGGCGGTGTTGTCCAGGTGGGTGCCGCCGCAGAACTCCAGGGAGATGTCGCCCATCTTCACCACCCGGACGGTATCGCCGTACTTTTCCCCGAACAGGGCAGTGGCGCCCAGCTTCCTGGCCTCCTCAATGGGCAGCACCAGGGTCTCCACAGGAGCGCCGGAGAGAATCTCCCGGATGGTCTCGTTCTCGATTTTCTTCAGATCCTCTCTGGAGATGGCTTCATAGTGGGTGAAGTCGAAGCGGAGCCGGTCGGGCTCCACCAGGGAACCGGCCTGGTGGCAGTGGTCTCCCAGAACCTTCACCAGAGCGCTTTGCAGCAGGTGGGTGGCGGAGTGGGCCCGGCGGATGGCGGCCCGGCGCTCCGTGTCAATGGCCGCCACGGCGGTGTCATCCACCTTGATCTCCCCGGACAGGAGCTTTCCGTGGTGGAGGTACTTGCCGCCCTTGTCCTTCTGGACGTTGGCGACGGCAAAGACGGAGCCGCCCACGGTGATGGTGCCGTGGTCCGCCGTCTGGCCGCCCATCTCCGCATAGAAGGGAGTCTTGTCCAGCACCAGAATGCCGCTCTCGCCACCGGCGATGCAGCCGGTGACCTCCTCGCCCACGCACACGGCCAGCACCTTCCCGGTGTCCGTATCTTTCTCGTAGCCGGTGAACTCCGTGGGGGTGTTGTCCAGGCCCAGATCAATGCCGGCCCAGGCCAGATCGCCCAGGGCCTTCCGGGCCTCTCTCGCCCGAACCTTCTGCTCCTGCATGAGCTGCTGGAAGGCGGCCTGATCCACGGTCATGCCCTCGTCCTCCACCATCTCCGCCGTGAGGTCGATGGGGAAGCCATAGGTGTCATAGAGCTTAAAGGCATCGGCTCCGGAGAAGACGCTCTC
>JALETK010000094.1 GCA_022781505.1 Clostridiales bacterium | reverse complement strand
CGTCACCGTCTCCAACGGCACCGATGAGGCCGTGTGTGTCGTGGCCGTCCGGGAGCGTCCCACGGAGGTTCTGGACTTTGACCTGGCCGTGGACAGCTTCACCGGCCTGAAGCCCAACGGCGAGCTGATTGTGAAGGTCACTAATCTCCAGCCCTCCAATGTGGAGCTGACCGAAATTCGCTGGGAGGTCCTGGAGGACGATCCTGACCTGTATGTGGGCCTGGTGAACTGCGCCCGGTACACCACCGACGGCCTCACCGGCGAGATCTACCTGAACTACAGCGCCTATGATCCCTACGGAACCGGCGCCACCCCCATCCCCGGCGCCTCCGGCACCCTCACCGTAACCCTGAACGGCGTCAGCCGCCAGATGCACTTCGACTGGGAGGATCTGTACAAGACCAGCACCGATGAGGACCTGGTCTCCGACCTCTTCGGCTCCGAGCAGATTGTCTATGTGAACCCTGGGGAGGCCGCCACCCTGATCGCCAAGTACAACAACGCCGCCGCCCACGACGTGGTTCCCGTGGCTCTGTACACCGCCGAGGGCTATGTGCAGTACGGCTCCAGCAACCCCCTGACGCCCAGCACCGGCCTGGTTCTGGATGGCCCCACCTTCGCCTCCGTAGGCGGCACCTGGACCGGCAAGATCGTCAACACCGAGGGCTATGCCCTGCCGGAGGACATCCACATCGTCTATCGCTACGATTACGGATACGAGTATGAGCTGACCCGGAATGCCCAGTACAACGGCTATACCTACGATTCCGCCACCGGCGAGATCTCCGTAGGCGCTCCCTACGGCTCCAGCACCGCCCTCATCATCCGCGCCGACGGCGTGGAGAGCCCCGGCAACCCCGCAGGCTCCCTCAGCGGCACCGTCTACGAAAAGCCCGACAGCCTCTACGGCCCCTTCGACTGGGAGATCACCAGCGGCACCGGCGCCCTGGAGACCGCCGAGGGCGTTCAGGACTCCTACGTTTTGAAGAACGTGGCCTATTACACCCCCACGGAGCCCGGCGTCAGTTACATCAAGGCCACCACCAAGGACGGGAAATTCTCCCTGAACTTCGCCGTGGTCTGTGAGGACACCATGCCCGAAGTGGTATCCCTGGATACCCACAGATTGACCCTCCATGTGGCCGAGACCGCCTCCCTCACCGCCATCATGTCCCCGGAGCCCATCCTGGAGGAGCACAAGGTCCTCAACTGGGTCTCCTACAATCCCCAGGCCGCCACCGTGGATGAAACGGGCGCTATCACCGCCGTGGCCCCCGGCAAGGCCTTCCTGACGGTCACCTCTCCCTACACCGGCGCCATGAGCTACTGCATTGTGGAGGTTCTCCCCTGCGAGCACGGCACCACGGAGACTGTCACCGTTCCCGCCACC
The DNA here is from genome assembly GCA_022781505.1 of Clostridiales bacterium. Lineage (GTDB taxonomy): Bacteria > Bacillota > Clostridia > Oscillospirales > Oscillospiraceae > Faecousia. Next base: position 33,257 of record JALETK010000094.1, on the reverse strand, counting down.
TGCACCGAAGCCGGCTCCGTCACCGTCACCTGCACCATCTGCGGGGAGCTGGTGTCCACGGAGGTGCTTCCCGCCACCGGTCACACCTGGGGCGACTGGGTTGTGGAGAAGGCAGCCACCTGCTTTGAGGATGGCCTCCAGAGCCGCCTCTGCGCCGTGTGCGGCGAGAAGGAGGAGCAGGTCATCCCCGCCAGCAGCGACAGCTGCCCCAGCAAGGCCTTTACGGATCTGGACACCAACCGCTGGTATCACCGGGGCGTGGACTTTGTCCTGGAGACCGGCCTGATGCAGGGCATGTCCGGCACCCTCTTCCAGCCCGACGGCCAGCTGACCAGAGGCCAGACCGTCACCATCCTCTACCGCCTGGCCGGTTCCCCCGAGGCCACCGGCTCCGTGCCCTTCACCGATGTGGCAGACGGCCGGTACTACACCGCCGCCGTGGCCTGGGCTTATGAGACCGGCATCGTCAAGGGCGTGACCAAGACCCTGTTTGTCCCGGAGGCCCCCGTCACCCGGGAGCAGCTGGTCACCTTCCTGGCCCGGTACGCCGCAGGAACCGGTGTGGACATCACCGCCCAGGGCACCCTGGAGGCCTACCCCGACGCCGCCTCCGTCAGCCCCTACGCCCGCCCCTATATGGCCTGGGCTGTAGAAAACGGCATCATCGTCTCCCTGGAAGGCCGGCTCGCCCCCAAGGGCACCGCCACCCGTGCCCAGGCAGCCACCATCCTCTATCGCTACTGCGAAGCCTTTGACCAATAACCCGTAACCCGCCGAACCGGCCAGCCCCTCGGGGCCAGCCGGCTCGGTCTTTTTTTGCGCAGGCTACGGCCCTGACCGCTCCAACGTTTCATCCCGCAGGAAACGGTCTTGTCCAGGGGTGTCAATTCGGGTTGCAGGTTGTCATACTTTGCGGGAAGCGCCCCTCTGATACACTGGAGCGCGAACGGAAAGGCACCATGTAGGGCGGGGGTCTTGCCCCCGCCGCCTGCTTTCCGGAACCAGGGCACTCCCGCTAAACGCGCCGCACCCCAACATGTCATCCGGAAGCGAAGCCGAAGGATCTCATACACCGGGGCTCCGTGTCGGAACCCTCCTGCGCCAGATCCTTCGCCTTTGGCTCAGGATGACAGGTCGGGGGTGCCGGGCAGGTTTGCAAGTACCCGGCGGGGGCGAGCCCCCGCCTGCTTTGCGCCTTTCCGTTCCTGCGCCGGTGCGTCGGAAAGGCACCTCCGGTAACTTTTGGAACGGCCAAGTCCGTTCCCTCCGAAAAAAGCCGGGCAACTGCCCATGGAATTGGGGCTGCCGCAAAATACTGCGGCAGCCCCAACGTGGGTATTTACAGAATCAGCGCTGATTCTGGGTCTTGTTCTCCTGGCGGTTCTCCTGCTTCTGCTGCTGCTTCTGCTGCTCCTGTTGGTTCTGCTGCTGGTTCTGCTGGTTCTTCTGCTGATTCTGCTGCTGGTTCTGACGGCTGTTCTGATTCTGGTTCATGGTTCAATTCCTCCTGAATGTTCTGTTGCGGAACCCTCCGCGGGGGTAGTTTGCCCTGGGTGTCCGGTTTCATTCACGACTTGTCCTTGGGCCGGAAAATGAGCGCCGCCAGGAAGGCGGCCACAATGGCCACGGTGATGCCTCCGGCGGTGGCCTTCAGGCCTCCCAGGAAGATGCCCAGGAATCCATCCTGTTGCACCGCCTCCCGGACGCCCTTGGCCAGGTTGTACCCGAAGCCCGTGAGGGGCACCGTGGCCCCCGCCCCGCCGAACTTCACAATGGGCTCATAAATCCCCAGGCCTCCGAGTACGACGCCCCCCACCACATAGCACACCAGAATCCGGGCGGGGGTCAGGCTGGTCTTGTCCACCAAAATCTGGCCGATGAGGCACAAAAGGCCTCCCACGAGAAACGCCTGCAAATATTCCATATTCTAACCCTCCCGCTCTGCGGAGATGGAGACGGCGTGACACACCCCGGGGATGGACTCCCCCTGCTGGCTGGAGGTGGGAGACAGGAGCGCGCCGGTGCCGCAGAAGAGAATCCGCCGGTATTTTTTCTTCACCAGGCCGTCCAGAAGGTACCCGCACAGCACAATGGCGCTGCACCCGCAGCCGGAGCCTCCCGCGTGGACATCCTGGCCCTCCAGGTCAAAGACCATAGTGCCGCAGTCCCGGTGCCGTCCGCCCAGATTTACGCCGGATTTCTGAAACTGATCCAGAAGAATTTCGCTGCCCACCTTGCCCAGGTCCCCGGTGACGATGAGATCAAAGTCCTCCGGGGCGGCCTTAAGATCGTCCAGGTGGGCCCGGATGGTCTCAAAGGCGGCTGGCGCCATGGCCGCGCCCATATTGTTGGCGTCGGCAATGCCAAGATCCTCAATGGTTCCCACGGTGGCGGCGGTGATCACAGGCCCCTGTCCGGAGATGGACACCAGAGCCGCCCCGGAGCCGGTGACCGTCCACTGGGCCGTGGGCGTCCGCTGGCCCCCGTAGCCCAGGGGGTAGCGGTACTGCCGCTCCGAGGCGGCAAAGTGGGAGGAGGTCATGGCAACCACCCGGTCCGCAAAGCCCCCTCCCACGGTGAGGCTGGCCAGGAGCAGGGACTCGGCCATGGTGGAGCAGGCCCCGTACAGGCCCAGGGCCGGCAGCCCCGTGTTCCGCAGGGCAAAGCTGGAGCTGATGCACTGATTCAACAGGTCTCCGGAGAACACCATATCCACATCCTTGGGGGTCTTCCCGGCCTTTTCCAGCAGGGTCTCCAGGGCCAGCTGCTGCATCCGGCACTCGGCCTTCTCCCAGGAGGGCTCTCCAAAATAGGTATCCGTGTTGGTATAGTCAAAGTAGCCCTGCAAAGGCCCCTCCGATTCCTTCTTCCCGGCCACGCTGGCCCAGGCCGCAATCCGGGGGGGCGTGTCAAAGGCGAAGCTCCGCCGTCCCCTTTTTTGTTTTGCCATAGGTTCCACCTTCCTGTTTTCTGGTTTTCCCTAGTATGTGCGGAAAAGGGAAAAACTTGCGGGTGATTCCTGAGGTTTTATACATGGATTTTTCATTCTTAATTTGTTCTTCATCCGGATTTTCCCTGGCCGCGGTATCTCATTTTACATCCGGCCGGTACAATAAAGGCAATGAATACAGGAAGGAACCCTTACACCATGAGGAAATTCATTCAAAGCGCGGCGCTTCTGGCCGCCTCCGCCCTCTGCCTGGTCTCTCCGGCCATGGCAAGCGGCTATCCCACCGTCTCCGTACCCGAGACGGAGATTCTGCTGGAGCCCTCCGGCGGGCGGTACAGCTTTACCATTGAGATTGACTCCCAGACTCCCTACGCAGGGGCGGAATTCGGCGTCTTCTGCAGCCAGGGAACGGAGATCACCTCCGTCACCGTCTCCGGCGGCTCCGTAACCGGGCCCCAGGCCGCAGACGGACTGATCTGGTTTGGATTTTTTGAAGGGTCGGACAGCTTCACAGGCACGGCCACGGTGACCATCGAGGGCCAGTGTCAGGCCGGCGCCGACAGGGCCATCGCCATTCAGGATGTGAAGCTCTATACCATCGGGGCGCAGGAATACACCTCCACCGCCATCGACTGCGGCACGGTAGTCAACCTGCTGTGGGAGCTGCCGCCGGAGACCCAGCCGGAGGAGCCCCAGACCTCCGCCCCTGCAGAAAAGGATATTGGCGTGCCCGTGCTCCTGGGCTGCTGTGCGGTGATTGCGGCAGCGGGAGCAGGTACGTTGATATATAAATCGCAAAATCAAAAGAAGAACAAAAAGGAGAAGGAACATGCTTCTGAAGAAATGGAACCATAGCACCAAGTCCGTGCTGAAGAGAGCCGGCGCACTGGCTCTGACCCTGACACTGCTGGTATCCGGCTCTGCCCAGGCCCAGGCCGCCGAGGAGGCCCCCCTGGAGCCCCAGGCCGCTGCAGTCAGCTCCGTCATCGACGGGGACAAGGCTCCCCGGCAGCTGAACGTCCATGTGGGCGACGACGCCGCCACCCAGGTGAACGTGACCTACACCACCGTTGCCGACACCTCCACCGTCATCTCCATCCAGAAGGCCGAGGGCGGCGACACCCTGTATTTTGAGGGCAGCTCCTATCAGGGCATTGCCGGCAAGTACATCCATGAAATCGCGGTCTCCGGTCTGGAGCCCTACACCGAATACCGGTACACCGTAGGCGACGGCTTCAACACCTATGACGGCACCTTCAAGACCGCTCTGACCAAGAACGACCAGCAGACCTTTACCTTCGCCTACCTGGCCGACACCCAGGTGTCCAACGCCAGCAACGCCAAGGCCCTGGGCGCCACCCTGGCCGAGGTGAACAACATGAACCCCGACTTCGTCTACCTGGCAGGCGACGTCACCGACACCAACAACAACGAGAACCAGTGGCAGTGGCTGTTCAACAACGACGGCGCCTTCCCCACCGGCGGTGAGGACATGTTCGCCAACAACCTGATCGCCGTCACCCAGGGCAACCACGACAACAACGAGATGTATCAGCACATCAACGCCCCGGAGGAAGCCGGTAAGATCGTCTACAGCTTCGACTACGGCTGCGCCAAGTTCATCATTCTGAACCTGGAGGCTGCCCGCTCCAGCACCGACGCCCGGGCCCAGCAGGAGGCCTATCTCCGCCAGGAGGTGGCCGACGCCAAGGAGAACGGCCAGTGGGTGATTGTGGGCTTCCACAAGTCCCTTTACACCGGCGCCTCCCACATTGTGGACAGCGATATCATTGCCGCCAGAACCTTCTGGTCTCCTATTTTCGCGGAGCTGGATGTGGATCTGGTGCTCCAGGGCCATGACCACGTTTACTCCAGAGGCTTCGTCACCGCCCAGGGCGAGAACGCCCACCCCGAAATCGATGACACCGGCGTTATTCTCCAGCCCGACAACGCACCTCTGTACATGGTGGGCGGCCACGCAGGCGGCCTGAAGTGGTACTCCAAGAAGAACTACACCGTCTCCGAGGGCGATCCCCTGACCCTGAACTATTCCTTCCTGGATGTGAACTCCACGGATACGGGCAGCGATCTCAAGAAGGAGCAGGTGATCACCCTGCTGGAGGTTTCCAACGAGCAGATCAACGTGGTGACCTACAACTTCAAGTACGACACCACCCTGGACGCCATCACCACCGACAAGTATGTCTATGATTCCTTCAGCGTGAAGAGAGACCTGGCCGACTGCGCCACCTCCTATGTAAACGGCACCGAGCTGATCGTCAAGGAGCAGGAGGACACCCTGGAGTACACCGTCTCCTACAACAACATTCTGAACACCAACGCCTTTGAAACCGCCCTGTCCTACGACGAATCCCAGCTGGAGCTGGTGAGCGTGGAGAGCTGCCTGGAGAACACCATCTTCACCGACGTTTCCACCGAGAACGGCGTCAGCGATGTGATGGTTGGCGTGCAGGCTCCCTTCAGCGCCGGCACGGCCACCGATGTGGTGAAGTACACCTTCCGGCTGAAGGCCGATGTGGAGGCCGACCAGATCACCGTGCGGCTGACCAAGGCCAACACCGTCCAGGTTCTTAAGGACGGCGAGACCGTGAACTCTGAGGACGTCACCTCCACCATCCTGAAGGGCGAGGCCACCACCATCATCCACTCCTATGAGAAGGCCAGCGACATCAACGGCGACGGGAAAGTTACCCTGGCCGACCTGTCCATCGCCCTGATGTACTACCAGACCGGTGAGGCCTCCTGCGATGTCAACCTGGACGGTGTGGTGAACACTCTGGATTACATCATCATCGCCAGCTTCATCCGCTGAGCCAGAGACGCTTCCCTACAATCACCGGCAAAAAGAACCTGCGCCTCCCCCGGGGGCGTAGGTTCTGTGCCGTTTCACTCTGTCACATGAGGTACACTATGAAAAAGGCAATTTTCCATATTTTATTCATTCTCCTGTACACAGGGCTCCTGTGGGCCTACAACGGGAGCCTGGAGTTCGCCCGGCCGGGAGATTACCCGGAGGGCATCGAGTACGCAAAGGCCACCGTTTCGGAGGTGGTGGAGAGCGACGTGGGGCAGGACCCGGATTACAGCTATATCCGCATCGGCAAGCAGACCCTGAAGCTGGAGATCAACTCCGGCCCCCACAAGGGAACCACCGTCCAGGTTCTGAACTTCGTCACCAGAACCACCCCTCTGGAGGGAACCGTGGGCACCCGCTACATCCTGGGAAGCTACGACGGCTTCATCACCGCCAACATCATGTCCTATGAGCGCAGCGGCCTTCTGGTGCTTCTCCTGGCGGCCTTTCTGGGAATGGTGATTCTCTACGGCAGGAAAAAGGGCCTGGCCGCTGTGGCGGCCCTGGTGGTGACCCTGCTCAACGTGGTATTCCTGTTTATCCCCATGCTGATTAACGGGGTCCCGGCCATTCCGGCAGCCATCCTGGTGGTGCTCCTGTCCACCCTGTACACCATGGTGGTTCTCAATGGACTGTGCAAAAAGAGCCTCATCGCCACAGCCTGCTGCACCCTCTGCACCGCCTTCGCGGGCGTCCTCGCCTGGCTGGTGGGCCGCTTCGGGTGGATTTCCACCCTGAACACACCGGAGGTGGAAAACCTGCTGTTCATCACGGAGAACACCAAATTCCGCATTGACAACCTGCTCACCGCGGGAATCCTGATCTCCTCCATGGGAGCGGTGATGGACACCTGCATGTCCATCGTCTCCTCCCTGTACGAGCTCCGGGATCAGAACCCGGCCATCACCCCCAAGCAGCTGCGGAAAAGCGGCATGAACATCGGCAAGGACATCATGGGCACCATGACCAACACCCTGATTCTGGCCTTTGTGGGAAGCAGCCTCAATCTCATTGTCATCTATTACATGTACTGTATGCCCGCCATCAGCCTTTTGAACACAGACTTCATTGTGGTGGAGGCGGTGAAGGGCCTGATCGGCAGCATGGCCGTGGTCATGTCCATCCCCTGCGCCGCCGCCCTCACCGCCGCCGTCCTCGGCAGCGCCAAGACCACCACCCCCTGACCCCTGTCTCCCCTCCCCGCGCTCCCCGCTCTGTCATCCTGAGCGGACAGCGAAGGATCTCACCCTCAAGCCTCGGAAAGCACAGCACCCCTGGCCCGAAAAAATTCGCGGTGGCATCTGCCATCGCGAATTTTTTATGAAAAAGCGCCCGGGCGCGGCTCAGCCGTCCAGGTAGTGGCCAACGGGATGATCGTTGTATTGCATCTTAATCTTCAGAATCACGTTGCCGTCGGGCTGGGTGGTCTCCTCCAGGATGCGGTACTTGGTGCCCCGGCGGTCCAGGCTGGCCTTGTAGGCGGCTACCTCCGCCTTCACGGCAGCGGCCCCCAGCTCCTGATCCATGTCATCTTTCATGAGGAAGGAAATGGTCTTCCAAATGCAGGCTTCCTTAATGCGTTTCATAGGAAATTTACCTCCTTTTCCAAGTAAATTTATTATATCACCTTGGAAAAAGTTCGGCAAACGAAAATTGGCCGCTTTTAAATTTTTGGTACTTTCGCTCATGGAGCCCCGGCCGGGTTTTTGTGAAAAATGCCCAGCGCTTCCCCTGCGGCAGCGGGAGGTTCCTCTGCATTTCAAAAGGGAGGCTGCCTTCCGGCAGCCTCCCTGTCGATATTTGAAATCAGAACACCCGGCGGGCGCCCACATAGCGGCTGGAGTAGTAATCAGAGCTCAGGCTGGAGATCTGAACGTAGCTGCCGCCGGCGTGGATGAACTGGCCGTCCCCAACGTAGATGCCCACATGAGAGGCGGGGGCGTCGGTGTTGTATGTATTGTGGAAGAACACCAGGTCGCCGGGCTGCAGGTCGGAATAGCTCACGGAGTAGCCGTTTTCCAGCTGGGCGCTGGCGGTGCGGTTGATGGAGTAGCCGCAGGCCCGCATCACATACTGGACATATCCAGAGCAGTCGAAGCCACTGGGAGAGGAGCCGCCCCACACATAGGGCACGCCCAGGTATTTCTTGGCCTCGGCCACGATGGCCTCACCGGCGGAAGAGGAATAGCTGGAGCCGGAGCTGGAGCCGCTGGAGCTGCCGGAGGAACCGGAAGAGCCGGAGCTGCCGGAGCCGATGGGGTCGCCGTTCACAAAGTACTTGGGGCTGTTGCTGGAGCCGGTGTTCTCATAGGGGATCTCCGTGAGGTCCAGCAGGTCGCTGCGGATATAGCCAACCTCGCCGTCATAGCGAACCTTGTACCAGCCGCAGTTGAAGCCGATGATGTAGGCCTCCTCGCCGCTGACCAGCTGATCCACGATGCTGCTGGAGGTGTTGGGCTTGCTTCTCATATTCACCCGGTAGGCATTGATCTCGCCATAGCCCAGCTCCACGTTCTCCCGCTCCTTCACGGTGAGATAGTCGCTGTGCATGTAGCCCTCTTTCAGGTTGTAGATAACCTTGTACCAATCGCCCTCGGACTCCAGGACAACCACATAGTCGCTGCGGTAGGCGGTTGCCAAAATCTCGGAGCTGGTGCTGGGCTCCTCCCGCAGGCGCAGGGCGGAGGCATCCACAATGCCAATGGCGGACTTTACAGAATCGGATGCGTTGGTGGTGATCACCAGGGTGCCCACCAGGATGGCCATGGTCAAAACCAGGCTCAGGAATCTCTTTGTACAGTTCATACGTTACCCTCCGTCTTACAGTGCTTTCTATTTTGCCAGAGCGCGCTCCAGCCAGACACAGCCAACATCCAGAGCCGTGTACAAGCCGTCTTTCTCGCTCTTCTTTACGATACGATCCCGGGAACGGGCATTGGGGTCATTCAGCAGGAGCTGAACGGAGACCCGGGTGGCCACGTCCAGGTCATTGACCTTCTTGGTCTCCAGAACCTGAAGCATGACGATATGGGAATCGGCCATGGAGCCGTAGTAAATCATGTTGTCTTTCCGCATAAGGGGACGTCCCTTATAGGTCAGGCCTGCATTTTGATCAGACATTTGAAACCTCCCTGATGAAAATGTAATCAAATTGTAACACATCGTAACAAAAATGTCAACCCCTGTCCGGGGAATAATGAAACTTTTTTGCAACTATTGTTACAAAATGATTCGGTGCCGGGGAATTTTGGATGCTGCGGAGGGCGTAAGACGGAGGGGCGGTATGAAATTGGGAAGGTACAGCCGGGGTGGAATTCATCCCGGAAAATAGGTGGAAAAGGGGCTGTTCACCGATTTTTTCCGGTGAAACAGCCCCGGGTATGCCGGTAAATGTGGAAAATCAGCTTTTACCGAAGAGATAGTACTGCACCAGCTGCTGCAGCAGCTCGTCTCTGTCCAGCTTGCAGATCATGGCCCGCGCATTGTTATAATTTGTAATATAGGTGGGGTCCTCGGTCAGGAGGTAGCCTACGATCTGGTTAATGGGATTGTAACCTTTTTCAGTCAGGGCATCGAACACGGAGCGGAGAATCCGGTGCATGTTCTCGCTGTCGTCCCCAGGGACGGTAAATTTAATCGTGCTTTCATTCATCACAGACGCCTCCTTTTCATTGAGACTGGCAAAAACCACGTTCATCATATAGCAATTTCACCAAAATGTAAAGGGGCGTTTGGAAAGATTCACAAAAATTTTACCCGTTACCGCAGAGTCGCGCCCAGCTTCTCCTCCAGGGCGGCCAGAACTCTGGAGACGGCGGCCTCGGAGTCGGCGTCGGTGAGGGTCCGGTCGTCGGCCCGGAACACCAGGGAGAAGGCCATGCTCTTCTTCCCCTCGGGAACGCCCTTGCCTCTGTAGATGTCAAAGAGCTGGATATTCCGCAGGAGCTTCCCAGCGGCCTCCTCCATGCAGGACTCCACCTGGGCCACGGTGAGCGCCTCGCCGCACACCAGCGCCAGATCCCGGGACACTGCAGGATACTTGGGAAGGGGCGTATAGGTGGGCTCCGGCAGGCGCAGGCCCAGGAGCTCCGTGAAGTTCACCTCGCAGCAGTAGACCTCCACATCTAGGCCGTAGTTCTGGGCGGCCAGGGGGTGAAGCTGGCCCATGAAGCCCACGTCCACACCGTCCACGGTGATTCTGGCGCAGCGGCCGGGGTGATAGGTGGGATTGTCCTTCACGGCGGTGTAGACGGGCTTTTTCACCCGCAGGCCCGCGAGAACGGCCTCCAGCTCTCCCTTCAGGGTGAAGAAGGTCTCCCCCGCCCCGTAGGTGCCCAGCACCAGCATACGGGGCTCCTCGGGAAGGGTCTGGCCCTCCCGGGGCAGGTACACCTTGGCCAGCTCATAGAGCTTGGCGGACTTGTTGTGATAGGCGCTGTTCCGGGCCAGAATGTCCAGCATGGAGGGCAGGGCCACGGTGCGCATCACGGAGGTGTCCTCTCCCAGGGGGTTCTGAATCTTTAAGGTCCTGCGCAGGGGGGAGTCCGACGGAATGCGGATCCGGTCAAAGATCTCCGGGGAGACGAAGGAATAGGTGATGATCTCGCTGTAGCCCAGGGCCCGGCAGAGAGCGCCCGCCTGGGTCTCCAGCTGCATCTCGGGGGAGTAGCCCCCCTGGGTGGCAGCTCCCCGGAAGGCGGTGGTGGGAATGGCATTGTAGCCGTACAGACGGCCCACCTCCTCGGCGATGTCCGCCATGAGGTTCAGGTCGGGACGCCAGGAGGGCACATGGATGGTGCGGCCCTCCACGGGAATCTCCAGCCGCCGCAGGTACTCCACCATATCCGCCTCGGAGATCTCTGTGCCCAGAAGCCGGTTGATCCGCTCCGGCTCCAGCTCCAGGGTTTTGGGCTGGGGGACGAAGTTCACCACGTCGATGGTGCCGTCCAGCACGTCGCCGCAGTTCAGCAGCTCCACCAGCTCACAGGCCCGCTCCACGGCGGGGATGGTGAGCATGGGGTCCAGATTCTTCTCAAACTTGCCGGAGGCCTCGGTCCGAAGGCCCAGGGCCAGGGCGGTCTGGCGGATGGAGGTGCCGTTGAAGTTGGCGGACTCAAAGACCACGGTGGTGGTGTCCTCCACAATCTCGGAGTTCTCGCCGCCCATGATGCCGGCCAGGCCGATGGGCTTCTCCCCGTCGGCAATCACCAGCATCCCGGGGGTGAGGGGCCGAACCACGCCGTCCAGGGTGGTGATGGACTCCCCCTCCACGCTCTCCCGCACCACGATCTTCCCGGAGGAGACGTAGCGGTAGTCAAAGGCGTGCATGGGCTGGCCGTACTCCAGCATGACGTAGTTGGTGATGTCCACAATGTTGTTGATGGGACGGACGCCGTTGGCCCGGAGCCGCTGACGCAGCCACTTGGGGGAGGGGCCGATTTTCACGTTGGTCACCATCCGGGCGGAGTACCGGTTGCAGAGCTTCTCCGCGGGAACCTCCACGTCCAGCTTGTCGTACATGCTCCCGGCGTCGCTGCCGTAAACCACAGGCTCATGGTGGCGCATGGGCTTGTTGAAGGCGGCGGCAGCCTCCCGGGCCAGGCCGATGATGGAGTAGCAGTCGGGCCGGTTGTTGGTGATCTCAAAATCCACCACGGTGTCGTCGTTGCCGATGACGGTGTTGATGTCGTCACCGGGCTTGCAGTCCTCCTGGAGAATCCAGATGCCGTCCTCAATGGCATAGGGGAAGTCGTTGAGGGTGAGGTTCAGCTCCTTGAGAGAGCACAGCATACCGTTGGACTTCTCCCCACGGAGCTTCCCCTTGGTGATGTGCACGCCCCCGGGGAGCCAGGAGTTGTGCAGGGCGGCGGGAACCAGATCCCCCTCATGGACGTTCTGGGCCCCGGTGACAATCTGCACCGGCTCCTCCTTGCCCACATCCACCTGGCAAATCCACATGTGGTCGGAGTTCTGATGGCGGACGATGGAAACCACCTTGCCCACCACCACATTTTTGATTTCTGCATCCAGCCGCTCATAGGTCTCCACCTTCTGACCGGCGATGGTCATGGTCTCCACAAATTCCTTGTCGGAGACCTGGGACAGGTCTACAAATTCTTCATTGATCCATTTTCTGTTCAGCTTCATTTCGCTCCACCTCCTTAGAACTGGGACAGGAATCTCACGTCATTGTCGAAAATCAGACGCAGATCGTTGATGCGCATCCGGCGCATTGCCATACGCTCCAGGCCTAAGCCAAAGGCGAAGCCGGAGTATTTCCTGGAATCAATGCCGCAGCCCTCCAGCACCTCCGGGTGCACCATGCCCGCGCCCAGGAGCTCAATCCAGCCCTCTCCGTGGCAGGTGGAGCAAACCTGGCCGTCCACCTCGCCGGTGCCGTGGCACTTGTGGCACTGCATGTCCATCTCGCAGCTGGGCTCGGTGAAGGGGAAGTGGTGGGGCCGGAAGCGCATGACAGCCTCCTCCCCATACAGCCGCTTCATGAGGGTCTCCAGAGCGCCCTTCAGGTCGCCCATGGTGATGCCCTCGTCCACCACCAGGCCCTCGATCTGATGGAACATGGGGGAGTGGGTGGCGTCGGCCTCGTCCTTCCGGTACACCCGGCCGGGAGCCACAATGCGGATGGGAGGCTGCATCTTCTCCATGGTGCGAATCTGCATGGGGCTGGTCTGGGTGCGCAGGAGGACGGAGTCGTCATCGGTGAAATAGAAGGTGTCGCTCCGGTCCCGGGAGGGATGGCCCTCCTGGATGTTCAGCTTGGTAAAGTTGTAATCGGCCAGCTCCACCTCGGGGCCGTCCACCACGGTGTAACCCATGCCCACAAAAATGTCCTTGATCTCCTGGAGCACCTGGTTCATGGGGTGCTGATGGCCCAGGGAAACGGGCTCGCCGGGGATGGTCACATCGATGGCCTCGGCGGCCAGCTTAGCCTCCAGGGCAGCGGCGTGGAGGGCGGACTTCCGCTCCTCCAGCTTGGCCTCGATGTCCGCCCGGACGGCGTTGGCCAGCTGGCCCATGACAGGCCGCTCCTCGGGGGTGAGCTTGCCCATCTGCTTCAGAACGGCGGTAAGCTCGCCCTTCTTGCCCAGGAGCTTCACCCGAAGCTCCTCCAGAGCAGTGGGGGAGGCGGCGCCGTCCAGCGCCGCCAAGGCGCGCTGCTTGATGTCTTCCAATTGCTGTTTCATGGAATTCTCTCCTTTTATAATAGATAAGAAAAAGGCCTTTCCTCCCCCATGGGGACGAAAGACCGAGCATCTTCCGCGGTACCACCCGCAATTCGCCAAAGGCGCGCTTTTTCAGGGCGCACAACGCCCCTGACCCATAACGGAGGTCCTCCGGCCCACCCTACTGCATTTCAGGCGGCGGCTCCCGGGAGAAAGCCAAAATGCTGCACACGAAGCGGCTCCCACCTGCCCGCTCTCTCTGGACGTGCCTCACAGCATCCGACGGCCCGTTCTCTGCCTTTGTCCATATCGGCTTTCATTCTAGCACAATTCCCGAAAACTTGCAAGGGCTTTTTTCCACACACCGCCGCAGCCGGTTGGCTGCGGCGGTGCCGTTCTTTGATCCAGCGCGTTGTAACTTCTGACAATCAACTGCAGCTCACTCCGTAGGGGAGGGGCATGACCCTCCCCTACCATGCACCAAAGTTATACTTTGGAAGTTACAACGTACTGGTGGGATAAAAAGGGGATTTTTCAGAATTTTTGATCCAGAATTGTCAGGAGCTTTGCCATCTGGGCCCGGGTCAGCGCACCCTGGGGCTGGAGTGTGCCGTCGGGGAAGCCCTCGAAAATGCCCTCGGCAGCCGCCCAGGCAAGGGCCTCTCCGGCGAACCGGGAAATCTCGCCGCTATCAGTGAAAGAGGTGAGGTCTGCGCCCTCCACAGGCTGGGCCTCCAGATAGACGGTGACATACCGGTACAGGAAGGTGGCAGCCTGCTCCCGGGTCACGGGAGCGTCGGGGCAGAAGCAAGTGTCCGTCACGCCACGGCCAATGCCGTTTGCCTGAGCCCAGGCCACAGCGTCCCCATAATAGCGGTTCTCATCCACATCCTCGAAGCCGGACTTCTCCGTAACCTCCGGTTCTCCGGCCAGGCGGTACAGGGTTGTCACCAGCATACCCCGGCTCAGGGTGTCCTCCGGGGCAAACAGATTTGTGCCCATGCCCTTCATGAGGCCATTGTTCAGAACATAGTCCACATATCTGTGATACCACCGATTGGTATCCAAATCCTGGAAGGTCTTGGAGGGGCAGTTACCGGCGTCTGTGGCCGTTTCTCGGGTCTCCTGCTTGCCGCAGACGGAGCAGATCCGGGTCTCGATACCGGTGTCAAAGCAGCCAGCCTCCGTGGTAACGGTCCATGCGCCCCAGGTGTGGCCCAGGGCCTCGGTGAGATCGCTTTGATAGCTGGCGCCGCAGTTGACGCAGGTGTGGAGGGTATAGCCGCCGGTCTCGCAGGTGGGCTCCACCACGGTGGTGGCGTAGTCATGCTCCGGGACGGTCAGGGTGATTTTCTCAGCGGTTCCGGGATAAGCCTCGTTCTCCTGCACCTTGGTGACGGTAAAGGCAGCCTCGGTGTCGGACTCCGCCTTAAAGGTCAGGGTCGCCAGAACGGTTCCGGCGGGGACGCCCTCTTTGTAGGCGTAGCCGAAGGTCACAAGGCCCTCCCCGTCCACAAAGCTGTTGAGATCGGCCTTGCCGGACTTGTCCGCCAGGCTGAGCTTGGAAGCATCATAGGCCACGGTCACGAGGCCATTGGTGGTCACATCGTCGGCCGTAAGGCTCAAGGTAACCGTCTTATCGGCGCAGGCCGTCTCATGCTCCACCGCTGCGGGCTCCATGGGCGTTCTGCCCGCGCCGGTGGCGGCATTCAGGCTGCCGGTGGGAGTGGAATTTTCCTCCACGGCGTCCATAAGCGCTTCCATGGAAGCGGTCTCCGCCGTGAGGGTCACAGCGCCCTCGCTCTGGGGAGTAACCACGTCGCCATTGCGGACAGCAGCGCCGCTCTCCACCTTGTACAGGGCGGCGGGCCAAATGCCGCTGCCCATATTCGTCAGGAGCTCACTCTTATAGATGTTCTCCTGGGCGCTGTAGGTCAGGGAGTAAATATCGTTGGACTTTCCGTTGAAGAAGGACAGGTAAAGGTTGCCAGCTTCATCGCACACCAGGCTGGATCGTTTGTTCTCATCCTCATAGATTCTGAAGGTGATGTCCAAATCCGTGGGCGTGACGCGGGAGGTGGCCTTCACGGTTCCGTCCACCTGGTAGCACCACAGCTCGATGATGTCCTTATCACCGTCCAGCATGACAAAGTGCTCTGCGTCCTGCTTGCTGCCGTACACATCCTCGATCTCCTCATAGCCCAGGGAGGTGACACCGAAGAGCGGAGCGGTGGAGTTTTGCAGATTGAAGTAATTGACGCCAATCTCCTCAGGTGCCGCGGGAACCATGAAGATCCACTTCCACACGCCGCCGATCTTCGGCGCATCGGCAGTGGAGGTATAGGCACTGTACACCATATCCCACAGGGCCTCTTCCGCATAGTTCTCATAGGTATTGCGGATTTCTCCGGTGGCCTTATCAATCTCGTAAATCTTGCCGGGATCGGTTACGGCATCGTTGAGGAACAAGGTGTTGTTGCCGTCACTGGTCACGGAGTTGATGGCGGTCTCCAGCTCCAAGCCTGCCTGCCAGGTCTTGCTGCCCGCCAGGTCCCAGGTAAAGAGCTTGGTTTTGCCCTCCGCATCCTTCAGAACACCCTCCAGCTTCAAATCCACCATGTCTACGGTGACGGTGCAGACGCCCACCTTGGTGGGGTCCAAATTGGACGTGGCGCGGATCTCGCAGGTGCCCGCATCAACAGCGGTCACCAAACCGTTTTGATCCACCACCGCGATGTTCTCATCGGAGCTGGACCAGGTAACCGTGCGGTCGGTGGTAAACCAGGGACGGACGGAGGCATCCAAATCCCGGGTCAGCCCCCGGTGGATGGTCATGGCGCTGCAGGAAACCTGCACATCCGTAACCTGATCCGTAGGTGCGGTGCTGCCGCTCTTGGATTGCTCCGTGATGACGAGAGCGCCGGTGCTGTAGCGGGGCGGATTGTACCGCTCAAAGGTGGCGTTTTCCGTATCGATTTCAAAGAAGAAGCCATAGCCCTGGGGCATACCGAACCACTCAAACTGATAAGAGCCGAACCAGTAAAGCTTGCCGGTATTGGGGTTCCACTCCATGCTGTGGGTCACCGTGCCGCCCTCCTGGGTGTCCGAAAGGCTGGAACGGAGGAAATAGTTGGCCATAATAACGCCGTTTACCACATTGTCCAGGTTGAAGGTGAACACCAAGCCCCGATCCAGGTAGTTGCAATAGAAATTTCCATCAGGATCCACGGCCAGGGTGTTGGTGGGGATGGTCACACGGCCAATGGTGGTGGTATCGCCCAGAATCTGGTCGATTTCAATCAGGTCGTTGTTCTCGGTAATGCCATAGAGCGTTCCGTTGGTGGGGTTATAAGCCATATCCAGCACAAGGGCAGGCAACTGGCTCACATACACCATGTCGCTCAGATCCTCCAGAGGAGCCACATAAAGCTGGGCCTTGTCCGTGGCCATGTAGACCAACTGGTTCACAGCGGAGGCGGCAATGATGGTATTGGATACGTCCGCAACGGTCTGAATGCCGTAGGGATCATAGCGGAACAGGTCAAAGGTCAGCCAGGCGCTTTCGTCCAGAGCGAAAATCATCACTTCCGGCACAGGCTGTGCCTCGCCGACTTGCAGCTCCACCATATAAGTAACGGTATTCAGTGCGTAGTCAGAGACCTGTACCAGGAACTTCTTGCCGCTGACGCCAGTCAAGTCCAGAACATAATCATAGGTCTCCCCCGGCACGGCGTCCTGCACGGCTCCCGTATAGGCCAGCGCCTTGGTGCCGGTGGAATTGTAGAGGACAGCAGCGGACACATACTGGTTATCGCTGGCGGTGATCACCAGGGTGTTGCTCATCAGATCCAAGGAAATGCCCTCCAGGATGGGGTCGGTGTTGTCGATGCACACGGGAACCCGCAGCTTCGCGCCCTCGCCCAGGGCGTCCCAATCCACCCTGTCGCCATGGAGGTACAGCTCGGGGGCCAGATCAATGCCGATCTCAAAGCGCTCTCCTTCGGCAAAGCCGGTGGGCTTCCAGTTCATGCGGAGATTGGCCGTGGTATTCTGCCAGGAATAGCCATTGACATAGTAGAAAGCGCCGTCAACAGGGCCAAAGGTTGACTCATACAGGGTCTTTTCATCCTGTGTGACCAGGAAGCGGGAGTCAATCGCGTTCCGGATGGGAGAAATCCGGGCATAGCTGATCATATCACCCCGCTCACTATTGATGGCATTGCGCTGGGGCATGTAGATCTCATCGGGCAGCATTGGGTTGCCTCCGAAGTAGTAGCTGGTTTCCTCCTCGTCGCCATAGATCACGGCGAAGGTATTGCTGCCCTCATTGCCCAGATATGTAGCGCGGATCTCATCGCCGCTGCTGAACTCCTGATAGCTGCCCACATCGTACATAGAGCTGTCCGTCCAGCTTCCGTAATAGGACAGCATGGGGATGGAGTGGCTGGTACCCAGGACGCCCTCGGCATCCCCCAGAGCATTGACATAGACAAAGCCCTGGATAAAAGCACCGCCGGTGCAAAGGGCATCCAGCTCCTGCTTCTGGGCATCGGTCAGGCGGAGGGTCACGGTGATCTCCACAGAACCCCCTGCGGGAAGGGTGATGTTGTCCCGTCCCAACCGGTTCAGAAGGACATGGACATCGTAGGTATCGATCTTGCCGTCGCCGTTCAGATCGGCGTAGGCTTCATTTTCAATGGCATCCCGAACGCCGGTGGTAAAGTCCAGGATCGTCTGGGCGTCATCGGCATCCGTCTTGCCGTCACCGTTAAAGTCCCAATTGTCAGAGACCCCGGCATTGTTCACCAGCTGCCCATCGGCAGACCAGGTGGCCATAGCCATGAGGGGCACGGTGGAGACGGACTGGAACAGCGCAGTCTCATCCTCATTTTGTCTGCTGTTGGCATAGCCCTCCACCACAGCCTGGGTGAACAGCTCTGCAGAGAGGACGAAGCGCTTCTCTGCATCCTCCAGATTGTTCAGCGTAAAGGAGAAGGTATACACTCCCTCCCGCTCCGGGTCATCGCCCAGCTCGGCCTTAACCTTGCCGTCCTCCTGGCCCTTCACCAGAACATAGGAGTTCGCACCGGTGGCGGCGGAGGCGTTCACCATACCGGCGCCCTGCCGCAAGAGGGAATAATAATTGCCGTTGGCATCCTTCAAGGGCGTGGCCGTAGACATCATAAGGCTCTGGGCCAGGGCGCGATCCGTGAGGCCGTCCTGAGAGAGCCCCCGCTGCCCGATTGCCTGGAGCACCAGAGCGGCAATGCCGGTCACCTGAGGGGCAGCCATGGATGTACCGCTCATAACCTCATACTGATTTGTGCCGCCGGCAAGGGTGTAGCCGGTGGAATGGGTGCCGTTGATGGAGCAGATGTTGCCGCCGGGGGCAGTAATCTCCGGCTTCAGGCTCAGATCCCCGGGCACGCCCCAGGAAGAGAAGGAGCTCATAATGAGATACTCCGAGCCGTTGTAAATGGTGGCAACAGACTGGTCAATGAGGATTTTCCCGGTGTAGTAGGTCACACCCTCCTCCGTCTGGGCACTGGCGGACTGCTCTTTAATCCACTGGCCGTCCTCCTGGGTGATGGACACGGCAGGCAGAGAGCCATAATAGTCGCTCAGATCCATGAGGATGCTGCCCGGCTCGTTGTTATACACCACCAGGGCCCTGGCGCCTTTGTAGCTGGCCTCACGGACCTTGTCAACAAAGGTCGTCTCCCCACGGCTGACAAAGACCACCTTGCCCTCTACGTCAATCCCCTGGTAGTCGCTGCTCTTGCCAATGGCGTCCAGGAGAACATAATCATACTCCGTGCCGGACTTGTCGGCAGAGGTATCCAGGGACACCAGCTTTTTGTTGAATTCGCCGGTCTCACTGTAGTTGAACTTCCGGCCACTGATCTCAAAGACATTGCTCACCGCGCCATCATTGTCCACGGAGGCCACGGTCAAGGGGGTGGTATAGCTACCGGGAGAGCCGCCGGTATGGAAATTCACATAATCCACATAGGGCAGACCCGTGGTGTTTCTGGCGTGCTCAGCCCAGGTGCCGCTGTTGCCCATGGAGATGGACACCACGGTGTCGCTCTCGGTGATGGCTTCCAGCGTCTCGCCATAGCTGCCGAAATAAATGGAGCTGCCGGGATTGGCGGAACCCAGAGACAGGTTCACGGAATCACAGCCCAGCATCATGGCATCCTCAATAGCCACCATGTAGTCCGAATCATATGCGCCGCCATTGTTGCCAAAGACCTTCATGACCAGAATCTGGGCATCGGGCGCATTGCCCACAACGCCCACTGCCTGGGCAGCGGAGACGTATTCCCCATCCTTCGGGATGAACCGGTTGGCAGCGGCAATGCCTCCAACATGAGAACCATGCTCCGTCATGGAGTCGTTCTCATGGGTTACGTCCAGATCATTGTCCACATAACTGAAGCCGAAGGGCAGCTTCTCGCTGATGTAGAGCTCGTCCGCCGTAAAGCTGCCCCGCTGGGTGACATGGAGCTCATCCAACACGGCGGCAATCTGGGCTTTGTCCAGAAGGTTCAGGGAGGCGGCATAGGCATCGTAGGTCATGCCCGCCTCCCTGGCGTTTTCCTCCAGGGCATACCGGAATGCGCCGGTATCCACGGACTGGTGCTTGATGTCCAGGCCCGTATCAATGATGGCGATTCTCATGCCCGCGCCGGTATAGCCGGACTCCCAGGCCATATTGGCGCCGGTCATCTGGGTAGAAACCGTCATGTTGGGCTCCGCAGCCTCGCCGGGGGCGTCTTCCTGGGGCTCATAGCGGGTCTCCAGAACCACCTTCTCCACGCCGGGAACCTGCTCGATGGTGGCAATCTGACCATATTCCACATTGGCGGAAATGGCGTTGGCCGCCAGGGTCAGGTTCCACTGGACATCCAGCTCCTCGCCGGTAGCCCGCTCAATGGAGGCAGTCATGGCCTTCTGAACCAGCTTCAGCCCGTCCCGATAGGACATGGCAGCGGCATTCCGGGCGATATTCTGGGTGGAATAGCCTGCGTCCAGTGTGGACGCCCGCTCCAGGAAAATGGATACACGAACCACGTCCGTGTCCCTGTATACCGGAGCATCCGTTTCCTCCTCCGGAACCTCCTCCAGGAGGCTGCCGGAGACCTTGCTGTTCTCCACCTCCTGAAAGCTGACTTCCGCCCCCTCTTCCGCAGCGCGGAGGGGCACCGCAAAGCCCAGCAGCATTGCGAAAGCCAGCAGGAAAGAAAGCATACGGGATGGCAGATTGTGCTTCTTCATACTCGTTCTCCTTTTTCTGTTTATTTGCCGGATCATCCGGCAGATTTATATCCACGCAGCACCTCTGCGACAGATATACAAGCTGCATTTCCTTTCCGATGTCATTCATTGTCTCACCGGTGCATTTCCTCGTTCTCGCAACATTCCTTTTTGTTCTCATTATCGAGAACACCTTGCTTGGAATTTTAACATACCGTATTCGATTTTGCAACCCCTTTTTTTGATTTTTGCTTTAAATAAAAATTGCCATACCAGGTTGCAGAAGCCTCATTTATTGGGAGCTTCTATTCACATTTTTTGCAGCCGGTAAAAAATGTCCCACAAAGAGCCGGGCTTCACCGGCTCTTTGTGGGACATTCGTCGGAATCGTTGCTTCCGTTCAAAACAGTTCAAATTTCTCCAGCTGGGTGAGATGCTTTGCCAGAATGGACAGAGACTCTACGTTGGTGCGGTAACGGCTGCGGCCATTGACCACCTCAATGGTGAGGAGCTTCGCGTTGAACAGATTGCCAATGTCCCTGCCCACCACGCCCAGGTGCAAATCCAGCATCTGGGTCAACTCCCGGGCAGACATGGGCTTGTCCAGCATGGCCCGGAGCATCCGCATCCGTGCCTCGCTCCCCAGCAGCCGCAGGGCTTGAAATTCCCAGGGCTCGAAGCTGTCCGTCTCCCGCTGCTCCACAGGAACCGCCACGCCTGTGTGGAGGAACGCAACCTGCGCCCCTTCGCTCAAGGTGCCGGGGCCTGCCTTGGGATGCAGATATCGAAGTTGAATGCGGATGGTCTTCAGCGGCTTTTGTGCCTCGCTGAAGCGCACCCGCTTTTTCCATTTTTCTTCAAAATCAGGCTGAAGATAGTATGCCCGCCAGGCCTCCGCCAGCGGCTGCGCCTGCTCTGCCCAGGGCTGCAGCAGAGGCTCCAGCTTGGCGGCAACCGGCGTCAACATGGCCTCCAAGCGCTCAATCGCCCGGTCATAGCCGGAGAATTGCTCCAGAAGCATCTGGCTGTACTCCGCACCCAGACCCAGCTTGGCAATGTCCTGGGCCAGGGGAACAAATCCGCCGTCGCAGTTCTCCATGTACAAAAGCCGGTATTCGTCAATGGCCGTGCACCGGTCCCGGTTAAAAAGAAGCTGCTGCTGCCTGGCGCGGCGGAGCTGCTCACAGTCCCCCGCTATGGTTCCTGCGGAGACATCCATAATGTTATAGGCCAGGTTCCGGGCAATGCAGGTGGCCCGCTCCGGCTCCTGGGAAAACAAATACCTTCCAAAGTAATACCGCACTGCCGGATCATCCCGGGATACATCCTCACAGGCACGCTCCATTATGCTCTGCACCGCGTCCACCGGCAGGCAGTAGGGCCCGTTCTCTGTCAGCGACCCCGCAGGGATTCCGTTTACATAGGCATACAGCAGCTCCACCGTCTCATACAGCATGTGCGGCCGCTCCGTCACAAATACATCCACAGCTCCGTCTCCCTTAAAAAAGCGTATTTTCTTTTTTATATCACAGGCCGGAAGGTTTTTCAAGGGCATCCCCAGGGAAAAACATCCGGTTTTTCCCAATGTGGCAAACCAAAGCGCTGCAAAATACAGAATTATTCAAACACCCCTGTCAACAGCCACTGTCACGAACTTAAGCGTGCATGGTAGGGCAGGTTTGGTGGTGTGTCTGTAGGGGAGGGGCATGACCCTCCCCTACAACGGCACTGAATACGGGATTTTCCCTTAAGCTCGTGACATTGGCCCCGGTGGGCGTTACAGTGTTTTGGCCATGCCGGAGTCGTCGGAAACCGGAATCAGCGCTCCTGTCCGGAAAAAGTACAGAAGGAGGGCCTTCACCGGTTTTTCAAAAATCCGCTCCAGGGCTCTGCCGTAGGCCAGAACCTGGGGGGCGTAACGCCGGGCCGCGTCGGGCTCCTCGCCCGGGCGAACCCGGTCGGTCTTGAAGTCCAGCACCGTGAGGCCGTCGGCCTCCATGAGGCAGCAATCCACCACGCCCTGGAAAAGCAGCTTCTCCCCCCGGAGCTCCGGCTCCAGGAGGCTTCCGTCCTCCAAAAGGGAGAACTTAAACTCCCGGAGCACCTGCTCACGCCCAGAGGCCAGGCGCTTTCCCAGCTCCGTCCCGAAGAAGCGGAGAATCCACTGCCGGTTCACCGCCTGGGCCTGACGCTCCGTGAGGAAATCCGCCTCCCGGAGCCGCTTCAGCTCCGCCTCCACGGCGCTCTCGCCGGTGCAGGCCTCGTACCGGATGAACTGCATGGCCAGGTGGGTGGCCGTGCCGATTTCCCGGCCCTCCGGGCTTCCCGGGGCGATGAAGTCCGGCACCTTCCACCGGCCTCCGTTCCCGGGCCGGGGCTGGAGGCTTCCCTCCGCCGCCTCCTCATCCAGCTCCCGGCCCTTCAGCTGGGTGGCCGTCACCTTGGAGGGAGCCTTGACCGCCGCCCCGTGGGGATAGCGGAAGGACAGCAGCGCCTGGAGGGGCTCCTCCGGGGGCAGCTCCACCGGCTCCGGCAGCTCCGCCGCCTGGGACGCCGCCTCCTCCCCGGGGGCCCAGGTGTGGCAGCAGATTCTCCAGGGGTACTCGCTCACCCGGGTCTCGGCGGGGCGGCCTCCCACCTGGAACAGCTCCCCGGCCTCCGTGCGGAGCATGGCCGCCATGAGCACCCAGTGGCCGGGACAGTCCGCCTCCTGGGACAGGGCGAAATTCTCCCGGGGGGACAGTCGGCTCGCCAGCTCCTCCAGACGCTTCCGGAGATATTTGGAGGCGTAGGTCATAATGAGCATGTCTTTGGCCCGGGTCATGGCCACATACAGCACCCGCAGCTCCTCGGACACGTTCTCCTCCTGGGTTCTCCGGGCGATGGCCAGCTTGGCCAGAGTGGGATACCGGCAGCGATTCTCCTGATCCAGGGCGCTGCAGCCGATGCCCAGCTCCGGGTCCACCAGGAGATTGGGCCGGAGATCCTCCCGGTTGAACCGTCCGGAGAGGTTGCTGAGAAACACCACCGGGTACTCCAGGCCCTTGGACTTATGGATGCTCAGGATGCTCACGGCGTTGGCCGCTCCGGCCCCGTCCTCCGGACGGAGGCCCCGCTCCTCCAGCCGGTTCAGATGCTCCAGAAACTGGGGAAGATCCCGCCGTCCCCCCTGCTCAAAGGCGGCGGCGGTTTCAAAGAAGAACTCCAGGTTCCGCTTCCGGTTGGGGCCACCCTCCATGGCTGCGAAGACGGAGACCAGGTGGGTTCTGGCGTAAATCTCCTCCAGAAGCCGGGTCAGGGTCTCCAGCCGGGCGGTCTGCCGCAGAGCCTCCGTGAGAGTCAGGAAGTCCGCCGCCTGGGAGTCCCCGCCCCGGGCAGCAGCAGCCAGGGCCTCAAAGAGGGGACCCTCCTTGTGCCCTGCCCGCATGGCTCCCAGGTGATCCGCCGTGAAGCCGAACACCGGACTGGCCAGCACCGCCTCCAGGGGGATGTCCTGAAGGGGATTGTCCAGCACCTGGAGGAGGCTCCGGAGCACGGAAATCTCGCCGGTGGTGAGAATGCTCCCCCCGGCGTCCGTGGCGGCGGGAATGCCCTGGGCCCGGAGGGCATCCAGGTAATACTGGGCGCTGGTGCCGGGAGACCGGAGGAGAATCACCACGTCCCCCGGCTCCACCGGCCGCAGTCCCTCCCCCGCCCGAACCATGGCCGGGGCCTCCAGAAGCTCCCGAATGCGCCAGGCCACAAAGCGGGCCTCCGCCTCGTACTTTTTCACCGTGTCCTCCAACTCAATGCAGTGGAGCTCCACGGCGCTCTGGGGCAGGGGGCTTCTGGGGATGCCGGGACGCAGGGCCTCCTCGGCGCTGTAGTAGAGGCCGCCCACCTGGGGGCACATGGTGCACCGGAACACTTCGTTGGCCGCCTCCAGCACCTCCGGCCCGGAGCGGAAGTTCTCCGACAGGAGGATTTTCCGCCCCTGGCCCGGCTTGGCCCTTTCCGCCGGGAGGAAGGTCCGGTACTTCTCCAGGAAGATGCCAGGGTCCGCCAGGCGGAAGCGGTAGATGGACTGCTTCACGTCGCCCACCAAAAAGAGGTTCCCCCGCTCCCCCGTCAGAGCGGAGAAAATCCGGTCCTGCACCTCGTTGGTGTCCTGATACTCGTCCACCATCACCTCCCGGAACCGGCTGCCCACCTCCCGGGCCGCCCGGGTGGGGCCGGTGCAGTTTTTCCCCAGGAGGAGCTCCAGGGTTCGGTGCTCCAGGTCGCCGAAGTCCAGCACCCGGCGGCGCTCCTTCTCCCTCCGGTAGCGCTCCCCAAAGGCGGTCACCAGGTGCACCAGGCCCTGCACCGCCAAGCTCCCCGCCTCCAGATCCTCCAGGAGCTTCCCGGAGGCCGTGGCAAAGGGGGCCTGCCGGGCCTTGATTCCCTCGTAGGCCCCCTTGCGGATGGCCTTGATCCGCTGGGCGGCCTCCGGGTCGATGGGGTTCCGGATGACCTTCAGCCGTCCGAAGTCCTGAATCCGGTTTTCGTGAATTTCATCCCAGGTGCCGCAGGCCCGGAGGGCCCGGAGCTGCCGGAGGTTTTCCTCCAGGGTGGGGCCGTATTTGGGCCCCAGATCCTCCTGCTCCCGGGCCAGGCGCAGGGCCTCCTCCATACTCTCCGTCTGGCCGTCGATGTAGCAGTGGAGCCGGTCAATGAGGTAGGCTCCCCAGACGGTCTCCCCCGCATCCCGGAGGCCCCGGGTGTCTCCCTGGGTGACGCAGCGCTCCAGCCAGGCCTGGGGGCGCACATGGCACCGGGCGCTGTCATAAATGGCCCCCACCAGCTCCGGCACCGCCCGGTCGTCCCGGCCGAAGCCCTGGGTGTCCACAAAGGCCTGGAGGGCGGGATTCTCCCCGATGGTTCCGTAGGCCTCCTCCAAAACCGCCTCCATGGCAATGCTCCGGAGGTCGGCGCACTCCGGCTCGTCCGCCACCCGCATGTCCCCGGGGAGCTCCAGGGCAAAGGCGTACTCCCGGAGCAAATCGGCGCAGAAGGAATGAACCGTGGAGATTTTCGCCAGGTACAGCCGCTGAATCTGCTGCTGCAGGTGCCGGTTTTCCGGCTCCCGGGACAGCCGCTCCGTGAGCTTGGCGGCAATCTTCCCCCGGAGCTCCGAGGCCGCCGCCTTGGTGTAGGTGATCATCAGAAAGTCATCGATGTTGGCCGGGTTCTCCTCCTGGGTCAGGTACTCCAGGAGGCGATCCACCAGCACCTTGGTCTTGCCGGAGCCCGCAGCCGCCGACACCAGAAGGGGGCCGCCCCGGTTCTCCACCGCCGCCCGCTGGGCGGGGGTCAGCACTTCACTTGCCATGGATCTCCTCCTTTTCCACCTGCTGCCAGAATTCCGGCCCGGTCACCGCCCGGAAGACCCGGGGCTCTCCCCACAGATCCAGGTGGCAGGCCCCGCCGTAATCGCAGAACCGGCAGGCCTCGTGATCCCCCCGGACATAGGGGTTTGGCTCCACCTGGCCCCCGGCGATGCCGTCCACCAGCTTGGCGAGGGTCTCCATCACATATTTTTTCAGCATCGCCAGCTGGCCCGGGGCGGCCACGTCGCCCCCCAGGCTCCCGTCCTTCCCCCGCTTCACCGGGAGAAACCGCTGGCTCTCGCTGCCGTCCATGGCCTCCAGCACGCCCTCGTCCGCCAGGATCAGGCCCTTCCGCTGGGCCTCCTTCTGCCTGAGGGCCCGGGCCTCCTCCGGGGCCACGGGGCCCTCCGTGGGCAGCACCGCCGCCCGGGCGGGGAAGTACAGCACCCCCGCCGCCTGGGGCTGTGCCCCCAGAAGGTCCTGCCCCACGTCCTCCAGGGCGAAGAGGTAAATGAGCATCTGCAGGCCGATGCCGTTTAACACGTCGCAGTAATCAAAATCCTTCCGTCCGGTCTTGTAGTCCACCACCCGGACATAGGTTTGGCCGTCCTTTTCATATGTATCCAGCCGGTCCACGAAGCCCTGAATCCGGGCTGCCATGGCTCCGCCGGGAATCTCCACAGAGGGCATTCCGCCCCCGGCCCCGAACTTCACCTCGAAGCCCCCGGGCCGGAACCGGGACTGGGTCAGCTCCTCCCACAAGTCCTGCACCACCGCCTGGAGCTCCCGGAGGTTTCTCCGGAAGAGATAGGTCTGGCGGAGGCTCCGGTCCTGGAGGTCGGAGAACACCTGCTTCTGGTACGCCTCCGCGTATGCCTCCGCCAGGGCCTGGGTTTTCTCCAGGCTCACCTGGGTAAAGCCCCCCAGGCGGCAGACCTCCCGGGCGGTGTGCTCCAGGACGTAGTGGACAAAGGCGCCGAACTCCGCCGGGTCCACGGTGATCTCCCGCCGGGCCTCTGCCTTCAGGCCGTAGCGCATGAAGTAAGCGAAGCGACAGGAGGCCGCCTTGTCCACTTGGGAGGCGGAGAGGAGGAGCTGATTGCCGTAAAGCCCCCGGACGGTCTCCGGGGTCAGGCGGCCCAGCCGGTAATCCCGCTGTCTTTGCAGGGTGCTCCGCTCCGGCTCCGCCGCCGGGAGACTTTCTCCCGCCCGGAGGAGCATGGCCCCCGCCGCCCAGGGGTCATAGGCCCCGTCCAGGGGCGAGAGGGTTCCCTGCTCCTCCGGGTCCCGGCCCAGCATCCGGCACACCCGGCGGAACACATAGGCGCTCTGTCCGGCGCCGCAGGTGAAGGTGATGCGCTCCGTGGCCCCTGTGGCCACCGCCAGCAGCCCCGCCAGCTCCTGCTCCAGCTGCCGGTACAGATCCTGCCGGAGGGGCACTCCCAGACCCATGAGGGTCTGCCGCTCCGGCTCCGTGAGCACCATGCCCCCGGCGCCCCCCTTGGGCAGCAGGCCCTCCTGGGCCCCCAGCACAAAGACGTGCCGGGCCTCCTGCCGCCGCATGGCGGCGGGGCCGCCTACGGTGACATTGTCCAGGGTTTGCGGGATGGTGCCCACATGGTACTGGCTGAGGAGCAGCCGGAACAGGCGCACAAAGGCATCGGTCTCCAGGGTCGTCTCCCCCAAAAGGCCCGCCATCTGCTCCATGGCCCCCACCAGAATCTCCCACAGCTGCTCCTGCTCCTGGGCGCTCCGCGGGTCTCCGGCGGCCCGGAACCGGTTCGCCAGCTCCTCCAGCCGCTTTGCCAGGCCCACCTCCTCCAAAAAGGCATAGAGCCCCCGAAGCTGCTCTACCACGGTTCCGGCCTGCCGGAGGGACTTTTCCAGGCGGCACAGGGGCAGGGCCCCCGCCTCCCGGCTCCGGTTCAGCGCCTCCAGGGCGGCCCTGTCCTCCGGCTCCCAGTTCTTCCCCAGGCCCCGGGGGTGCCGGGTGAAGGGCTCTCCCCAGGCCTTCCCGCTGATGCGCCAGGCCAGGACGTAGTTCTCCAGGGCATCGCAGTCCCCGGGCTCCAGGGGGGAGAGCACCGACTTGAGATACCGGAGCACCCAGGACGCCTCCAGTCCCTCGGTGACCGCCTCCAGGGCGGTCATCACCGTGTAGATGGCGGACTTGTGCAGGATGTCCTCCACCCCGGCAAAGTAAGCCGGGATGCCGTACTGGCCCAGCACCTGGTGGAGAAGGGGCTCATACCGCTCCGGGTCGCTCATGACCACGGCCATATCCCGGTACCGGACGCCCTCCGCCGCCAGCTCCCGGAGCCGGGCGGCGGTGTAGCAGCACTCCTCCCGGAGGGAGGCCAGGCGCACCGCCCGAACGGCCCCCGCCGGAAGCCTTGGCTCCGGGCCGCTCAGAAGCCCGGCCCGGAGCTTTCCCAGGGCCGTGTCCGCCTCCGGGTCCGGAACCGTCTCCAGCCGGGCGCCCCCCGCCAGGCGGGTGAGAAGCCCCGCCGTCTCCCCCGCCAGCTCCATGCCGGAGAGCCGGGTTCCCGGGGTGTCACAGGCCAGGCTCACGGTCACCTGGGGGGCATTTTTCACAAGGTACTCCAAAATGCCCAGCTCCTGGGCGGTGAAATCGGAAAATCCGTCTATGTAAAACACATGGGTCTGGGCAAAGTCCCCCTCCTCCAGGGCCTCCAGGAGCTTGGTCATCCGGTCCCGGGGGTCCTGTCCGAACCGGGCGCAGATGCCCTCGTACCCCTCCAGCAGGAGGGACAGCTCCTCCAGCTTCTGGGCCAGGGCCCCCTCGGTCAGTTTGGAAGCCTCCTGCAGAAGCCCGGGGGTGACACAGCAGCTTTTGAACTCGTCCACCGCCGTCACCAGGGAGGAGAGAAATTCGGGCCTGGTGCCCACGGCGGCGTAGGCCTTCAGCCGGGGCCGCAGCTGCCACACCGCCGCCGCCATGGCCAGGAGCCGCCCGCCCCCGTCCAGGGTGGCCACTGCCCCGCCGCCGGTCTGGGAGAAAACCCGGCTGGCAAGGCGGGTGAAGCTCAGCACCTCCCCGTACCGGCTGGCCCGGTCCCCGGCGGCGGCGCACAGGCGTCGCTCATATTCATGGGAGGCCTGCTCCGGCACCAGCAGGACAAGCTTCTCCCGCCCCGCCGCCACATCCCGGGCCATCCGCTCCAGAACACGGTCCCGGTTGGCCCGCCAGTTTTTTCCCAAAATCAGTTCCAGCATGGCTGTCACCTCCGGTTTTGTTTAAATCAAATGTCGTACCGATTCAATAACCCCGAATACTTCCGTAGTCATGCACACGCTCGCCACATGCGCTGCACCTCCAAGTCTGTCATTGCGAGACCCCGCAGGGGTCGTGGCAATCCGTCTCCCCACAATCATCATGTGTTTTCACGCCACCATAAACGAAAGGCCTCCCCTGTCATCGGCGAGGCGTAGCCGAAGGATCTCATGCACCGGGGCTTCCGTATCGGAACCCTTCTGCGCAAGATCCTTCGCCTGTGGCTCAGGATGACATGTCGGGGGTGCGGCGGTTGTTTCATAGCAATGACAGGGTTGGGGGCCTGGTGGGTTTGGATGGAGCTGCAGGGCAGATTGGCAAGTGCCCGGCGGGGGCAAGACCCCCGCCCTACATTGCGCCTTGAAGTTCGCGCTCCGGTGCATCGGAGGGGCGCTTCCCATAAAGTATGACAATCTGTAACCCTAATCAGCGCCCCTGGTCAAGACCGTTTCCTACGGAGCAAAACCGGCTTTTACCTCCCCCAGCCAGTCCAGGAGGCGGAAGCGGATTTCGTAGCCGGTGGTGTCTCCGGCCAGGGTGCCTGCCAGGGTCTGGGACATGCCCGAGGCCTCCGCCGCCGCGGTGAAGCCCTGGGTGGAGGCGGGGACGCACAGGCTGGGGAACAGGACGCACCACCAGTTGTGCCCCTCCCCCGCTCCGATGGTGATCCGCAGGGCCTGATAGACCCCGGCGGGGAGGCGGAAGGTATCGTACTCCCGGGTGGGAAACCGCTCCCTGGCAAAGGTCACCACCGCCTCCAGGCCGCTGCCCAGCTCCTTGAGAACCCGGTTGGCCGTCTCCTCAATCTGGGGAAGGTGCGTCTCCAGATACGCCCTGGCCTCCTCCACCGTGGGCATGGCCTCCATGGTTTCCTCCAGCATGGACACCACCGCGTCCTTCACCCGGAGCTTTACCGCCTGATCCTCCGGAGCGTCGGAGTTGGCCACCACATGGAGCCGCAGCAGGCCCTCCTCCAGGGTCTCCTGATCCCGCAGAAGCCCCGCCCCGCCGGTCACCACCGACGCCGCCAGCACCAGAATCAGCAGCCGTTTGATCCACTTCATCATAAAAGTCACCGTCCATCCGTAATTACTCACAGTATGGACGGCGACTGGAAATATTATACGTTTTTCGCGATAAAGATCTGGGGATAGTTCTCCTTCAGCATGGCGCACACCACGGCGGCGTACTCAAAGCTGGGCATCATGGCGTAAACCGCCGAGCCGGAGCCGGTCATGGCGAAGCCCATGGCCCCGTAGGAGTTCATCAGGGATTTGATGTAGTTCAGCTCCAGGTGCTCCTCCGTCACCACCGGCTCAAAGACGTTCCACAGGTTCTCCGCCACGGCTCCCAGGTCACCCTTGGCAATGGCGGCCTCCATGGCCTTGTGATCCGGCCGCTTGGCAATGGCGGTCTCGTCCAGCCTCCGGTAGAGCTCCGGGGTGGACACGGAGAAGTCCGGCTTGCACACCACAAACACAGTCTCCGGCAGATCCGGCAGCTTCCGCAGCCGCTCTCCCCGGCCCTCCGCCAGAGCGGTGCCACCCAGGGTGCAGAAGGGCACGTCGCTGCCCACCTCCGCCCCCAGCTCCGCCAGGGCGTAGACGGAGAAGGGGTATTCATAGTGCCGGTTCAGGGCCCGGAGCACCGCGGCGGCGTCGGCGCTGCCGCCGCCCAGCCCCGCCTGGGCGGGGATTCGCTTGGTGATGCGGATGGTAAGACCCTGGGGGTCTTTCTTGGCGGTGCGGAAAAACACCTCCGCCGCCCGCCAGGCCAGGTTGGTGTTGTCCTGGGGGATGTCCTCCTTGTCGCAGGTCAGGGCCCAGGGCTGGCCCGTGCCCAGCTCCAGCTCCACAACATCCCGGATGGAGATGGTCTGCAACACAGAGCGGATGTCATGATAGCCGTCCGCCCGGCGGTCCAGCACATCCAGGGTCAGATTGATTTTGGCAAAAGCGCCCTCGCGCAGGGTAATGCTCACTTGATTTTTCTTCCTTCCAAATAGTATCGTTTCTCCCGGGCGTGGCCCATGGAGAAGGTCTTCCGGGGAAGAACCCCGTCGGCCACAACTCCCCGGAACAGCTGGCTCTTGGCCATGGCGGGGAGCAGGAAGCCGATGGCGCAATCCTGCCGGGCCAGGGTCTTCAAGTCCTCGTCCCCGTGGATGTAGTCAATCTTTCCGGGGTTGGCGGCCAGGTACTCGTCCAGGAACTGCTGCAAAGCGCCCACCTCCAGCTGGCTGCGGCTCCGGTCCAGGTACACGGTGCCGGACTTGCTTCCCGCAAACCAGGCGATGGGGTACCCGTCGGGGGCGCACCAGGGCTCCAGGGCGGCGAGCAGTGCCTCCGGGTCCGTCTCCGTCACCACCCGGTGGATGGGCTCAAACTGCTGGGCCTCGTCGTGGATGTTCTCCAGCTCCACCAGGGCGAACCGGGCGGGATGGTTGGACAAATCCACCCCGGGATTTTTGGCCTTCAGCTCCTCGTAGCAGCTCTTGGCCGTGGCCAGGGAGTGGTTGCCGTCCCCCACGGCGAAGACCAGGGGTTCTCCCGGAAGGCCCCGGTATTTCTCCGGGCACCGGGCGGTGTAGTCCGCCAGCCGGTTCTGGAAAGCCTCCACCTCCGGGCCGGAGACCAGGTAGCCGGTGATGTGGCCGCCGCCCTCCATGAGGTCAAAGTCGTAAAGCTTCTCCAGGCTCTCCCGCCGGGCCTCGATGGGCTCCAGGAGAACCTTTTCGTCGTCATCGCACAAAAGGAGGATGTGGGGCAGCTCCAGCCCCGCGTCCCGGCGAACCCGCTGGCGGGGGGGAATCCGCTCCGTCACCGTCCGCTCCGTGGCCCGGATGGGGGAGACGGCCCCGGGATTGTAATCGTAGGCCTCCAAATCCACCATACCCACCAGGCCCTTGCGAACCGCGCCGTTCTGCAGCACCCGCTCCACATACACAAGGGCGTTGGGGTAGCAGCGGAACAGGCCCTTCTGCAAATACGCCTCCATGGTCTGGTTGATGGTCTGAATACGCTCTCCCTCGTTGGGGCTTCCCAGCTCCGCCTCGGGGAGAATCAGCCGCAGGGTGGAGGGGGCCTCGCCCACGGTCTGCTCCACGCGGCTCCAATAGGCTGGGTCAGAGGTAAACTGGTCGCAGGCGATTACCGCCCATTTCTCCATGGAATCCACCTGGGGAATCAGAATATCGGCCGGCATAAATGCGTTCATCGGGCTCCAACCTTTCATCGTTCATTTTTATCACCGGTCTCCGGTGATTTTGCCTCACCCGGCCGGGTGAGGGGATGCTGCTATTATACACGATGCACAGAGAAAAGGAAAGGCCCAATTTCCCCTGTGGGCGGCCCGCTGCGTCAAAAAAAACGCAGGGGGCCATAAGCCCCCTGCGCCGGGATGGATGCGATTACTTCTCCACGATCTCCAGGATCTCCATGGGGCAGCTCTTGACGCAGATGCCGCAGGCGATGCACTTGGAGGCGGGTCCGCCGGACACGGCGGGAGACACGATCAGGTGGAAGGGACAGACCTCGGCGCACTTGCCGCAGCCGGTGCAGAGCTTCTTGTTGATCATGTACACCCCGGTCTTGGGGTTCTGGGTGATGGCGCCGGCCTCGCAGTTCCTGGCGCACTTGCCGCACTGGATGCAGGTGTTGGGCTTGGGAGCGCCATTTTTCTCCACGATCTGGATGCAGGATTTGTCCTGATGGAATTCCTTGTAGAACGCATTAGAGCAGGCCCGGACACATTCCAGGCAAGCCATGCAGGAAGCGCCCTTTTTGACAGACAGTTTTTTCATAACCAGTCTCCTTCTCTTTTTTTCATCAAGACCATTATACAGGCTGCTGCGAAAAATAGCAACCGGAATTTCGGGAATCCTTGAAAAAAGCCCATTCCCCTTCGGCCCGCAGCCTTTTACATGCCGCTGTAGCCGTAGAAAAACATCAGAAGGTTCATAATTTCCTCGTCGGCCATAAGGTTCTGCTGCACCTGGTACATAAACTCGTTGCTCTCCTCCTCGGACATGTTCAGCATATCCAGGGT
The DNA here is from genome assembly GCA_022781505.1 of Clostridiales bacterium. Lineage (GTDB taxonomy): Bacteria > Bacillota > Clostridia > Oscillospirales > Oscillospiraceae > Faecousia. Next base: position 298 of record JALETK010000094.1, on the reverse strand, counting down.
CTTGGCGCCGGTGAGGGCCTGGGGCGCTGCGGCCAGGGCCTTCATGGTGAGCTCACACCGGATGCCGATGCTCTCCACCTCTGTGCCGGTGGTGAAGCGGAAATTGCCGTCCTCCAGCTTCATGGTTCCCTCCAGGGTGATGGATTCGCCCATGCTATCAAAGGAGAGGGTGTAATCCCCGGTGGCGTCGGTGTAGACCAGGTTCACGCTGGTGGTCTCGTCGCCGTCGGGAATCCACAGGGAGAACACCAGCTTGCCCTCGTGAACGGCGATGCTGCCGGTGAAGACCTCCTTGCCG
>JALETK010000091.1 GCA_022781505.1 Clostridiales bacterium | reverse complement strand
GAAAGGCCTCCCTTGTCATCGGCGAGGCGTAGCCGAAGGAGCTCATGCACCGGTCTTCCGTGTCGGAACTCTTCTGCGCGAGATCCTTCGCCTTTGGCTCAGGATGACATGTTGGGGGTGCGGCGGTTGTTTCATAGCAATGACAGTTTTGGGAGCGGGTACGGTTGGACGAGGCTGCCGATCAAATCTGCAACTGCCCGGGAGGGTCATAACCCTCCCTTACAGACGCACCACCGGGGCTGCCCTGCTATGTCACATGGTAGTGCCAGAAAGCGTTGGGGGCCAGGTGGGTGGCGGTGAGGGTGGGGTGGGTGGGGGTCGAGCGGCAGAGGGACTCGGACAGGTGGGTTAAATCCTGGGGGGCCTGGATGGCTGACACCCGCTCCTCCTGGCCGGAGAACCAGCGAACCTCGTGGGGGATCTCCTGCTCCAGCAGCCACCGGGACAGGTACATGGCCCGGGCCAGGCGTCCGTCCAGCACCTCCGGGCTTCCGGCCAGATCCAGGGTCAGAACCACGGAGCGCCGGTGGGGCACCTGGGGCTCCCGGACGATGGGCTTGTCCGTCTTGGCGGTGAGCTTCCAGTGCACCTGCCGGAGGCTGTCCCCCGGGCGGTAGTCCCGGAGCTCGTGGCGCTCGGCAAAGCCGCCGCCGGGCTTGGGGCGGTAGGAGACCATCCGCAGCTGGGCAAGGCCCGGCAAATGCTCCGGCTGCTCCTCCCCGGGCTGCACCAGGGTCCGGGTCTCCAGGGGCCAGCGGCGGGGGATGCGGATGAGGCCCAGATAGTCGCAGACCCGCCCCCGGGCGGCCCGGCAGAGGAGCTCGCCGCAGTGCTCCGTGGGCAGCTCCACCGACGTGCGCAGCCGCTCCGGCCGGAGGCGGAGCTTCCGCTCCAGGCCCGTGAGGCCGTTGGTCACCCGGAGGGTGAGGACGCACCGGGGCTGGGGGAAGGGACACTTGGTTTTCAGCTCCAAAGCCCCGGAGGCGCCCCTTCCCAGCCGCTCCGGGGCCTCCAGGGTGGGCCGCAGGGTGAGCATGGCGGGGAGGCTCAGAAGGAGAGACGCCACCGGCAGGCTCAGAAGCAAAATCAGGAGAAATTCCGAAAACCACACATAGAAAAATCCGTAAAACACCAGAGCCCCGCCCAGGGCCAGGAGGTACAGAATCCGGTTTTTCACCATGGCTCAGACCAGACGGGGGGCCCGGCAGCTGCGGAGGATTCCCTCCAGAATCTCCCGGGCGGTGACGCCCCGGGCCTCCGCCTCGGGGCTGAGGAGCAGCCGGTGGGCCACGGTGTCGCAGAACACCGTCTGCACGTCGGCGGGGAGGCAGTAGTCCCGTCCGTTCAGCAGGGCGATGGCCTTGGCCATGGCGGTGACCGAGAGGGTGGCCCTGGGGCTGCCGCCCCGGGCCAGATCCGGGTGGTTCCGGGTGGCGCCCATGAGCTGCACCACATAGTCCACCAGCTCCTCCTGAATGTACACCTGGGCGGCCTGCTCCTGCAGAGCCTGGAGCTGCTCCCGGGTGATGATCCGGCGGACGGAATCCAGGGGGTTGACCCCCTGACGGCCCAGAACCATCTCCCGCTCGTCCTTGGGGGCGGGGTAGCCCATGGACAGGCGGATGGTGAACCGGTCCATCTGACTGTCCGGCAAAAGCTGGGTGCCGGCGGCCCCCGTGGGGTTCTGGGTGGCCATGACCACAAAGGGCTTGGGGATGAGGTGGGTCTGGCCGTCCACGGTCACCTGGCCCTCCTCCATAGCCTCCAGGAGGGCCGACTGAGTCCGGGAGGTGGCCCGGTTCAGCTCGTCGGCCAGGAAGAGGTTGCACAGCACCGCCCCGGGCTGGTAGGTCATGGCGCCGGTCTCCTTATTATAAATCGAGTAGCCCGTCACGTCCGAGGGCAGCACGTCCGGGGTGAACTGCACCCGGCTGTAGGACAGGCCCAAGGCCCGGGAGAAGGCCAGAGCCAGGGTGGTCTTGCCCACCCCGGGGATGTCCTCCAGGAGAATGTGGCCCTTGGCCAGAATGGCCGCCAGCACCCAGAGCAGCACCCGGTCCTTGCCCACCACGGCCTTGCGTACTTCGTCGATGATATCCTGTGCGTATTGCATGGTATGGGAACCCCTTTCGTGCAAAAGCATTAGTTGTTACCAGTATACCACACACCCCCGGGCGGCGCAAGCGCCGGGGAAAATTTAAGAATTGCCCCTCAGCGCCTATTTCTGTCCCGGGAGATTCTCTCCATGGCCCCCAGGGAACGGTTTTGCAGTACACCGGAGCGCGAATATCAAGGGGCCATGTAGGGCGGGGGCTGGCCCCCGCCGGGCACTTACAAATCTGTTCTGCAGCTCCAGCTGAACTCACTGGCCCCCCACCCCTGTCATTGTTATGAAACAACCGCCCCACCGGCTTGTCATCCTGAGCCAAAGGCGAAGGCTCTCGTGTAGAAGGGTTCCGGCACGGAAGCCCCGGTGCGTGAGCTCCTTTGGCAGCGCCCCTGGCGGGACGCTGCAGCCTCACAGCTTGCGGGGAGACGGATTGCCACGACCCCTGCGGGGTCTCGCAATGACAGGCTTGGGCGTGCGGTTCGTGTGGCGGGGTGCCCGGGTTCCGGAAAGCCGGGCGGCGGGGGCGAGACCCCCGCCCTACAGTGTTACAAAGCATGAAGGCCTTTCCCTAAGTTCGTAACATTCTCCTGCGCCAGTGTAACCATTGTAACTTTTTGCAACCGCAACCAACACCCCCTGGCCTTGACCGCCCCCTCAGGCAGACAGGCAATTCTACATTTGGCAAATTCCCCTTGACTTTCTATCCGGGGTGTACTATAATCGAAATCAGTCGATGCACCGGCAAAGCAATTATGGGGCGCAATGGCCGGGGCACCCGCACCATTACAAAGGAGGAACCAATGAAATGAAACATCGCATTACTGCTCTTTTTCTGGCTCTGTGCCTTGTGGCTGCCATGATCCCCGGGGTCGCGGCCTTCGGCCTGCCGGAAAACGCACAGGTCTCGCCCAGCGGTCTCATGACCAGCCGGATGCTGGACTCCTACGGCGCGACCAGCCTGGCCCCCGGGGCGGAGCTGACCCCCATGGCCGGCCCCAGCGATTACGCCGAGCTCATCCCCTGCCTCAGCTATGACCAGCTCACCGTGGTGGCAGGCAGCACCGTGGAGGTGCAGTGCCTGTACTGGGTGGGCCAGACCCTCACCCAGAACATGGGCTTTTTCATCCTGAACAGCCAGGATCAGGAGGTTGAGGCCGCCTCTGACTACGGCCCCCTGTACCAGCCCCAGGCCAACAGCTATTACATTACCTCTGTGGACATTGACACCAAGGCCTTCGGCATGGGCCAGGGCAACTACAAGGTCTATTTCTACATTGCCGACGGCGATGACGAGCTTGTGGACGGCTTCTATCTGGACCTGCAGGTTCTGGGCAGCGCCGTTGCCCCCAAGGGCATCTCCTTCGCGGACATCCGCGACGAGAGCATGGCTTCCGTAAGCACCATCAACGTGGCCAAGGGCTATGGGGACTGGACGCCCTACTTCCTGAACCTCTCCCCCGCCAACGCCACCGTGTCCCGCGCCGCCAGCTACACCAGCTCCGACGCCTCTGTTCTGGAGGTGGCCTCCTGGGGCGGCTACCTGGCCCTCAGCGCCATCCAATACGGCACCGTCAAGGTCACCGGCTCCATGGCCGGTATGACCACCCAGGTCACCGTGAACATCTGCACCGATGAAAACGGCCACAGCCTCACCGACGTGGTCTCCAAGCAGCCCACCTGTACCGAGGAGGGCGCCAAGGTCAGCCGCTGCTCCAAGTGCGGCTACACCGGCGCCACCGTGGCCATTCCCGCCACCGGCCACACCTGGAACGAGGGCGTGGTCACCAAGGAGGAGACCCCGGACGCCTACGGCGAGAAGCTCTACACCTGCACCGTCTGCGGCGCCACCGAGACCCGTCCCTATCACACCTGCCCCGGGGCCGGCTTTGTGGATATGCCCAAGGACACCAACTGGGCCCACAAGGGCATTGACTACTGCCTGAAAAGCGGCCTCATGGTGGGCGTGGACGAGACCCACTTCAGCCCCTCCACCTCCGTCACCCGTGGCCAGCTGGTGACCATCCTCTGGCGCCAGGCCGGCTCTCCCGCCCCCCAGGGGGAGGCTCCCTTTGAGGACCTGAGCCTGAAGTACTACCGTCAGGCCATCGCCTGGGCTGCTGAGACCGGCATCGCCAAGGGCATCACCGAGACCACCTTCCGCCCCAACGACCCCGTGACCCGGGAGCAGTTCGCCGCCTTCATGTACCGCTTCGCCCAGTTCCAGGGCAAGGACGTGACCGCCCGGGCGGACCTGAGCTCCTTCCCGGACAATGGCAAGCTCTCCAACTACGCCAAGGACCCCGTGTCCTGGGCCGTAGCGGCGGGCCTCATCAGCGGCGTGGGCGATAACGGCGTAAGCTACCTCCAGCCCAAATCCAGCGCCACCCGCGCCCAGACCGCCACCATTCTCATGCGCTACTGCAAGGAGCAGTAAGAGAATCCCCCCAAGCCGCCGGCCCAAAGCCGGCGGCTTTTCCACGCCCTCAAAACCACCGGCGCACCCGCCCTGCGGTACAGGGTATCGACAGTGCACCCGGCCCCGGCCATGCACCCGTAGGGCGGGGGTCTTGCCCCCGCCGCACGCTTTCGGGACGCTACGCACCCCATCCAAACCCGCCGCACCCCCAAGTCTGTCATTGCGAACCAGCGCGCACGCTGGTGTGGCAATCCGTTCCCCTGGAAGCCGGGGTGAAATCATCATGAAGGAGTCCCTCCGGGACAGATTTAATCTCTGTCCCGAAGGGACTCCTTCATGATTCTTTATTATTCCGCGCTGTAGGCGATTTTTCCGTCCACCAAAGTGAGCCAGGCCTCGGCGCCTACGGTGGTCAGGGGGTCGGCGGTCCAGATGACCAGGTCGGCGTCCTTTCCGGGCTCCAGGCTGCCCACCCGGTGGGCGATGCCCGTCTGGGTGGCGGGGTTGATGGTGATGGCCCGCCAGGCCTCCTCCATGGGAAGGCCGGCGCTCACGGCCAGGCCCGCGCACATGGGAAGGTACTGCAGCGGAATCACCGGGGCGTCGGTGATGATGCTGATGGGCACCCCGGCGGCGTGGAGGATTCCCGGGGTCTCAAAGCTCTTGCTCCGGAGCTCCACCTTGGTCTTGCTCCCCAGGGAGGGGCCCACGAAGGCGGGTAAATGCTCCCCCGCCAGCTCCTCCGCGATCACCGCCCCGTCGGTGCAGTGATCCAGGGTGATGGACACCCCGAACTCCCGGGCCACCCGGATGGCCGTGAGGATGTCGTCCGCCCGGTGGGCGTGAACCTTCAGGGGAATCTCCCCCCGGAGCACCGGCTCCATGGCCTCCAGCTTCATATCGAAGGGGGGATTCTTCCCGGCAGCCTTGTCCTCCATGTACCGGCGGGTTTTGAACAGCAGCTCCCGGAGAAGAGCCGCCACGGCCATGCGGGTCATGGGGCTCTTTTTGGCGCTCTGGCCGTAAAACCGCTTGGGATTCTCTCCAAAGGCGCACTTCATGGCCAGGGGATTCTTCACCACCATGTCGTCCACCCGCTTCCCCGCCAGCTTCACAGCCATGAAGGTGCCGCCCACCACGTTGGCGCTCCCCGGGCCGGTGCAGGCGGTGGTGACGCCACCCCGGAGGGCCAGGCCCAGGGCCTCGTCCTGGGGGTTGAAGCCGTCAATGGCCCGCATCTGGGGGGTGACGGGGTCGGTGCCCTCGTTGTAATCCTTCCCCTCCCAGCCCACGGCCTCGTTGTCCAGGCCGATGTGGCAGTGGGCCTCCACACACCCGGGGGTGACGAGACGGCCCCCGGCGTCTACCACCCGAACCCCCGGCTCCGGGGCGATGGAGGCCCCTACGGCGGCAATTTTTCCGTCGTCCCCCACCAGCACACAGCCCCGGGCCAGCTCCGGCCCGGCCATGGTCTTGATCCTTCCGTTGCAAATCAGCAGCATTGCATTTCCTCGCTTTCTGTAAGATACCTCCATTCTACCACAGATCCCCAAAAAACGCAAAGAAAACTCCCGCCCCCCACCTGTCCTCCTGAGGCGTAAGCCGAAGGATCTCATGCACCAGCCTCCCCACCTGTCATCCTGAGGCGCAGCCGAAGGATCTCATGCACCAGCCCCCCTGTCATCCTGAGGCGCAGCCGAAGGATCTCACGCACCGGGGCTTCCGTGTCGGTACCCTCCTGCGCGAGATCCTTCGCCTTTGGCTCAGGATGACATGTCGGGGGCGCGGTGTCTTGGGACGGGACTGCCAGGCAAATTTGCAGCTGCCCGGGAGGGTCATGACCCTCCCCTACGGCTGCATGGTCGGGGCCGGGTGTGTTGGGGCGGGGCTGCCGATCAAATCGCAGCTGCCCGGCGGGGTCATGACCCCGCCCTACGGATGCACCGCCGTAGCCGTACCGTAGGGCGGGGGCTTGCCCCCGCCGCACGCCTCCAAAAACCCTGGCACTCCCAATCGGACGTACCGCACTTCCAAGCCTGTCATTGCGAACCAGCGCGCACGCTGGTGTGGCAATCCGTTCCCCCTGCAAGCCGTAAGGCTTGCGCGCCCCGCCAGGGGCGCAATGGAGGCCCGGACACATGACCGGCCTGACGGCCGGTGCAATGCGTTCGCATTGCGGGGAAACGGATTGCCACGTCGCTGCGCTCCTCGCAATGACAGGTTTGGGGGCCGGGTGCCTTTGGACGGGGCTGCCAGGCAGATTTGCAGCTGCCCGGCGGGGGCAAGCCCCCGCCCTACGGGTGAGTCTCTGGGGCCGTAACGCGGAAATGCAGGTATCC
>JALETK010000089.1 GCA_022781505.1 Clostridiales bacterium | reverse complement strand
TGTCCTACATCCGCTGGTCCGATGACGCAAACCAGGTTTTCCGGGACGACAATCCGTATCTCACCGCCAACGAGGTGTTTTTCAGCGGCCAGCAGCTTGTGATGCTCCGGCAGATGTTTGGCTGAGAAGAAAGTAAAAATTTAAGGGACTGTCTCATATACTGTTGCACCAGGAAAAATAGGAGAAAAATTTAGCGATATAGAGTAGCGGGGAAAGTGTGAAAGGGGCAAAGAGCCCCTTTCGCGTCCAATCAAACGATTTTCCAAACCTCATTGGTTTGGAAAATCGTCAGGGGCTGTCTCAAAACGAGTTTTGAGACAGCCCCTTGTCCGGCCGGGCTGCAAGGGAAAAGGCTTATTGCCTCCAGACTTTGGCGGCGTTTTCCTCTGCGAACTGGCGGCTGTACAGGTCGTGATAATAGCCGCCCTTCTGGAGGAGCTCCAGGTGCTTGCCCTGCTCCACGATTTTTCCGTCCTTCACCACCAGGATGAGATCCGCCTTGCGGATGGTACTCAGGCGGTGGGCGATGAGGAAGGAGGTGCGGTCCTTCAGCAGGTGGTCGATGGCCGCCTGAATCAGCTGCTCGGTCTGAGTGTCGATGGAGGAGGTGGCCTCGTCCAGGACGAAGATTCTGGGGTCGGCCAGCACGGCCCGGGCAAAGGAGATCAGCTGCTTCTCTCCCGTGGAGAGCCGGTCGCCGCCCTCGCCCACGTCGCTGTCCCAGCCCTTGTCCAGCTTGGCAATCACCGTGTCGGCGGAGACGGCCCTGGCGGCGGCTTCGATTTCCTCGTCGGTGGCGTCCAGGCGGCCATAGCGGATGTTCTCCCGGACGGTGCCGGAGAACAGGTGGGGGTTCTGGAGCACATAGCCGATGTTGGAGTGGAGCCACAGCTGGCTCCGCTCCCGGTAGTCCCGGCCGTCAATGAGAATCTGGCCGGAGGTGGGCTCAAAGAACCGGCAGGCCAGGTTCACCAGGGTGCTCTTTCCCGCGCCGGTCTCCCCCACAATGGCCACGGTGGTTCCGGCGGGAATGTGGAGGGAGAAGTGCTCCAGCACGTTTTCGCCACCGTCGGGATACCGGAAGGTCACGTCCCGGAATTCAATCTCGCCAATCAGAGGCTCCCACGCCTCCCGCTTGGGGTGGAACACGTCCCCGTATTTTTCCTCCACCTGGGGGCTGTCCTTCACCTGGGGCACCTGATCCATGAGGCCCGTGACCCGCTCAATGGAGGCCTGGAGGGAGATGAACTCCGCAATGTTGGCGGCGGTCATCTGAATGGGCTCAAAAATGCTCACGGCATAGGTGGTGAAGGTGGACAATGTGGCAATCTCCAGCACATGCTCCGTCACCATGTAGCCGCCCCGCAGCAGCACAATGGCCACGGCTACGGTGGAGCAGAAGAGCACCAGGGGAATGTACACGGCGTTGAGCCGGGCGGCTCTCACGCCCGCGTTGTGCATGGAAGCGGTGAGATCCCGGAAGCTCTTGGTGTTCTGCTCCTCAATCACCAGGGTTTTGGAGGTCTTGGCTCCGGTGATGCCCTCGTTGAAGGCACCGGTAATCCGGGAGTTGATTTTCCGCACCTTCCGGTTCCAGTGGAGAATCCGGTTCTGGAAGTAGCCGGTGAGGAAGGCCACCACGGGCACAATCAGCAGCACCACCAGGGCCAGCCGCCAGTTGAGCAGCAGCATGGAGGCGAAGGAGCCGAAGACATAGAACAGGGCCCAGAGAATATCCGTAAAGTTCCAGGCGATCATACCGGCGATGCGGTTGGTGTCGCTCATGACCCGGGTGAGAAGGTATCCCACGGGCGTCACGTTGTAAAAGGAGAAGGAGAGGGTCTGGAGGTGGGTGAAAAGCTCCCGGCGCATGTCCCGGCCCACGTTCATCTCAATGCACATGGAGTTTCGCCCGAAGGCCACCACGGACAGGGCCTGCACCAGAATCACGGTGAAAAAGGCCAGGGCGTAGGGGAGCAGCCCCCGGAGGGTGTCCGCCTCGATGAAATTCCGGATGGCGTATTGCTGGAACAGAGGCAGAATCACGTCAATGAGGGCGCACAGGAGGTTGAAGGCAAACATCCCCGCAAAGGCCCGCTTGTGGTTGGCGAGAATGGGCATCAGGCGCTTCCAGATTTTGGGGTCAAAGGATTTTGTGTATTCCTGCTCGTCAAAGGCGGCCATTACGCGTCACCCCTTTCTGCAATGAGCCTGCGGTCGTCGCTGCTCATCTGAATGTCATAGATTTCCTTGTAAATCCCGGGCCGGGCGATCAGCTGGCTGTGGGTACCCAGCTCCGCCACCTTCCCGTCGTCCAGCACCAGAATCTGATCCGCCTGCATCAGGGTGGTAATCCGGTGGGAGATGAGAATCACCGTGGCGCTGCCCAGGTTTTCCCGGAGGGCGGCGCGGATTTTCGTGTCCGTCTCCGCGTCCACGGCGGAGAGGGAGTCGTCAAAAATCATGATGGGCGCCTTCTGCACCAGCATCCGGGCGATGGCCACCCGCTGCTTTTGCCCGCCGGAGAGGGTGACGCCCCGCTCGCCCACCAGAGTCTCATAGCCCTGGGGGAACTCGGAGATAGCCTCGTCCACACAGGCGATGGAGGCGGCCCGGCGGAGCTCCTCCCGGGAGAGCTCCGGCCGGGTGGCGGCGATGTTCTCGGCGATGGTTCGGGAGAAGAGGAAGGGCTCCTGGAGCACCAGACCGATGTTCTCCCGCAGATGGGCCTGCCGGAACGTTCGGATGTCCCTGCCGCCGATGGAGATGCTGCCCTCCTCCAGATTGTAGAGCCGGTCCAGAAGGTGCACCAGGGTGCTCTTGCCGGAGCCGGTACCCCCCAGGATGGCGAAGGTGCTGCCCTCTTTGATGGTGAAGGACACGTCCTTCAAAACCGGCTGGCCGCCGTAGCCAAAGGTCACATGATCGAAGACAATGTCCCCTTCCACGGGTGCGTCCACGGCGTCGGGGAGATCCTCCTCCTCGGGGGCTTTCAGAATGTAGCCCACCCGGTCAATGGACACGCCCGCCTTGCTCATCTCCGACAGCACCCGGCCCAGGGAGCGAACCGGCCAGGTCAGGGCCTCGTTGTAGGAGACAAAGGCCAGGAAGGAGCCCAGGCTCATATTTCCGTGAACCGTCTCCGTGACGCCCACCAGGATGATCACCATAATTTGCAGGGTGGTGAGGAAGGTGCCGGAGGCCCAGTACACAGACAGGAGCTTTCCCAGCTTAATCCACAGCTCGGAGAACCGGTTGTTCTTTTCGTTGAACCGCTCCACCTCATACCGCTCCCGGCCAAAGGCCCGGACCACCCGGACGCCGGTGAGATTCTCCTGGGCGCAGGTGGTGAGAGCTCCCTCCGCCTCGTCGGCCACCTGGAACCGGGAGGAGATGCGCTTGTAAAACACCCCGGAGGAGAGGCCCACAATGGGGATAAACAGGGAGGCCACCAGGGAGAGCTTCACGTTCATCCGAAACATAATTACCAGGTACAGCACAATGAGGAACACCGTGCGAACCACCTCCACCAGCTGGTTGCACACAAAGCTCCGGATCACATCCACGTCGGAGGTGCACCGCTGGATCATGTCGCCTGTGGCGTGGGCCGTGTGCCAGGCGTAGCTGAGATGCTGGATGTGGCGGTACAAATCGTCCCGGATTTTCTTCACGAAGCCTTCGGAGCCCTTGGACAGCTGCACCCGCTGGCCGTAGTTGCACACGCCCCGGGCTGCAGCTGCCGCCAGCACGGCCAGTGCCGCAATCCACAGGGCCTTAATGGGGCCTGCCTGCAGAAGGGACTCCGGCACAAGCTTTGCCGCCAGACCGGTCAGGGGCTTGTCGCCCAGGATGGAGTCCACAGTGAGGCGGATGATCTGGGGGGTGAGGGCGTTGAACACAATGCCCAGGCAGGTGAAAAACAGGGCCAGGACAAAGAAGTGGATGGACCCCCGGAGATAGCGGAGAATCAGCTCCGTCTTCTCCCGCCGGGGCAGCTTGAATTGCGGTTCCATGAGAACACGCCTCCTTTCATACACAACAAAAAAGCGCACCTTCCGCCTGGAAGGTGCGCAGAAAATCCTCGGGTTGCGGGGGCAGATTTTCTACCGCCGCCTCAAGGCGCACAAAAATCCTCCAGGGGTATGGTTCTTCCCAAAAAGCATTACGGTACGGATCATCTTGTGCGCCTCCTTTCAAAAAAATGTCTGATGGAATCCTTGCTCAGTCTATCAGGATTTCCAGAACTTGTCAAGAGGGAAAATATATAAATTCTTTCTTTTGGGGAAATGGGGAAATAACTTGCAATTACCGGGTAAAGTTGGTATAATGAACTGATTCTTAGAAAATGACGTGGCGAGGTTTCACCTGTGTATCTGAAATCACTGGAAATACAGGGCTTTAAGTCCTTCCCTGACAAAACGATAATTCAATTCGGCAGCGATATCACGGCAATTGTCGGCCCCAACGGCAGCGGAAAGTCCAATCTCTCCGACGCCATCCTCTGGGTCATGGGAGAGCAGAGCACCAAGACCCTCCGGGGCGCGAAGATGGAGGATGTGATCTTCGGCGGCACCCAGAAGCGGGCCCCCGTGGGCTTTGCCGAGGCTACCCTGACCCTGGACAATCGGGACCGGGCCCTGCCCTACGATTCTGACGAGGTTATGGTCACCCGCCGGTATTACCGCTCCGGGGACGGAGAATTTTACATCAACAAGCAGTCCGCCCGGCTCCGGGACATTCACGAGCTGTTCATGGACACCGGCCTGGGCCGGGAGGGCTATTCCAATATCAGCCAGGGCCGCATTGACGAGATCCTGGCCCTGAAGAGCACCGACCGCCGGGAGATCTTTGAGGAGGCCGCCGGCATCTCCAAGTACCGCCACCGGAAGGAGGAGACGGAGCGGAAGCTCCTGAGCACCGAGGACAATCTCCTGCGCATCGGGGACAAGATCTCCGAGCTGGAGATTCAGCTGGAGCCTTTGAAGGTTCAGTCGGAGAAGGCCAAGAAGTATCTGGCCTTCAAGGATGAGCTCCGGGGCCTGGAGGTGGCGGTGTGGCTGGAGAATCTGGATAAGCTGGCCGCCGCCGCCAAAAAGGCGGAGGAGGACTATGCCTCGTCCTCCTTTGTGCTGGAGCAGGAGCACATTGCGCTGGACGGCCTTTACAAGCAGGCGGAGGCTCTGGCGGAGGCCCTTCACGGGAAGGACGCCGGAATCGAGGCCTGCCGGGCCCAGGCCGGCGCCCTGGAGGCCGCCGGCCGCCAGCTGGAGGGCCAGCTGGCCGTTCTGGCAGGCAGCATCCGGAACAACGAGCAGAATATTGACCGCATTCGGGAGGAGCTCAGCCAGCAGGAGGACCGGAACACCGGCATCGCCCAGCAGATTGGGGACAGCCGCCGGCGCATGGAGGCAATTGACCGGGACCTGGCAGCGCAGAATGAGGAACTGGAGACGGTTCAGAACCGGATTCAGAGGCTCTCCGCCAGCGCCGAGGGGATTACCAAGCGGTATCTGGAGCTCCGGACGAAGCAGTCCGGCCTCCTGGCGGACATCGCCGGGAAGCAGGCGGATGTGGCCTCCCTGGAGGGAGCCACGGCCCAGGCCCAGAGCCGGATTGACGATCTGAACCGGGATCTGGAGGCGGGTGGACAGCGCCGGGCCCAGGCCCAGAGGGCCCTGGACGATTGCCTCAAGTCCCTGGAGGGAGCCAGGGGCAGGGTTCAGACGGCCTCCAACACCATCGCGGGCTACGAGCTCCGCCAGTCCGGCCGGGTGCAGCGGCGGGACGGGCTCCGGGAGGAGCTGCGCCGGTGCACCACCCAGCTGGACGCGGTTTCCGCCAAGGCCAGGGTCTACCGGGCCATGGAGCTGGACTATGACAGCTATAACAAATCCGTGCGAAGCATCATGCAGGAGAGCCGCCGGGGGAGTCTTCCCAACATCCACGGCCCGGTCTCCCGGCTGATTCACACGGAGGATGCCTTCACCACTGCCATTGAAATCGCCCTGGGCGCCGCCATGCAGCAGATCGTGGTGGGCACGGAGGCGGACGCCAAGGCGGCCATCGGATATCTGAAGCGCACGGGGAACG
>JALETK010000082.1 GCA_022781505.1 Clostridiales bacterium | reverse complement strand
ACCCTCCCGGGCAGCTGCAAATTTGCCTGGCAGCTCCGTCCAAAGGCACCGCACCCCCGACATGTCATCCTGAGCCAAAGGCGAAGGATCTCGCGCAGGAGGGCTCCGATACGGGGCTCTGGTGCGTGAGATCCTTCGGCTTGCGCCTCAGGATGACAAGTGGGGGGCCTGGCGCATGAGATCCTTCGGCTACGCCTCGCCGATGACAAGTGGGGGGCTGGTGCGTGAGATCCTTCGGCTTACGCCTCGCCGATGACAAGTGGGGCGGGCATTGGAAATAGGAGATTTGTGGAAAATAGGGGTTGCTTTTTGAAGTGTGTTAGTGTATGATCGGTGTATAACAGAAAGAGGAGGTATTCTCATGGCATATCCCAATCAACCCAACCAGCCGGGTCAGCCGGGTGGCTGGCAGCCGAACCCCGCGCCCCGGAAGAAGGCTTCCGGGCATCCTGCCGGAAGGAGTAAGACAGGCCGGTACAATCTGCTCATCATGATCATTCTCACGGTGATCAATGAGGTGGTCTTCTTCGCCACGGAGGGCGATGGCTTTTTCTTCTTCTTCTCCGCGTGGTACCCCTACTGGCAGTCCGCTCTGGCCGTACTGACCGACGAGCCGGGCCGTCTCATTCTGCCCCTTCTGATGGTGATTTTCTTCGTGATCTGCTTCTGCCTGTGGAACAAGACCAAGCTCGCCTCTCTTTTGTCCACCATCCTGTTCGGAGTTGACTCCGTGTACATTCTGTGGTGGCTCGGCAAGTGGGGGCAGTACGTTGGCTCCGATATGAACTCCACCCTGATCATGTGCGTGCTGTATCACGTTGTGGGCATGGTTCTTCTGGTGATGGGCACCATGGCCTGCTTCTCCCTGGAGAAGGGGAAGCCCAAGGGCCCCGCAGGCTACGGCCAGCCCCAGAACCCCTATGGCCAGCCCTACGGCCAGAACCCCCAGCCGCCTTACGGCTACGGCCAGAACCCCCAGCCGCCCTATGGTCAGAACCCCCAGGCTCCTTACGGCCAGAATCCCCAGGCCCCCTACGGCCAGGCGCCCCAGCCCCCCTACGGCCAGAGCTCCACGCCGGAAAACAACTACAAGGGCCCTGAGTTCTGAGTCCCCGGTATAATAAGCAACACGCCCCCCGACGGATCGCCCAAAATCCGCCGGGGGGCTTTGTTTGGGGGCGCGGTGGGGTTGGAGGGGGTGCGGAGGTTCCGGCGGGTGCCCGGGCAGCTGCAAGTCTGATTGGCAACTCCGTCCCAACGTACCGGCCCCCAAAACTGTCATTGCGAGGAGCGCAGCGACGTGGCAATCCGTTTCCCCCACAATGCGCAGCATTGCACCGGCCGGGAGGCCGGTCATACCCCCGGGCCGGTGTTGCGCCCCTGGCGGGGCGCGCAAGCCTTGCGGCTTGCAGGGGGAACGGATTGCCACACCAGCGTGCGCGCTGGTTCGCAATGACAGACTTGGGGGTGCGGTGGGTTTGAACGGAAGTGCCGGGGTTCCGGCGGGTGCCCGGGAGGGTCATGACCCTCCCCTACGGGCAGGTTCCGGGGTGCGTCTGTAGGGGAGGGTCATGACCCTCCCGGGCAATTGCAAATCTGTTTGGAAGTTCCATCCAAACGCGCCGCACCCCCGACATGTCATCCTGAGGCGTAAGCCGAAGGATCTCGCGCAGGAGGGCTCCGATACGGGACCCTGGCGCGTGAGATCCTTCGGCTACGCCTCGCCGATGACAAGTGGGGGGGCTGGTGCGTGAGATCCTTCGGCTTGCGCCTCGCCAATGACAGGGGGGCAAAAGGGCCGCTGCCTTGAAACAAAGCAGCGGCCCTTTTGTTATGGACACGTCTTACAGATATTTCTTCATTTCCTCGGAGGCCTTCTCAGGCTCGTCGGACACGGTGATGGTGAAGCGCATATCGTTGGCCTTGCCGAACGCATCGCACCAGGCCACGAAGGCCTCGCCGGCGGCGCGGTCATTGCCGATGAACTTGTACAGGCTCTCAATAAACACATGGGTGATATCGAAATTGCCCGCATGCAGGCCACTGATGAAGCCCTTGAGCAGGGTGGCATCCGTAATGGCGTACTCCTTGGCGTCGATGAGGCGGACGCGGTAATCGATGTCGTAGGTCAGCTTCTGGCCGAACTCCACGCACACCACGCTGCCGCTCTCGCTCTGGACCGCCTCGTTGATCTCCTTGACCAACTGCTTGGTCTTGCCGGAGCCCTTGAGCCCCATAATCACTTTAACCATTGGTATCTCCTCCTAACAGCACCGGGGGTACCGGTTTGTTTTACTATTCTAGCAGTTCTTCCTGGGAAATGCAACTGTTTTCGCAGAAAAAACCTTACTTCTTCTCGTACCCCGGCTTGCCCAGGAGCTGGAACATGTTCCGCTTGTAGAACTCCACGCCGGGCTGGTTGAAGGGGTTGACCCCCAGCATGTAGGCGGAGACGCCGCAGGCCAGCTCGAAGAAGTAGAAGATCTCGCCCACCTTGGCGTCGTTGAGCTCGCCCACGTCCACGGTGACCACAGGCACGCCGCCGTCCACATGGGCGGCCACGGTGCCCCGGAAGGCCTGCTCGTCCACAAAGTCCAGGGTGCGGCCGGTGAGGTAGTTGAGGCCGTCCAGGTTCTTGGCGTCGGAGCCAACGGTGACCGCCTCGGCCACGGGGGCGAAGCGCACCATGGTCTCAAAGAGGTTCCGCTGGCCCTGCTGGATCATCTGGCCCAGGGAGTGGAGGTCGGCGGTGAACTCGGCGGTGACGGGGAACAGGCCCTTGCCATCCTTGCCCTCGGACTCGCCGAAGAGCTGCTGCCACCAGCCGCCCATCATCTTGAAGGCGGGCTCGAAGGAGGTGAGAAGCTCAATGGCCTTGCCCTGACGGTACAGGAGGTTCCGGATGGCGGCGTAGAGCCACACGGGGTTCTCGAAGGAGCGGAGGTCGTAATCCTTCTTGGCCTGGGCGGCGCCTGCCATCACCTGGCAGATATCCACACCGGCCACGGCCATGGGCAGAAGGCCCACAGGGGTGAGGACGCTGAACCGGCCGCCCACATCGGGGGGAATCACGAAGGTCTCCCAGCCCTCCTCCATGGCCATCTGCCGCAGGGCGCCCTTGCAGGGGTCGGTGATCACGAAGATCCGCTCTTTTGCCCCGTCGGTGCCGTACTTCCGCTCCAGCATCCAGCGCAGGGCGCGGGTGGCGATGGCGGGCTCGGTGGTGGTGCCGGACTTGGAGATGAAGACCACGGAGAAGTCCTTGCCCTCCAGCTCCTGGGTCAGGTCGTTCCAGGCCCGGGTGGACAGGCCGTTGCCGGCGAAGAAGATCCGGGGGTTGCCCTTGGCGCCCCGCTTCAGATTGTAGTTGGGGCCATAGAGCAGCTCAATGGCGGCACGGGGGCCCAGGTAGGAGCCGCCGATGCCCACCACCACGAAGGCCTCGGAATTGGCACGGACCCGCTTGGCGGCGTCCATAATCCGGAGCATCTCCTCGGTGGGCTCGAAGGTGGGCAGGTTCAGCCAGCCCAGGAAGTCGTTGCCCTCGCCGGTGCCCTCGGTGAGCGTGCGGTGGGCGGCGGAGATCTCCTTCTCCGTGGCCAAAAGATCCGGCAGGGCCAGCTGGCCCCATACGTTGGAAATGTCAACCTTGATCATAATAAAGTTCCACGTCCTTTCAAACGATTTAAACGGTATGAGAGCACATAGGCTCACTGTTATGCTATCGCAAATCAGCCCGAAACGCAAGGATTATTTTCCATGGGGAGAAAAGTTTTTCCGGGGCGTATCCACAGGGCAGGCGGACTGGGGCGGGGGAACGGATTGCCACGTCGCTGCGCTCCTCGCAATGACAGGTTCGGGGGCCTGATGCATTGATACGGCGGTGCCAGGCAGGGTTGCAGCTGCCCGGCGGGGGCGAGCCCCCGCCCTACGGGTGCGTGGGTGGGGCCGGGTGCGTTGGGACGGATGCATCGCCGGAACCCTCCTGCGCGAGATCCTTCGCCTGTGGCTCAGGATGACAGGGGGGCGGTGGTCAGATGTCTTGCTGGCGGGTGACGTCCAGGACGCCCCGGGTGGTGAGGCGCAGGGTGGGGATCACCGGGAGGGCCATGAAGGACAGGGTCATGAAGGGGTCGATGTCCGGCCCCACGCCCAGGGCGTGGGCGGCGGCCTTGGCGGACTCCAGGGCCTCGTTCACCGCCTCCAGGGTGCCGTCGCTCATAAGGCCGGCGATGGGCAGGGGCAGATCCCCCAGCACCCGGCCTCCCTCCACCACGGTGATGCCCCCGTGGTTGTCCGCGATGTGGTTCACGGCGGAGGCCATATCCTCGTCGTTTGTTCCCACCACAATGATATTGTGGCTGTCATGGGAGACGGAGGTGGCCACGGCGCCGGACTTGAGGCCGTAGCCCTGGATGTAGCCCAGGCCGATGTGGCGGGTATTCTTGTGCCGCTCCACCACGGCGATTTTCAGAATGTCCCGCTCCAAATCCACGGCGGTGGCGTAGCCCCGGTCTGTGGTGGTGATCTCCCCGGGGACCATGCCCAGCACCGCCCGGGGGCGGCTGTCTGCAAAGCTCCCGGCGGTGGGCCGGGTCAGGTGGAAGGTGTCGTGCACCCGGGCCTGGAGGTAGCCCTCCACCGGGGGCGGGGCGATCTCCGCCAGAACCCCATGGTCATAGACCAGGCGGCCCTTTTTGTACACCGTCACCACGTTGAAATCCCGGAGGTTGTCCACCACGGCGAAGTCCGCCAGGTAGCCCGGGGCGATGGCCCCCCGGTTGTTCAGGAGGAAGTACCGGGCCGCGTGGTGGCAGGCCACCTGTACCGCCATAATGGGGTCGCAGCCCAGGGCCACGGCCTTTCGCACAATATAGTCAATGTGGCCCTTCTCCAGAAGGTCGCTGGGGTGCTTGTCGTCGGTGCAGAACATGCACCGGTCGTAGTACTTCTCCGTGAGCAGAGGCATGAGGGCCTCCAGGTTCCGGGCGGCGGTGCCCTCCCGGATCATGATGAACTGGCCCCGGCGGAGCTTTGCCAGGGCGTCCTCCACGTCGTGGCACTCGTGGTCGGAGTAGACCCCGGCGGCGATGTAGGCGTCCAGATCCTTGCCCTGGAGATCCGGGGCGTGGCCGTCAATCTTCTTGTGATGGGCCTGGGAGGCCACGATCTTGGCAACCGTTGCCCCGTCCCCGGCGATGACCCCGGGGTAGTTCATCATCTCCGCCAGGCCCTGAACCCGGGGGTGGTCAAAGAAGGAGTCCACATCCCGGTAATCCAGATTGGCCCCGGCCTCCTCCATGGGGGCGGCGGGGACGCAGGAGGGAATCATGAACCGCACGTCCACAGGCAGGCCCTCCGTAGCCTGGAGCATGTAGTCAATGCCGTCGGTGCCCATGACGTTGGTGATCTCATGGGGGTCGCAGATAACCGTGGTGGTGCCGTGGGGCAGCACCGCCTTCACAAACTCCCGGGGGCTCACCAGGGCGCTCTCCAGGTGGATGTGGGCGTCAATGAGCCCGGGGCACACAATGCAGCCGGACATGTCCGCCTCCTGAAGCCCCTCATACTGGCCCAGGCCCACAATCAGGCCCTCGGCCACGGCGATGTCCCCGGTGCACAGCTCACCCGAGAATACGTTCACATAGGTGGCGTTCTTCAGCACCAGATCCGCCTTCTCCCGCCCGGCGGCCACCTCAATAATCCGCTGCTTCTTCAGCAGCTTCCGGTTGATTTTTCCTGCATAGCTCTCGGTATACCCGGCCATAATGCTCACCCTTTCCGATGTTAGTTATCCGCTATGATAGCATAAAATCGGGCCGGTGTAAAGTAGGAGAGCCTTGGATGGGAAATAATAAATAATAGATAACAAAAATAGCACCCCGGAGGGATACCTGCATTTCCGCGTTACGGCCCCAGAGACTCACCCGTAGGGCGGGGGCTTGCCCCCGCCGGGCAGCTGCAAATCTGCCTGGCAGCCCCGTCCAAAGGCACCCGGCCCCCAAACCTGTCATTGCGAGGAGCGCAGC
>JALETK010000080.1 GCA_022781505.1 Clostridiales bacterium | reverse complement strand
GGGATTGAACCAGTGGACGCTGACGGCCAGAAGGAGCAGGAGCTTCTTTGCCACATCGTGGTGGCGTATGTGGGTCAGCTCATGGCGCACGATGCAGGAAAGACCGGGTCCTCCCTGCCGGACCAGCTCCGGCGGCAGAAGCACCACGGGCTTTACAATTCCGTAGGTCAGAGGAGAGATCAGCCCGTCCAGCATACGGATGCGGATACCCCTGGGCGCTTCCAGACCGGGAGCGGGTACCGAGAACCGATAGCGGCGCCTGGCGGAGATGTGGCTGCCCAGAAAGAAGCACATGCACCCCAGGGCGCCGGTCAGCCAGACGGCGCTTGCAATGGTCTCCGGAGACCGGAAGGACTCCTCCGGCTCCGGGGAGGGCGTTGATACGGGAACCTCCCCGGAGGGCTCCGGCATAGCCGGGACTTCCTCTGAGACTGGGGCTGCCTGTTGCTCCTGAGGGAAAACCGGCAGGTTATACACGCTTGTGGGGGCGGATATGGTCACGGGCAGGAGCAGCTGCAGCAAAACAGATCCCCACAGAAGGAGGAACGTGCCCCGGCGTACCCGGTTCTGGAACAGCGCCCGGAACAGCATAACTGCGCAGATGGAAATGCCCCCCGTGAGGCTCATTTGAATCAGGGTTCGCATGTTTCCTCCATCTGACGCAGGAGCTCATAGAGCTCCTTGATCTGCGCCGAATTTAGCTTCTGCTGCCCCACCAACGCGGCCACCAGCAGGTCAGCGGAGCCGCTGAAATGGTTGCGGAGCAGGGTTTCGGTCTCCTCATTTGCCACCTGCTCTCTGGTGAGCAGAGGCTTGCACAGGAATTTTGGCTCGGATCTGGACAAATACCCCTTCGCCACACATCTGGTCAGCATGGTGTAGGTGGTGGTCTTGCTCCAGCCCAGCCGCTTGTTCAGCTCTGTAGCCACATCTCTGGCGAACATGGGGCCGCGCTCCCAGAATACCTCCATAACGCTCCGGTCGGATTCAGCCAATTTCATAACAGGACACTTCCTCTCTTATGTTCTACTTTTGTCGTATTTCCATAATTTTACACGCCAACAGGCATTTTGTCAATAGCAAATAAGAAACTGCAGCCGGATTCCCTGCCATACGGGGAAAGGATTGGCTGCCCTTTGCGTGGTGACACCGGGAACCCCCAGGCAGTGATTCTGAACGCGCAGAGAACGGTCAAGACCGGGCCTGGTGATTCGGGCTACAGATTGTCAAACTTTATGGGAAGCGCCCCTCCAATGCACTGGAGCCCGAACTTAAGGGTGTAAGGCAGGGCGGGGGTCTTGCCCCCGCCGGGCACTTGCAAATCTGCCATGCAACTCCATCCAAACCAACCGCCTCCCGACTTGTCATCCTGAGCCAAAGGCGAAGGATCTCGTGTAGAAGGGTTCCGACACGGAAGCCCCGCTGCATGAGATCCTTCGGCTGCGCCTCGCCGATGACAATCGGGACCTTTCGTTTATGGTGGTGTGAAAACACATGATGATTGCTATGAAATAACTGCCGCACCCCTCACTTGTCATCCTGAGCCAAAGGCGAAGGATCTTGCGCAGAAGGGTTCCGGCACGGAAGCTCCGGTGCATGAGATCCTTCGGCTGCGCCTCGCCGGTGACAAATGGGGGTGCCGTGGCGCGCAAGCCTGCGGCTTGCGGGGAGACGGATTGCCACGACCCCTGCGGGGTCTCGCAATGACAGGCTTTGGGGTGCGGTGCGTGTGGCGAAAGTGCCTGGGTTCCGGGCAGCGGGCGGAAGGGGACAGACAGCCGCTCTACGGCGCATGTGGGGGCGTGGGCGGGGAAGCAGGAAAGATGCCAGGCCCTGTTTCCGGGGCCTGGCATTTGGGGGAAAGGGGATTATTCAACAATGAGCACATAGGGGTCGAAGGTGTTCTCACGAAGCTCGTCCATGGCGGCCTCGGGGTTCTGCTCCTCCGTGAGCCACAGGGAGTAATTGAACTCGCAGAAGCCGGACAGATCCATCTTGAAGTTGGTCTCCCAGTTGTTGTTCATGATCCAGGAGTACACGGGACGGTGATTGTCCTCTTCCTTCCCCTCGCACAGGCGGATGGGATGATGGGACATGCTGCCGAAATACACCAGAGGAGCATCCGGGAAGGCGATGAGGGCACCGCCCTGGGGCGCCACATAGGAAAGACCCTGATCGGACATGTAGAATTCCATGCAGGCGCCGGGAAGCTGATCCACGCCGGGCCGGAAGGCCTCGGCGCCCTTGCGGAGGTACAGGCTGCTGTCCTGGAACCGGAGGCTCAGGGGCAGGAACACGCTCTCAATGTCGGAGGAGATGGTCTTGCCCAGCTCCAGGCGGAAGTCCACCCGGGGGAGGGCGGCGTAGAACTTCAGAATGACATCGGCGTGAACGGTGCCCTCCAGGCTGTAGCTCAGACGGAGCTGGGTGAACACGGGGCCCCGGTCCATGATGCTGACGGTCTCCAGACGGCCAATGTACAGCTCCGCATGCTGGCCCCGGATGTTCCGGCCCAGGAGGCGACGATCTTCGTACACGGGGCAGAGATCATTCGCCTGAATGGCGGTGCGCTGGTACATGGGGGTGAAGAAGGGGGCCTCACCATCGCCCAGCATCTCCCGGCCGGTGCGCTTGTCCACGAAGGAGGTCACGCCCACATGAGGCCGGTAGCTCAGACGGAAGAAATCGTTCTCAAAGCCGTAGGGCAGAGTATAGGTCTCAGGGTCATAGCTGTTCACAATATCCCGGATCCGCTCCGCGCCCACATAGCACTGCCGGGTGTTGAGGGGCTCCGCTTCCTTGGGAAGCTGACGGTAGGTATAGGACTTCTCCTCGTGGGGAGCGAAGGTGTCGGTGAAGCTGATCCGGCGGCCACGGGGATGGTCGGAAATCTGGCAGGGGATGGGGCTCCCCTGGGCGTCCCGGATTTCGGCGTTGTCCAGAACGCAGGTCTCGATGTAGAACTCCACAGGCTTCACGCCGCCCTGGCTGCTGGGGTTGCAGACACGGATGGAGCCGTTGGTGCTGTAATAGCGCAGGATGTCGCCCTTCTCCGCGGCGATTCTGCCCAGCATCAGGGAGGAGGCCTCGTGGGCCTTGGAGGCATAGCTGTTCTTCCGCATGTCCAGGTTCAGCACCATGGTGTCATAGGGGTTGGTGATGGTGGAGGAGTGGCCCCAGGTGTGCTCGGCATAGAGCATCAGATTGTCCTGGGCGGTTCTGGCCAACTGGGGATATTTCTCAAAGGCCTTGGAGTCCAGGCGGCTGCAGAGCTGATACCGGTGCTGGGCCTCTCTGTAGTGCTTCACGGCATAGGGAGTGCTGCCCACGCCGTTGGCCCACCAGTCGGTGAGGTCGCCGTGATAGACGGGAGCGTCTGCCAGCTTGTCCCGGATTTCGGCGTACAGCTCCTGGAGGGAGACCATCTTCAGCTGGGTTTCCTGGCCATAGCGCCGGTTGTACTCCTGGATGACCCGGAGAATTTCCGGCTCAGGAGGAGCGTTGTCGCTGAACACGCCGGACACGGAGGTGATGTTGAAGTCGTAGGGATAGCCCTGGGTTTCACAGGAGGTGAGATACCGGTCCAGATTATCGTGAAGCTCCTCCACAGGGTCGTGGAGCATACCGTCCTTACCCAGGTAGTTCTGGCACATGTAGTTGCTGGCCACGTTGGGGCGCACACCCAGGGCATTGCCCAGGTTGTAGTGCTCGCCGTTCCACACCAGGAGCCGCTTGCCCTGGGCGTTCTCCCAGAAGTAGGCGTTCTGGTTCTGGCGCAGGGGATACATGCCGTGGTGGCAGTGGATGTTGGTGTACAGGAACTCCACGCCGTTGTCAATCATGGCGTCCCGGCAGCCCATGGAGATGCCGTTGATGTCGGCAAACATGGCGGTGTTCATGGTGAAGCCGTGGGCCCGGAAATACGCCTGCCACTGGGCCAGGCGCTCTTTATAGATTTCGGTGTCCAGAAGGTCGGTGAAGTTCAGGTAGTTGGCGGACATGCCCAGCTTGCCCATAGCTGCCAGGCGGCAGAACTGCTCCTTCTCCTCCTGAGAGGCATTCTTGAAGAACTCCTCCACGCAGAACAGCGTCTCGCAGTTCCAGCGGAATTCCTGGTTCTCGGGGCTCTCCATGAGCTTTAAAACAGTGTGAATGTAGTTTGCCTGATTCTCCAGAACCCGCTCCTGCAGGTCGGTGTAGCCAATATCGGTGTGGGAGTGGTGGATAACATAAAATGTTTTTATTTGATGTGACATAGGTAAAACTCCTTGCTGCCAATGTTGTCTGTGGACAGGATTAGAGTAGTACGAAATTCAAAAAATGTCAATACAAAAAATAAAAAATACAGAAAAATTTTGCAGCATGTCTTTACATCTGAAAAAGAATATGATATACTTAAAGAAAAAAGGAGATGACATCATGGGCCAGACCAGATATGAGCAAGTATCCGAATATATTTGCACCCGTATTACCTCAGGGGAGTACTCCATAGGCAGCAAAATCCCCACGGAAAATGAGCTGGGAGAACGCCTGGGGGTCAGCCGGCCCACGGTGCGGCAGGCTTTGGACGGGTTGGCCCGGGCCGGATATCTCACCCGCATCCGGGGAAAGGGCACTTTCGTCACCCAACCGAAGGTAGTTCATGAATCCACCACCTTCCTCACCGGTTACCGGGAGGAGAGCCGGAAAAACAACCGGGTTTTGCGCACCAGAGTTCTGGAGCTGGAGGTGGAGCGGGCGCCGGAGCATGTGGCCCTGGCGCTGGAGCTGGAGCCGGGGGAGAAGGTGACCCGCCTGACCCGGGTGCGTCACCTGGAGGGCTATAACAACAATGCCCCGGTGGTGTACACCACCTTGTATGTGCCGCTGAAGCTCTTCCCGGACATGAGCCAGATTGATTTCACCGACGCCTCCTTCTATGAGATTCTGGCCAGCCGGAATCTGGAGGTCAAGCACGCGGAGCGGAAGCTGGAGGTGATGCTGGCGGACCGTCAGGTGACGGCGGGCCTGGAAATCAGCCCCTTTGAGCCGGTGATTTTTATTTCCTCCAAGGGCAGGACGGCGGCCATGACGCCCATTGAGTACACCGAGAGCCACTATCCCGCCGGGAGCAGCAGCTTCCTCATTGAGATCAACCGATAACCATAAGTGTTGCCGCACCGGGCCTCAGCCCGGTGCGGCAATTTCGGTATGCCCGGTATAGCGTGAAAGACCCGAACCCGCCTGGCAGCGGGAAGGGGGGACGTGAAGCGGAATCTGAGGGAAGCCGGATTATGGGATTTGAACAGTCTCCCAATGGGCAAGCCTTTGTTCCAAAGAGGGATGCCGTTGGCGGCAAAAGAATTTTCTCAGGGTTCCTTGTACTCGATTCCATCTAAAGTAAGGCTGCCAAGCTCCGCGCCTCCGGAGTGGAGAACCTTCAGGTAGAGGGGATTGTCAAAGGCGTAGTCGACATGATAGATGCCCTGGGTGCCGGGGGCAAGGGCGTACTCCTCACCGGGCCTGGCGGTGGGGTAATACAGCAAGGGAATAAATGGCGTCTCCATTCATGCGGCCGTAAAGCTGAAAGAACTGTGTTGAACAGAGGCTGTTGAACAGATATGAAAAATTCAAACGCACAGGAGGAATCCACAAGTGGAGCTGGCAGCCCGTGTCGGACACATTGGAAAAACAAGTGCGGCGTCTATAAAACGGACACATACGCATACAAAAAGTACCTATATGCAGCCGGAATGCTTCTGTAGAATATAGGGTGTAAGCCGCTGTCTGCGAAGGGTAGATTGAAAATACCCGGTGCTTTCGTTATACTGATTCTATGTGCGGTGGAGACAGGCAAGCGTTCATGGTATCCGCCCTGCTGCTGATTCTGGTTGGAATTGCACCGGGGATATTGGAATAAACGGTGAAGGAGATAGGGAAATGAAAATACTTGTTTTTAACGGAAGCCCGAAAAAGGAGAAAAGCGACACGCTACATATCACCCGCGCCTTTCTGGACGGAATGACGGAGGCGGCACACCATGAAGTTCAGGTGCTCCATGTCATCGATCAGCATATTGAATTCTGCTCCGGCTGCCTTGCCTGTATGCGAAACGGCGGCGTGTGCCATCACAGGGACGATATGCGCTTCATTCTGGAGCAGATTCTCGCCAGTGATCTTCTGCTGTTCAGCTTTCCCCTTTACGGCTATGGAATGCCAGCCATGCTGAAAAACCTGATTGACCGCACTCTGCCGCTGTCGAGCCTGGCCATGCGGAAGGCCGGTGACCGCTACGAGCATGTGGAACAGGCAGATTTCTCCCACCTGAAATATCTGATGATCTGCGGCTGCGGATTTCCCAACAGCACCCATAATTTTGAACCCGCCGTGGCGCAGTTTAAGCTGATGTTCCCTGGCAACCACACCATCATCACCGTCCCGGAAAGCCCCATGTTCAATGCACCGGAGGCGGCAGTTGTTACCGTTCCGAGACTGGAGCTGGTGAGAGAAGCCGGACGGCAGTATGCGAAAACCGGTGCAATTGATGGGAAATTGCTGGCGCGAATTTGCTCTCCCATGATCCCGGAGGAGACCTATGCAAAGATTGTGAACGGCCAGGCGTAACACCCAATGCCTGTATGCAATGAATCAGAAGGAGGCAAACGGATGAAAAACGAAACCAGCATCACAGCCTTCCTGTCTGCCTTTGGCAGAGCATACCATGTTGCGCATGCCACAAAGCCCATTTTCTCCGATACGAAAGTTACGACTTTTTGGTATATGAGCATTTGAACTGCAACGAAATCCAGAAGCGCTATTTTTCCGGAAGATCCGATTGGCTGTCCGCGTTTGAGCATATAAACTTTGCCCATGCCGTTTTGAAGAGATTGAGAAAATAA
>JALETK010000068.1 GCA_022781505.1 Clostridiales bacterium | reverse complement strand
GGAGGTGCCCCAGGGCCCGGTGATTGTGGCCACAGGCCCCCTCACCTCCGACGCCATGTCCCAGGCCATCGGAGACTACTTCGGAGACCAGGAGTACCTCCATTTCTTCGACGCCGCCGCGCCGCTGGTAACCTTTGAATCCATCGATATGGAGCAGGCCTGGTTCGCCTCCCGGTATGACCGGGGCAGCGCCGACTACATCAACTGCGCTCTGGACAAAGAGCAGTATGACGCATTCTACAAGGCCCTGGTCTCTGCCCAGGAGGCGGAGGTTCACGGCTTTGAGGATAAAAACGTATTTGAGGGCTGTATGCCCGTGGAGGTCATGGCCCGCCGGGGCTATGACACCCTGCGCTTCGGCCCCCTGAAGCCTGTGGGCCTCAAGGACCCCAAAACCGGGAAGGAGCCCTATGCCGTGGTGCAGCTCCGGAAGGACAATGCCGACGGCTCCGTGTACAACCTGGTGGGCTTCCAGACCCACCTCCGGTTCCCGGAGCAAAAGCGGGTGTTCTCCATGATCCCCGCCCTGGCCCATGGGGAGTTCGTCCGGTATGGCGTCATGCACCGGAACACCTTCCTCAATTCTCCCCGGCTTCTGGACCGGTTTTACGCGGACCGGCGGAATCCCCTGGTGGCCTTCGCCGGGCAGATGACCGGCGTGGAGGGCTATGTGGAGTCCACCGCCTCCGGCTGCCTGGCGGCCATTGCCATGGCGGCCAAGGTGAGAGGGGAGACGCCCCCGGCGTTCCCCAGGGAGACCGCCATCGGGGCCCTGGCCCTCTACATCAGCGACGAGACTGTGGGAGAGTTCCAGCCTATGAACGTGAACTTCGGGATTATCTCCTCCCTGGACCGCCGGGTGAAGGGAAAGGCCCAGAAGAATCTGGCAATTGCCCAGCGCTCTTTGCAGGTGCTGGAGGAAATGATACAACACGGAATTTAAGAGAAAGAGGTGACACCATGAAGGTTATTCTCGATGCCATGGGCGGAGATCTGGCTCCCGAGGCTGCCGTACTGGGCGCCCTGGAGGCCCATCGGGAATTCGGCACGGAAATTACCCTGGTGGGACGTGGTGCGGAGATTCTGGAGGTTATGGGAAAGCACAACATCCGGGATCTTCCCAAGGGACTGGAGATTGCCAATGCCGATGATGTGGTGGACATGCACGATGATCCCACCTCCGTCATTCACAAGCGGAAAAACTCCTCTATGATCATTGGCCTGAAGATGCTGGCCGACGGCCAGGCGGATGCCTTCGTCTCCGCCGGAAACACAGGGGCCCTGCTCACGGGGGCGACCCTCCTGGTGAAGCGGGTGAAGGGCGTGCGCCGGGGGGCCTTTGCCCCGGTGATGCCCAACAAGGCCGGGGGGAAGACCCTGATCATTGACAGCGGCGCCAATGTGGAGTGCACGCCGGAGTTTCTCCTCCAGTTTGGCCTCATTGGCTCTCTGTACGCCAAAAAGGTCCTGGGGGTGGAGAATCCCAAGGTGGGCCTTTTGAGCAACGGCGCGGAGGACACCAAGGGAGCGCCCCTCCAGAAGGAGGCCTTTGCCCTCCTGACCGGGGCAGCCCAGGCGGGACTCATCAACTTCGTGGGCAACACCGAGGCCAGGGATGTGCCCCTGGGGGCGGTGGATGTGGTGGTCTGCGATGGCTTCTCCGGCAACGTGCTCCTCAAGTCCATTGAGGGCACCGCCCTGTTTATGGGCTCCATGGTGAAGAAAGTGTTCAAAAGGAACCTGGCCAGCAAGCTGGGGTATCTCCTGTGCCGCTCCGGAGTCCGGGAGATGATGGCCCTGCTTGACTACCGGGAGATCGGCGGCACAGAGATTCTGGGCATCCGCAAGCCGGTGATCAAGGCCCACGGCTCCTCCGACGCCAGAGCCTTCCGAAGCGCCATCAAGCAGGCCGTCACCGCGGCGGAGCGGAACACCGCCGCGGAGCTGGAGGAGGCGCTGCAGCGCCTGGCGGCAGTAAAGGAGCAGTCGGTTCATGATTAAGGATTTAGAGACGGCTCTGGGCTACCGGTTCCATAATATCACCCTCCTGCAGAACGCCCTGACCCACAGCTCCTATGCCAACGAGCGCTGGCGGGACAGCCTGGCCAGCAACGAGCGGCTGGAGTTTCTGGGGGACTCCATTTTGGGCATGATTACGGCGGAGCACCTGTACCGCACCTTCCCCCAGCGCCCCGAGGGGGAGCTCACCAAGATCCGGGCAGACCTGGTCTGTGAGGGCGCCCTGGCCCGGGTGGCAAACCGGCTGCATCTGGGCGACTACCTTCTCCTGGGCCACGGAGAGGAGCAGGGGGGCGGGCGCCACAGAGACAGCATCCTGGCTGACGCGGTGGAGTCCATTCTGGCGGCTGCCTATCTGGACGGCGGCTTCTCTGCGGCATCGGATTTGATTCACCGGTTCATTCTGACGGATATCCCCGTGGAGCATCCCCGGAATGTGGATTACAAAACCAAGCTCCAGGAGCTGGTGCAGCAGAAGAAAAATCAGGTGATTCAGTATGAGCTCACCGGCGAGTCCGGCCCGGACCACGCCAAGGAGTTCCGGGTGGAGGTCCGCCTCAACGACCGGGTGGTGGGCGCCGGCGCCGGCAGCAGCAAAAAGCGCGCCGAGCAGGAGGCCGCCAGGGCGGCCATCCAAAAGCTCTTCCCGGAGGAAGCATAAAACCGGCAGCACGGCAAAGCGCCCTGTGGACGTTTTGCCGTGCCGCTGTGCTGCTCTGTCAACATGACGAAAATCCAGGCCGGGGCCTGGATTTTTTTGGAAATACCCATTGTTGCGCCCAGGGGGAATTTCCGGTATAATTTCCCTGTTGCACCCATTGTGCAGCGATTCACGCGTGAGAGGGAGGCCGGAGCCGGAACGCGATCTCTTGTTGGAGCCTATATGCAGGCTCAAAATTTTATAGCGCGGGGTGCGTACCCCGTAGGTCTTGCGGAGCCTTTGCTCCGCCGGTACTTGTATAAAACAACATGAGAGTAGTAAAAGTAGACCGTTCGGACAGCCTGGTTTCCGGCTGGAACAAATTACTATATAGGGCCTGCTGATTTATCATCAAAAGTCCGAATTTTACAAGTTAAAAAATGAATTTGTAATAAAACTATCGAAAAAAGTTGAGAAATCACAGAAATATGATATAATGGAATCAGCCAAAAACAGCCAATCCGTACAGTTTTACATGATTCTGGGGGTATTTCTCATGTACATTGGTTCAATGAAAAAACTTGTGTGATTTACATTTTGTAACCAAATTGAATCTTGCAGCTAAAGCAGTGATTTTTGCATCCTGCGCCCCGAAAGAATGTGGACAAGGGTGTGGGATGTTCGGAATCCGACACATACTGCATG
>JALETK010000056.1 GCA_022781505.1 Clostridiales bacterium | reverse complement strand
GGGCCGGTATGAATCTCCTCCCGCTCCGCCACGGGCAGCGGCGTGCCGCTCCAGCCTGCGGAGGCGTGGCCGAAGACCCCGCAGCTGGTATTCTTTTCCAGCTGGCCCAGGCTCTCCTCCGCCCGGAAGGCCCCCACCAGCTGGCCCGGGGCGCCCACCCGGCCCTTTTTCACCGAGGCCACCTGGGCATTCAGCACCCGGCCGGCCCGGAGGGGCAGCAGATCCCCTTTGCCGTCGCTGACGCCGTGGCCCAGAGCGCCGAAGGCGCCGGTGGACGGGTCATAATAGGTGACGGTGCCCACGCCGGTGATTCCCTCCCGGACGAAAATACCCAGGCGTTTGCTCCCCGCCGCCTCCTGGGGCGTCACGGTGAGATTCACCTCCCGGCCATCCCGGAGCACCGTGAGAATCAGCTTCTCCCTGCACCGCTCCACGGCGGAGCGGAGGGCGGCGGCGGAGGACAGGGGCTGGCCGTCGGCCTTTACAATGAGATCCCCCTGCTCCAAGCCCGCGGCCTTGGCCGGTGCGCCCAGGGCGTCGTCAAAGCCCGCCACCGTGAGGCCGTCGGCCTCCAGCTCCAGGCCCACGGCTCTCCCCACCGGCACCAGGGCCTGGGCTCCCAGCACCGGCACGGCCAGCAGCGCCAGGAGCAGACAGAATATCAAAACGCGACATGATAATTTTTTCATTTCCCTCATCCTTTCCCTGCGGTGTGCCCGCAATGCTGTGAAATGTCCCGCCTGCCCGAAGACGGGCGGCGGGGCGGCGGTTTTCCCATGGCCGCAATAATAATATGTCGGAATCGGGAGAATTCACTCGCCCGGGCCGCTAGAAAAAACAAGGGCATTTTCCTGCCGTCTGTGGGCCAAAGCAGCGGACAGGGCTTTCAGGAAAGGAGCCTGGGGAAGGATTTGGGAGGGGTTCCATTTATTTTCAGATTGTATGGTGTGCGGAGGTGGTGCTGAGCAAGCTTCATTTCCCGAGCGGTATTGGCCGGGGGTGCTTGCGGTTACAACGGTTGCACAGGCGGGGGGCTTGCCCCTGCCGGGTAGCTGCGATGTGAGTGGCTGCCCCGTCCCAAGGCACCGGCTTCCGGCTTGTCATCCTGAGCCAACGGCGAAGGATCTCGCGCAGAAGGGCGCCGACACGGAGCCCTGGTGCATGAGATCCTTCGGCTGCGCCTCGCCGATGACAAGTGGGGGGCTGGGTGGGTTTAGCGGGTAGCGAAGCGTTGGATGATGGCGGCGATTTGGGCGCGGGTGGCGGTGCCTTTGGGGGCGAGTTGGGTTTTGGAGACGCCCTGGATCAGGCCTGTGGCCACGGCCCAGGTCATGGGGGCTTTGGCCCAGCCGCTGACGGAGGCGGCGTCGGTGAAGCCGGACAGGTCCCCCTCAACCTCCCCGGCGGCGCCGGTGAGGCCGGCGTAGCGGTGGAGGAAGGCGGCGGTCTGCTCTCTGGTGACGGGCTGCTCCGGGCAGAAGGCCGTCTCCGACATGCCCTTGACCACGCCCTTGTCCGCCGCCCACAAAACGGCTTTGGTGTAATAGGCCCCGGGGCGCAGGTCCGTAAAGGGGCAGGTCAGGCCCTCCACCGTGGGCTCACCCGCCAGGCGGTACAGGATGGTCACCAGCTGCCCCCGGGTGAGGGTTCCCTCCGGCTGGAACGCCGTGGCGGACATGCCCTTCATAATCCCGTTTCTCAGGACGAAATCCACCCCCCGGTGGTACCACCGGGCGGGGTCCAGATCCGCGTAGCTCCGGCAGGGGCAGCCGGGGCCGCCGTCGCACTGGCCCGTGGCGGGGATGGCCTCCCGGCGCACCGCCCCGCAGAGGGTGCAGGTGTAGGTCTTCTCTCCGGGCTCCGTCTCCGTGGCGGGCTTGGTCACGGTACCCGCATCCCAGCGGTGCTCCCCGGTGGCGGGAACGGCCTCGGTCTTCACCGCGCCGCAGAGGGTGCAGGTGTAGGTTCTGACCCCCGGCTCCAGGCAGGTGGGCGGCTCCGTAATCTGGCCCCCGTCCCAGAGGTGGTCTTCATAGACGGTCAAATCCAGGCTGGCTGTGGGGACGTGGTACAGCACCCCCGCCTCGCCCTGGCGGTCCTGGTACATCTGCCCGTTCTCCCCCACGCTGTAGGTGAGGGTGAGCTCCGTATCCTCCGCCCGGAGAGGCTCCCGGGAGAAGGAGATGAATTCCGTCACGTCCACGGTGACGCCGTTGGCCCCTGTTGCGGTCACCCGGAGGCCCCTGGGGTCGAAAGTCTGGCCCACCTCGTAGGCCAGGGTCTCCGGCTGGGCGGTCACCGTGAGCTCCGTGATGGCGCTGCTCAGGCACATGAGGTAGCCCGAGTCGTTTTTGAAATAGAGATTGCCCTGGGCGTCGGCGATGGGGCTGCAGATGGCGTACTGGGCCTGGGCCCCGCTGGGGGTGAACAGAACCCGGGCGGTCTCCAGGGTCCGGGTCACCCCTCCGGCGGTGTCGGTCTCGGTGGTGAGCCAATCCGGGTCCGGGGCGCTCTGGCCCGCCTTGTCCCGAATGACCCGGAGCTTGCCGGGGGTGTAATTGTCCAGGAAGTACACATAGACATACTCCGTGTCCTCCTCGTAGGCCGTGGTGAGCAGGCCGCTGGTCTGGGGGTAGCCCTGGGTGGGGACGGAGTAGGCTATGCGCCAGGCGGCCAGGTCAATGACGGAGACGTTGTGGCCGGAGTAGGCGCCGAACTGGGCGGTGCCCGCCACCCCCACATAGGCCCGGCCCCGGTACACCACCGGGGTGGAGGTGCTCATGGGCGGGGTGGCGGCGTTGCCGGAGCCGTTGCTCAGGGGGAGGCGCTTCATAGAGCCGGGGCGGAAGGTACCGTCCGCATTCACCTGAATCCGGTAGAAGTCCCCGCCCTTGGAGGTGAAGTAGTAGGCGTCCGTGTCGCCGTCATAGCAGACGGTGCTCCGCAGGTCTCCCACGCCGGTGGCGGTCTGGCGGTCCAGAACCGCGCCTGTGCGGCTGTCCAGGGACAGGATGTCCCCGTGGCCCCTGGTATAGCCTCCGTCCCCGTCGTCCGTGGTCACCAGGAGGAAATTCTCCCGCACACAGGCCCCGGCCCAGTAGAAGCCCTTGTCCGTATAGGTCCAGGAGGCCAGCTTTTCCTCCTTATCCCGGGCGGGGTCCTCGTCCGTGACCGAGAGGCAGACGAAATTCGCCTGCTTCACCTCGGAGTTCCAGAAGCCGGTGTAGAGATAGCCGTCCCGGTAGGTGATGGGGCAGTTGGGCTGGCCCCCCAGGGGGTCGGTGTAGAGCCACAGGGACTCCAGGGTTTCCGCGTCGAAGGCCTGCACCGCCCCGTTGGAGAGGCCCACGAAGATCATGCCCTCCCCGTAGGCAGGCGGGGTGATGGAGAAGCTTGAGGCGTGGTCCATCTCCCGGGAGAGCAGAACCTCGCCGGTATTTTTATCCACCTTCATGACGGAGGTGTTCGCGTAGGTGTACAGCACGTCGCCCACCAGGATGGGGGAGCCCACTCCGCCGCCGGTGAGGCCCTCCCCCAGGCGGTTTGCCCAGGTGAGGACGGCCTCCTCCGCCCGGATGGGAACCGGGGCGCCGGTGACGGCGTTGTTCTCCGGGTTGCCCCGGAAGCTGGTCCAGTCCCCCTCCCGGGCCAGATCCTGCCGGGGGGCGGCGGGGGCCTTTTCCAGGGTGACGGTGACGGCTTCGTTCTCCTCCCCTGCGGCGAAGGTTCCGGTCCGGGCCACATAGCCGTAGGCGGTGACGGTGTAGGTGTAGGTGCCGTTGGTGTTCAGCAGGTACTGCCCCTCCCCGTCGGGCCAGACCCGGCTGCCGGTGAGGTCATCCCGGAGGAACACCAGGGCATGGGAGGGGGAGACCCGGAAGGTGGTGACAGCAGGGGGGAGCTTTTCCAGCCGAAGGGTGTAGGTCTGGGAGACGGCCCCCGGGCGGGAGAGCTCCAGGGAGATGGTCTCCTCCGCCTTGCCGGTGTCCAGCGGCACCGTCACCTGCCGGGCCTCCTGGACGGGGAGGCCATTGTAGTCCAGAACCTCCCGGTGGGCCCCGCAGGTGACCGTCACTGTGAAGGCACTGTCGTTTCCGCTGTCCGTGGCAAAGAGGGTCACGTCCAGGGTCACGGAGGTCTGGGTCTGGCCCAGGGCCGCCTTGTAGGCCAGCACCCGCTTGTCAAACCCCTGCGTCTGCCCCCCATTGTCCTGCTTCAGCACCAGGCTCTGGCCCTGGGTGGAGAGGGACAGGTCATTGAGCTGCAGCAGCCGCCGGGCCGTGAGGAAATAGTCCTGATACCAGGAAACGCCCCCCGCCTCCCGCCGGAGCTCCAGGCGCATTTCGTTGCCCTCTCCGGAGGCCCCCAGGAAGGTGGTGGTGGATTTGAAGGTTCCCCCGGTGATCTGCAGCGTCCGCTGCCCGTAGGCCGGGTTCCAGTAGCGGTAGTCCGGGTAATGGCCTGTGATGGTGCAGTCCTCCAGGCCCTGGGCCAGGGTGGCCAGGAGGCCGAAGGCGGTGACGTTGGAGCCCACATCGTATGTATAGGTGTGGCAGTCCGGGGAGAAGGCCCGGTCCCCCTCGTAGGCCACGGTCTTGGTGGGGCCCACATGGAGGCCCGCCAGCCAGTCCGACGTGTCCGGGGTGGGCGCTGCAAGGGTGAGGCCCGGGGCGGCTTCAAAGGAGGCGGCGGTGTGATACCAGGTGCTCTTAGTGGCCACATAGGTATAGGTCTCCCCGGGAATCAGGGCGAAGACGGCTCCGGCGCCGCTCACACCTTTGGGGGCAATCACCGCCCCGGCGGCGTTGGTCACCTCCAGGCTCACCCCGGGTTCAAAGGTCACGGTCACATCCGTGGAGGCCGCCTTGGTGACGCGGATGGTGTAGGCCCTCTTGCAGCCGTTTTCGTGGGAGGCCTCCACGGTGATCTCCGTGTCACCGGAAACCGGAACCTCCACGGCGGCGCCGGTCTTCCCGTTTACGGTCACCCTCACCCCCTGGCACAGGGCCGTGGGCTCCACCGTCAGGTTGTCCGAGACCGTGGTCACCCCGTAGTCCGTAATGGCGGGGTCAAAGGCCAGGGGGAGGCGGGTGCCGTCCCCCGTCACCCGGAGGCCGGACAGGGTGGGCACCCGGACCAGCTCCAGGGCAAAGGTCTGGTACTGCTGGAATTCCCCGTCCTCCAGACGGGCCTCCAGCACCAGGCTGCTCCCCCCCATGCTGTCCGGCGCCACCACGGCGGTCAGCACCGTCTGCCTGCTCAGCCAGGTGCGCCGGGCGGCTCCCTCCTTCCCCGCCAGGTAGACACCGCAGGCGCCGGTGTCCACCCCCTGGCCGGGAGTGATGTAGGGATAGAGATTCCCCTGGGCCAAGTCCGGCACATAGTACCGGTTCCCCTGGCGCTCCAGGGGGGCCCAGGCCTCGCCGCTGCCCAGGCTCAGCTCCACGTCCGCAATCCAGGTCTCCCCGGGGAGCGCCGCCGTGAGGGTCCGGGCCCCGGTGACGGTGACGGAGCCCCGGACGTGGTTCCGGTCCCCGTCGGAGATGTCAAAGGTATATTGCCCCGGAAGCAGCTCCACCCGGGAGGCCCCCTCCACCGTGACGGTGTTTCCGAACTCTCCCGTGAAGACGGCGTCCACCCCCGGACGCGGTGTGCCTCCCTGGGTGATGTCCAGGGTCACGGTCACCGTGTCGCCCTTGAGATAGGCCTCGTACCGGTCCATGGCCGCCCGGAGCTCCCCGGCCAAAGCCTCCGCCTGGCCGGGGGTGGCGCCGTAGAGGCCCTCCAGGGCGGCCTCATAGGCGCGGGCGGCGCCGCTGTAGCCCTGGACACCGTTGGTGCTGCCGTTGTAGGCGGCCATGAGGGACACGAGGGCCAGGTACTGGGTGGAGAACTGCTCCTGGAAGGAGGTGAAGCAGACCACGGTGACCGAGGCTGCGGCCACGTCCAGGTCATAGCCCCCCTGGTCATAGAACAGGGAATAGTTGTCCGTCACCCCGTCAATGGCGGAGACGAAGCCTGTGTCGATTCCCGCAAAGCTGTGGCCGGAATTTTTCAGGGCTGTGCGCAGGGTGTCCCCCTGGCGGTAGGAGATGGTCTCCGGCTCCACCACCACCAGATCCTGGGTGACTACAGCCAGAACCAGCTCCCCGGTCTCCCCGGCGGATGCCGCGGGCAGGCAGGTGAGGGTCAGGGCCAGGGCCAGAAGACAGGCCAGAATCCTGTTGCATACGTTCCGTCTCATGTTGCTCCTCCGTTTTTAGATGTTATGTTTTCTCACAGAACTTCACATTCAACAAACCGGGCCAGGAACCGTCTTCCGGGGCCGGTTTTTTCCTGCCAGCGGGCCCGGACGGTGTCCAGGGCCCGGAGGGCCAGGGCGCGCTGGGCCTCCGTGGCCCCGTGGGGGCTGAACCGGAGCTCCGCTCCCATGGCCAGCACCTGCACCACCGCCTCCGGCTCCGCCCGGGGCACCAGGGCGGCAATCTCCCCGGCCCGCCGGGTGACGGGCACATTCCGCCGGGGAAGGCCCAGGCGGGCCAGCAGCTCCCCGGTGTAGCCCAGGCAGTCCAGAACGGCCTCCCGGGCGGGGCCGGTGGAGAAGGCCGCCACCCGCCGCCGCAGCCTGCGGCGAAGGGCCACCGTGCGCAAAACCAGGGCCGGCAGCAGAAGAAGCGGAATCAGCCACAAAAGGCCCATCCCTTCCCGGGTGCCCCGGTCCTTCTGCCCCTCCTGCCGGATGGTGATCTCCTGCCGGGATTCCCGGTAGGGATTCTCCCCGGCCTCCGGGGTCTCCGTCTCCCCGCCGGAGCCGCCGGGGGGGAGGGTGTAGGTCAGCTCCTCTTTGTGGTTGGGGGTGGTGTCGAAGGGAATCCAGCCCACCCCGTCCAGGTAGATCTCCGTCCAGGCGTGGCTGTCCTCCTGGGTCAGAATCAGGGTGTCCCCCGGCTCCGCCCCCGCCAGCCGGGCCTCCGGGAGGAGATACCCCTCCACATACCGGGCGGGAATCCCGCAGCAGCGCATGAGCAGGGTGGACAAGGTGGCATACTGCACGCTGTAGCCCCGGGGGTTGATGGTCAGCAGGTACTCCAGGAAGGGGGTGTCCCCGGCGGAGGCTCGGGCGCTCTCGTCATAGGTCAGGCAGGCCTCCACCATGGACCGGACCAGCTGCCGGGCCTGGGCGGTGGTAGGGGCCTCCTCCGGCAGGGAGAAGTGCTCCTCCAGCAGGCGCCGGGCCTCCTCCGGCACCTCCAGGTACCGGTCATAGACCCAGGCCCGGTAGACCGCCTCGCCCCCGGCGTACTCCTGGTCTCCCAGGCCCTCCCCCAGGGCCTTTTGGAGCAGGTAGCTCTCCTGCACATGGTAAAGGACGCCGGAACGGCTCGTCTCCGGGGACAGTCCCTCTCCCCGGAGGGCCCGGGGGTCCTCCTCCAGGCCGGAGGCCCCGTAGGGCACATAGGCCCACGCCCGGCAGGCGTCCAGAACCTCCAGGGTAAAGGGCGTGGCCCGGAAGCCCTCGGTCCCCGCCGCGGCGGCGCCCATCTGGGCGGCGGGGCTGAAGCAGTCCCGCTGGAGGATGTACTGGAGCCGGGTCTCCTCCTCCGGCGCCGCCTGCTCCGCCGGGGCCCAGCCCTCCTCCTGGTAGCTGCCGCCCACAAAGCCCCGGATGTACAGGGGCTGCCAGTCCTCCATGGTGAGGGCCAGGGCCGGTTCCGCCCCGGGCGCAAAGGGGCCCAGGTTCCGGAGCGTCCCCTCGGGCATGGGGTTGGGGGCGGACTCACAGCGGAGGGCGTGGATGCTCCGGAGCACTCCGGCGGAGGCCCGGACGGTGCCGGGGCACAGCCAGCCCAGAAGCCCTCCCACCAGGAGCAGCAGCAGCGCTCCCGCCGCCAGGGGGCGGCCCGTGCCGGAGGCCAGGCGCAGCACCAGCAGCGCCGTCCCTCCCAGGTACAGCCCCCACCAGAGCTCCGCCTCCACCAGTCCCCCCAGGCACAGGGCCAGAAGCACCGGGGCGCACAGCAGATGGGGGATGCCCCGGCCATACCGGACGGCGGCCCCTGTGACCGCCCCCAGGAGGGCGGAGAGGAGGCCGGCGGTGAGGCCGTTCATCCCCGCCGTCTCATAGGGCAGGTGATAATACCCGGTTTTCCGGGTTAGAAGCTCCCCCACCCCATTGGCCAGGGCAGCCAGGCCCTGACCAAGGGGCCCGGCCCCCAGGAGGCAGGCCCCCAGGGCCAGAGCGCACAGGCCCAGGGCCGTCCGCCGCTGCCAGGCCCGGTCCCAGGACAGGAGGATCGCCGCCGCCAGGGTGCACAGGCCCGCCGCCCCCCAGGCAAAGCCGCAGCCCAGAAGCCCCCGGGCCATGCCCCAGAGCCCCAGAAACACAGGCAGGCCCCCCAGAAGCAGGGAGGGCCGCCCCCCATCCGGCCCGGGCTCCCGGGGCAGGGTCAGCCGGAGGGCAATGTTCTTCCGTTTCAACCGGGTCTCAACTCCATTCCAAGTTTCTCAAGGCCTCCGCCGCGGCCTCCGGGGTGAAGTCCTCCAGAACCACCGTCCCGCAGGGGACGGCCCGGGCGAAGGCCTCCTCCGGCAGCCGGGTGCCCAGATACAGCACCTGGCCCGCCGCCGGGGGGCCCAGGGTGTGCAGGTACAGCTCCGTTCCCCCGATGCCGGTCATGGTCCGGGACCGGAGGAGGGCCCCCACTGCCTCCGGGAAGTTCTCCCGGGTCACCTCCACCCACCGGATGCTCTCCCCATTCCAGCACAGGCGGAAGGGGACTCCCCCCTCCCACAGGGCCTGGGCCACAGAGACCGCCGTCTCCATGATGCCATCGGCCTGCCGGGGGGACAGGGGCCCCCAGGTGCGGTCCACGAAGACCATCAGGGACCGGTCCACCGGGCAGGCGGGGTCCCGAACCAGGAGGGTCTCCCGCTTGGAGGTGAGCTTCCAGTGAATCCGGTTCAGGCTGTCCCCGGGGGCGTAGTCCCGGAGCTGGTAGGTCTCCGTCCGGTCCTGGCCCCGCCGGTCCTGGGCGTACTCCCGGCAGTCCTCCGGATGGGCCGGGGCCGCCTCCAGGGTCAGCTCCACGGGGAAGGTGTTTGGCATAATCAG
Organism: Clostridiales bacterium; assembly: GCA_022781505.1. GTDB lineage: Bacteria > Bacillota > Clostridia > Oscillospirales > Oscillospiraceae > Faecousia. The sequence continues at coordinate 19,122 of JALETK010000056.1, read as the reverse complement.
AATCCGCCGGGTGACGGCGGCGGGAATGGGCAGGGGCAGCAGCCCCCACAGATCCCAGAGCAGCGCCCGGTCCAGCCGAAGCTCCAGGCAGCCGCACCAGGGGCAGTCCAGCAGCGCCCGGCGGGCTCCCGTGAGCCGCACCCGCCGCCGGACCCGCTCCCCGGTGACGGTGTTCTCCAGGGTGAGCCGGGCGGTCACCGGCCCCGTGGGAAGTCTTCCCGCTACGGAGCGGAGCTCCAGGGAGATCTGCCGCCCCTTCTCCCCCAGGGCGGGGGCCTCCACCTCCAGGGCGGCTTTCCGCCGGGCCGGCAGCAGCAGGCACCAGGAGACCGGGGGCAGCAGCAGGCAGCAGCCCAGCCCGGCGGCGAAGACCCTGCCGGGCGCCAGGAGCAGGCCCAGAGCACAGGCCCCCGTGAGGCACAGCCAGGCCAGGGCCCTCATCTCCGCCGCTCCCGGAGCCGGGGCACGGGAACCGCGTCCAGAATCTCCCTCAGAATGTCCTCCTGCGTCCGGTCGTTGAGCCGGGCCCGGGAGGAGAGCATCAGCCGGTGGGCCAGGACGAAGCCCGCCACATCCCCCACGTCCTCCGGCAGGACGTAGTCCCGGCCCAGGGTGAAGGCCCTGGCCTTGGCCGCCCGGCACAGGGCCAGGGCGCCCCGGGGGCTGACCCCCAGCTGCACCAGGGGATTGTCCCGGGTGGCCTCGGCCAGGGCGGCGATGTAGTCATAGATGGGGTCGGAGACATGAACCCCCTCCGCCTGGGCGATGGCCGCCTCCAGAGTCTCCCGATTGGCCACCGGCTCCACGGCGGCCAGGGGGTCGGCCCCCTGGCGGTTTCTCAGAATGTCCACCTGGCTGGCCCGGTCGGGATAGCCCATGGACAGCTTCATGAGAAACCGGTCCAGCTGGGAGTTGGGCAGGTTCTGGGTACCGGCGGAGCCCAGGGGATTCTGGGTGGCCAGCACCACAAAGGGGCTGGGCAGGTGGTGGGTCACCCCGTCCACGGTGACCCGGCCCTCCTCCATGGCCTCCAGCAGGGCCGACTGGGTCTTGGGGCTGGTGCGGTTGATCTCGTCGGCCAAAAGCAGATTGGTCATCACCGCCCCGGGCTGATACCGCAGGCCCCCGTTCTGAAAGACGGAGAAGCCGGTGATGTCCGAGGGCATGGTGTCCGGGGTGAACTGCACCCGCTTCACCTCCAGGCCCAGCGCCCGGGCAAAGGCCAGGGCCATGGTGGTCTTGCCCACCCCGGGCACGTCCTCCAGGAGCACATGGCCCCGGGCCAGAATGCTGATCCAGATGCGCCCGATGACCTCGTCCTTGCCCACAATGACCTTTTTCACTTCTCCCATAAGTTTTTCCGTTAGCCGGTCCATGCTTTTCTTCCTTTCCGTACCAAAATAATCACAATTCCCGCCACCGGCAGAAGGGCGGCGGCCCAGAGGAGGTACCCGGAGCCTCCCTTTTTGGGCTGGAAGGCCTGAAGGGGGACATCCGTGAAATCATACAGCCGGGCCCCGCCCCCGTCCATGCGCTCCAGGGCGCACAGGGCCAGCCCCGCCTGCTCCGTGGCGAGAAAACCGGCTTCGTCCTCCAGGCTGTGGCAGAAGGCGCCGTCCTCCCGCCGGTAGAGGAGCAGACCGTCCAGGGCGCTGCCCCCCGCCTTGACGAACCGGGGGTCCAGCCGGGGGTCTATGCCCAGGGCGCACAGGGCGATGACCACCTGGGCGCAGCTCTCGGCGCTGCCCGTTCCCCAGGCCAGGAAATCCCCCCGGGCGGTCTGGGCCCGGGAGAGGTAGTCCAGGGCCCCCTGGACGGCTTCGGGGCAGTCCTCCCTGTAGGGCGCCAGGGCCTGGAGGGCCATGGCGGTGAGGTCCACGTCGGAGGCCCCCGCCGTGAGGCCGAAGCCCCCGTCGGGCTCCTGGGCCTCCAGGATGGCCCGGAGGATGTGCTGCCGGGTGTACCGGGCGGTCTCCGGGGGTTCCCAGCCCCCGGCGTCCAGGAGCAGGAGGGCAAAAATCCAGCCGTTGAGGCCCTGGGCCCCCAGGCTCTCCGTGGTCTGCCAGGCATAGACCCCGTCGGCCACCAGGTCAATGGGCTCTCCCCGGGCGTCCAGGCCGAAGCAGGTGGGGTCGGCCCCCAGGGCCGTCACCGCCAGGGCCACCCGGTGCCATTCCGTGGCCTGGAGGGGGTCCAGGCCCCCTATCTCCTGATACTGCCGGGACACATAGTCCCACAGGCCCGAGAGATAGGCCTCCGCCCCCCGGGTCTCCCCGGCCCGGCCCGCCAGAATGGCCGCCCAGTCGGACAGGGCATCCCCGGGGGTGAGGGCGCTCAGGAGCCCGGCGGGGCCCGTGTCCAGAAGCCCCGCCAGCGCCCCGGCGGTCTCCTCCCCGGTCAGCGCCCCCACAGGCAGCACCAGCGCCACAATCAGAAGCACACACAGGACGGTTCGTTTCATCATTCGTCTCCTTTCGATGGACTTGCTTCGCACCCCTCCGCACCGCCCCCCACCTGTCATCGGCGAGGCGCAGCCGAAGGATCTCATGCACCAGGCCCCCATTTCGGAGCCCTCCTGCGCAAGATCCTTCGCCGTTGGCTCAGGATGACAGGTCGGGGGTGCGGCAGGCCCAATTGTCATCGGCGAGGCGCAGCCGAAGGATCTCGCGCGCCAGGCCCCCGTTTCGCAGCCCTTCTGCATGAGATCCTTCGCCGTTGACTCAGGATGACAGGTCGGGGGTGCGGCGGGGTTGCGGTTGGCGGGGTGACTGGAGGTAGGGTCTCCCGTTTTTTCTCGCCGCAGCGGGTGCAGGTGTAGTCCACCCAGCCCTCCTGCTCCTCCGTGGGCTCCTGGCGGCCCGTCTCCTGAAAGTCATGGCCCAGGGGCTCCAGGGCCGTCTCCACCGTTTCCCCACACCGGGCGCACCCTTCGGTCACCAGGCCCGGTTCCGTGCAGGTAGGCTCCCTCCGGCCCGTCTCCCGGAGGTCATGGCCCAGGGGCTCCAGGGGAACCTCCTCCCGGGTGTCTCCGCAGACGGAGCAGACCTGGGCCGTCCGGCCCGGCTCCGTGCAGGTGGGCTCCCGGAGAATCCGGGACTCCTCCCAGGCGTGCTCGTCTATGTAGGTGCCGTTGATCCACCGGCCGCAGTAGGTGGGGAGCCTGCCGTAGCTGCCGCCGCTGGCGTTGTAGCCCCCGATGTCCTTGCCGTAGGCCAGGGTGAAGCGGATGTACAGGGTGTCCCCGTCGCTGAGGTAATACTCCGAGAGGCCCTTGCCCGCGTAGAGGGTGCCGTTCACCGAGTACATCCAGCCGGAGCCGTAGGTGAAGTCCCGCTGGCCCAGGGAGTCGGCGCTGGACTGGCCCGTGAGGCTGATCTCATCGTCCAGCACCTTCTGCCACAGGTTCTCCGGAATCTCCCCGTAGTCCATCATCCCCGTCCGGGAAATCCTGCGGAGGTAGAAGCCGTCGTCCGGCGTCCGGTCGTATTCGGCCTCGTAGCCGAACTCCTCCAGCATGGCCAGCACCCCGTAGGAGGCAGGCCGGTTCTGCTGAATCTCATAGGTATACACGCCCCCCAGGGTGTCCGGGTCCAGGCCCACGGTGGTGGCGTCCAGAAGTATGTAGGCCGTGCCCACCCTGCCGCCGGTGTCCACAAAGGAGTAGGTCACCAGGTACCGCAGGAAGACGGAGTTCCCCGCCCCGTCCCAGGCCAGGACGGTGATCTCATGCTCCTGGCTGTCCCCCACCGCCGGGTCCTCAAAATACAGCTGGTACTCATACCACTCGCTCCCGGTGGGGTTGGTCACCGGCTGGCCGTCCAGAGTCACCAGGAGATTGCTGGCGTAAATCAGAGCCCCCTCGCAGGTGCGGGCCTGCACCAGGAAGGTGAAGTTCCGGTTGGTCATCTCCCCGGTGAAGCCGTCCAGGTTGGTGACCACCGTGGGGGGATGGTCTCCCACAGTGGGGTGATCCGCGTCCGCCTTTCGGGCGGTGTAGAAAATCACATAGGTGGCCTCCAGGACGGTGGTGGTCCCCTGCTTGACATAGAGGGTGATGAAATTGTTCTCCTGCCGGGCCAGCTCCGCCCGGAAGTCCCTGCCCGTGGGGGTGAGGTAGGTGCCGTTGGCGGGGGTCCGGCTGTTCCGGAGCTTTACACGCAGGTACATGTCCCCCTGGGCGTTTACCAGATAGGCGTAGAAGGGCAGGCAGTCCTCCTCCAGCTGGTCATAGGTGATGACGCAGTCCGTCAGATCCGTGACAATCCGCAGCCGGGTGTCGTCCTCCGGCCCGTCTCCGCCGGGGCCCGGGCTCTCCCCCTCCCCGCCCCCGGGATTCTCTCCACCGGGGCCGCCGGGGTCCCCGGCCTCCCCGTCCCCGGCGGGCTTTGGGTCGGGGTCGGTTCCGGCGGGCCCCTCCTGGGGCTCTGAGGCGGAAGGGGCCTCCGGCCGGGTCTCCTCCGGGGGGACCGTCTCCCCGGAGGGCCGGGTCTCCTCCGTCTCCGGAGGCTCGGTCTCCTCCGGGGGCTCGGTCTCCTCCGGGGGCTGGGTCTCCTCCGGAGGGGCCTCCCCGCCGCCCCGGGAGGCGGCCTCCTCCGGTGTGATTGGAAGCGTCCCGGCGGGCAGGGAGCCCTGGGGCTCCCTGGGGCGGAGGCTCCCGGTCATGAGAACCAGGCTCAGAAGGATGCCCAGCACCAGGAGTCCCGCCGTCCATTTTGTGACAGATTTGCGCCGGTTCATGAAAATTCCTCCTTCCGGTGCCCGCTGCCCCCATGGGCCCCGGGGCAGGTCAGGTGATGCCGTATTTTTTCTGAATTCTCCCCAGAATCTCCCCCATGGGCTTTCGGAGGAGGAGCAGGAAGATCACGTTTGACAGGGCGTAGAGCAGCATATAGCCCCCGGAGGTGGCCACCGCCGCCAGGTAGCGGGAGAGGGTGAGGGTGCCGTCTATCCAGACGGCGGTCCACACGTCCATGAGGAGGGAGAAGGCCACCCCGGCCACCGCCCCGTAGAGGGCCAGGAACAGGCGGCTGGCCTTCAGCCGGTTTCTCAGGAGCCCGGCCACGAAGCCCAGGAGCCCCCAGGTGACCATCTGGAAGGGGGTCCAGGGCCCCTGGCCGAAGTAGAAGTTGGACAGCACCGCCGTCAGGGCCCCCGTGAGGAAGCCCGCCTCTCCCCCGAAGTACATGGCCGTGAGCACCACCATGGCGGTCACGGGCTTGAAGCCCGGGAGCACGGCAAAGAGCAGCCGCCCCGCCACGGAGAGGGCCGTCATCACCGCAAGGAGCACCAGCCGGATGGGCCCGGTCTCCCGCCGCTCAAAGGACAGGAAGAAGGCCCCGCAGGCCAGCACCGCCACCGCCAGACTGACGAAGGCATACTGCTTATCCCGGAACACCGTGGCCCCCAGCACCACCACAGCCGGAACCATCAGAAGCAGCAGGGCGGCAGAGACATATTTTTTCATAGCGTTTCTCCCTGGCACAGGGCCACCACCTCCCGGCACAAAACCGCATTGGGAAACAAGGTGCGGCTGATGCGGCTGGCAGCCGTGGTATAGAAGTTGTTGGCGGAGAAGAATTCCTGGGGCGGCCCCTGGGAGATCAGCTGGCCGTCAAAAAACAGGCCGCAGCGGTCGGAGACCTGGGCGGCGAACTCCACGTCGTGGGTCACCAGCAAAATGGCCTTGCCCCGGTCCCGCAGGTCTCCCAGCAGACCGGCGAACCGGTTTTTGAAGTCCGCGTCCAGGCCCTTGGTTGGCTCATCCAGGAGGAGCACCTGCGGCTCCGTGAGAAGGAGCCTGCCCAGGGCGCACTTCTGCTGCTCTCCGCCGCTGAGATCATAGGGGTGCCGGGCGAGGAAGTCCTCCAGGCCCAGCCGGTCGGCCAGCTCCGCCACCTTCCGGGGCCAGGCCTCCCGGGGGATCTCCATGGCCCTCAGCTGCTCCTCCAAATCCTCCCGGAGGGTGGGCCGCAGGAACAGGGTCTTGGGATTCTGGGGCAGGAGGGCCAGCTTTCCCCGGTACAAAGACGTGCCCCGCCAGTCCCGGAGCTTTTTCCCCTCCAGGAGCACCTGCCCCCGGTAGGGCCGGTCCAGGCCGGAGAGGACCCCCAGGGTGGTGGTCTTACCGGTGCCGTTGCCTCCCAGAACGCTGAAAATCTCCCCCCGCCGGAGAGACAGGGACAGATCCCGGAGGACGTCCGGGGCCTCCCGGGCATAGCGGAACCAGATGTGCTCCGCCTCCAGAACCGGCTCCCCCGGCGCAGCCGCCGGAGGGCACACCCGGGCGCCCCTGCGGGAGCCGTAGCCCGCCTCCAGGAACTCCCGGCCCTCCCCCACGGTCATGGGGCAGGGCTCCGCCGCCCCCAGGCCGCTCCAGATGCGGCAGGCGCTGGGCAGGCCTTGGGCCAGGGGCTGGCCTCTCAGGGCCGCCGCCGTCTCCCGGGGCGGGGCGTCGGAGAGAATTGCCCCCTCCTCCATGGCAATGACCCGGTGGGCGATGGGGAAGACCTCCTCCAGCCGGTGCTCCGCCAGGAGGATGGTGAGGCCCAGCTCCCGGTTCAGCTTCTGGAGGGTGGCCATGAAGTCCGCCGCCGCAATGGGGTCCAGCTGGCCCGTGGGCTCATCCAGGAGCAGGAGCCGGGGCTGGAGCACCATCACCGCCGCCAGGTTCAGAAGCTGCTTCTGGCCCCCGGAGAGGCCGTCCGTGTCCCGGTGGTACCAGTCCTGGATGCCGAAGTAGCTGGCCATCTCCCCCACCCGGCGGCGGATGTCCGCCTGGGGGAGGCCCAGGTTCTCCAGTCCGAAGGCCAGCTCGTGCCAGACCTTGTCCGTGACGATCTGCTCCTCCGGGTTCTGGGTCACGAAGCCGATCTCCCCGGCGCTGACCCGGGGCTCCAGCGCCTCCAGGGGGGCGCCCTTGTAGCGGATTTCCCCGCTCCGCTCCCCGTAGGGGGCCAGCTCCCGCTTCAAAAGCCGCAGAAGGGTGGATTTGCCGCAGCCGGACCGGCCGCACAGCAGGTTGAAGCTCCCCCGCTCCAGGGTAAAGGACACCCCCTCCAGGGCCTTTTTCCCGGCCCCGGGGTAGGTAAAGCTCAGATTTTCGACCTTGAGTAATTCCAACGAATTCGCTCCTCCCATTCCAGGCACACCGGCAGCAGGGCCAGGGCGCCGAAGCACACATAGGAACCGGCCCCCAGGGGGCCCGGCTCTCTCCAGACCAGGGCGGGGTACCAGGAGAAGGCCAGCTCCCCCGCCAGGAGCCCCGCCAGAACCCCGCCGCTGAGGGCGGCCACCACCCCCAGGAGGACCCCGTCCCGGAGGGTGAAGGAGACGTTACCGTAGTTGGTTCTGCCCCGGAGGCCGTAGCCCCGGGCGGCCATGGAGCGGGCGGTCTCCACCCCGTTCTCCAGGGACCAGCTCACCAGAACGGCCCAGACCCGCAGGGAGGCCCGGAGCCGGTCTGCGCGGTTGTCCGGCCCGAAGAGGCCCGCGGCCCGCTGGGCCCGCTCCACCCGCCGGGCCTGACGCTTCAGCATGGGCACATAGCGCAGGGCGGAGGACAGCACCACCGCCAGCTTGGGGCAGCCCCGCCCCACCAGGTAGACCAGCTTCTCGCTGGTCATGAGCAGGCTGAAGCTCCGGCACCACAGCAGGACGCCCCCCAGCATGACTCCCATGGCGGCTCCGTAGGCCAGGGCCTCCAGCGTCACGGCGTTTCCGTTCATGAAGAACAGGGGCGTCACCCCGTTGTGGGAGAACAGGGGATTCACCAGAGCCATAATGAGAATCATCCCAAAATATCCCCCCAGCCCCTTTTTGTCCCCCGGGAGGCTCGAGCAGAAGAGCAGCCCTCCCAGGAGGGTGAGGAGCTCCAGAACCGGATTCATGACGAACATGGAAAAGAGGAGAATCCCCAGGAAATAAACGGAGGCCACCCCGGGGTGCACCTTGGAAAAGGCGTTCATGAGCCGCCCCCTTCCTGCAGGGCGCCCACGTCCCTGCCAAAGTCACAGGTATATTGCCAAACAACCCGGTCTCCCGGGGACAGGGCGTACTCCGAGCAGCCGCAGCCGGGGAACACGCCGTTGACGCTGTAGACCCACCCGGAGCCGGTGCCGCAGGAGAACTCGTACAGGTAGCCGATGCCCTGGACATAGGCCGTCCCCAGGACGTTGGCCCCGGCCCCCTGGTACTCCAGCGGAATCCGGTTGTACCGGGCGGTGCGGATCAGCAGATCCAGCACCGTGTCCCCGGGCCGGAGGACATAGGTGGTCTCGGGCAGAATGACCCCGTCTTCCGGCAGGCGCTCCAGAAGGGTCTCGTCCAGCCGCCCGGGGTTTTTCACCGCCTCGCCGCACACAATGGCCACGGTGACGGTGTCGCTGTCCGGGGTGATGTCCTCCATGTGGGTGAGGTAGAACTGGTCAACGGTCTGAAAGTCCGTGGTCAGGAGGAAGGCCGCCAGAATCAGCAGCACCACCAGGCCCAGGAGAAGATCCTTTTTCATGCTTTCTGTTCACAATCCTTTCGGGAACCTCCTTGAGGCCGGCAGCCTCCAGGGCTCTGGGCCAGGGACCCAGGGCGGCCTTGATCCGCTGGGCCTGCTCCGGCGGGAAGTCGCTTTTCACCGGGGGCCGCCCCAGCTCCCCGGCCCGCCGCCGCAGAGCCGCCACCGCCCACCGCTGCTGCTCCGGCGTGGCCTGCCGCCGGGCGGGACACCGCAGAGCCGTTTTCCTGGACATGGACATCCCTCCAAAATACAAACCGGCCACGGCAAACCCATAAAACATGGATTGCCGCAGCCGGTTTTCTGCGCCAAAAAGGCCAGCGCCCCATACACGAAGGGCCTGACATCACAGCTTTCAGCAGGTCTCCTGGCTCACGCATCCCAGGCGCGCACACAGCCTTCTCAGGGAAGCTCCCCAATGACCGACTTTCGTCATGTGTGCGGCCTCCGCGTTCACAGTGGCGGTACCGCCCGGGATTCACACCCGGTTCTCTATTCTCCCCCCGGCCCCGAAGGAATCCGGCGGGCACTGAAATCAATACAGCTTATGTACTTTTCTTTATTCTATACCGCCGCCATAAAAAAGTCAACGCCCATTTCAAAAACCCCCACGCCCCCCCGCCACCGGCAGCGCACCCGGCCCAACGCACCCGCCATCGACAGCGCACCCGTCCCCACGCACCCGCCACCGGCAGCGCACCTGTAGGGCGGCTGTCTGTCCCCCGCCGGGCAGGTGCGAATCTGATTGGCAGTCCCGTCCCAAGGAACCGGCCCCCAAAACTGTCATTGTCATGAAACAACCGCCGCACCCCCGACTTGTCATCCTGAGCCAAAGGCGAAGGATCTCGCGCAGGAGGGTTCCGACAAAGAAGCCCTGGTGCATGAGATCCTTCGGCTGCGCCTCAGGATGACAAGTCGGGGGCGAAGGATCTCGCGCAGGAGAGTTCCGACAAGGAAGCCCGGTGCATGAGATCCTTCGGCTGCGCCTCAGATGCCGGGGCGCAAAAAGGGGCGGCCTTTCGGCCGCCCCGGGGGGTGTTTACGCGTTTACCAGCTTGCTCAGGCGCAGGAGAATTGTGGCGGCCTGGGCGCGGGTTGCGGTGGTTTTGGGGGACAGGGTGGTGGGGGTCATGCCCTGGAGGATGCCGGTTTCGCAGGCCCAGGCCATGGCGTCCCGGGCATAGGCGCTGACCGTGTCTCCGTCCGCAAAGGCCTCCAGGCCTCCTGTGGGCGTCACGTCCAGGCCCAGGGTTCCGGCATAGCGGGCCAGGAAGGTCACCATCTGCTCCCGGGTCACCGGGGCCTCGGGGGCGAAGCGGCCGCTGCCCATGCCGCTGGCGATGCCGTTTTCCGTGGCCCAGAGGATGGCCTTTTCATAGTACCGTCCCTCCGCCACGTCCGTAAAGGGCAGCTCCCCGGTCACCTGGGGAGAACCGGCCATGCGGTACAGGATGGTCACCAGCTGGCCGCGGGTCAGCGTTCCGTCGGGGGCGAAGCGGCCGCCGCCCATGCCGGCCATGTAGCCCTCGTCCAGGACGAAGTCCACAGCCTCATGGTACCATGCCCCGGGCTTCAGATCCGTGAAGCTCCCGGAGGGGCACCCGTCGGAATTGGCGGGGATGGTCTCCTCCTCAGTGTGGCCGCAGAGGGCGCAGGTGTGCTCCCGGAGGCCGTCTGTGAAGCAGTCCGCCTCCCGGGTCACGGTCCACGGGCCAAAGCTGTGGCCCAGGGCCTCCATTTCTTCTCCCCTGGTCTTTACGTCGCCGCAGACGGCGCAGACCTCATCGCCGGTGTAGCCCGGCTCGGTGCAGGTGGCCTCTTTCCCGTTGACCAGGACATAGCTGTGGCCCAGGGCGTCCACATAGTCCGCCACATAGCTGCGGCCGCAGTCGGTGCAGGTGTAGGTGGTGTAGCCCATGGTCACACAGGTGGGCTCCGTCACCCGGGCCTCGTCATGGTGGCCCTTGGGGTTCCGGAAGTCGCTCACATAGCTGTGGCCGCAGATTTTGCAGGTATGGGTGGTGTAGCCCATCTCCTCACAGGTGGGCTCCGTCACCTGGGCCTCATAGAGGTGCTCCGTCCTGGGGATGGCCTCCGTGTAGGTGGCGCCGCAATCGCAGGTGTAGGTGGCAAGGCCCTCCTCCGTGCAGGTGGGCTCCTTGGTCACGGTTCTTGTGTAGCTGTGGCCCAAGGCGTCCGTGTAGCTATCCACATAGGTGACCTGGCAGCGCTTGCAGGTATGGGTGGTGTAGCCCATCTTCTCATGGGTGGGAGCCGTCACCACCGCCTCAAAGTCGTGGCCCAGGGCCTCCAGGATGCCGTCCACATAGCTGTGGCCGCAGAGATCGCAGGTGTGGGTGGTGTAACCGGCGGCAGTGCAGGTGGGCTCCGTCACCACCGCCTGATACCGGTGGCCGGTGGCCCCGGTGAACTGATCCCGGTAGTTGTAGCCGCAGCGGGCGCAGGTGTGCTGGGTGTAGCCGTCCGCCACACAGGTGGGCTCCACCACAGTCTCCGCAAAGTCGTGGCCCGCCGCCGTGCACAGGGTACACAGCTCCACGGTCAGGGTCTTCAGGCCATAGTTGGCATGGTCAAAGCCATAGGTGTAGGACGCCACCAGCTTCCCATCCTCCGCAGCAATCCTGATGTAGTCCGTCACATCCCGCTGGAGGCCGTTTTTCAGGTTGGCAACCACCTTCAGCCCCTGGGCCGTCCAGGTGCCGTCTTCGTTTTTGCTGTAGGAAAGGGCTTCCCTGGCAACGGAAACGGACTCGATTTTGGAGGTGATGGCCATGGTGTAGCAGGAGTCGTTCTTGTAGTAGATGGTGCCGTACTCATCGGCGATGGTGGAGCAGATGCAGTACTGGTTCAAGGGGGAAACGGGGGTGAAGACCTCGCTGTAGCCCTCGTCGGTGGTGGTGATGGGCTCGGTCTGGCCCTTCTTGTCCTTCAAAACGGAGACACCGCCGGGCTGTGTGTTGTAGGGCAGGTAAATGTAGACATAGCCCTCCTGCTCGTCGGCATAGGCGGTTGTCACCATGGCGGAGGTCTGGGGGTAGCCCTTGATGTCATAGACATAGGCCTGCTCCATGGAGCCGTCCTCGTTCAGGTCAAAGACGGCGATGCCGTGGCCGGAGAAGTCCCCGAACTGGCTGGTGCCCGCCACGCCAAGGTAAATGCGGCCATTGTACACCGAGGGGGTGCAGGTGGACATGGCATAATGGTTGCCCTTGGAGTCCTGGAGCTCCACCAGGTTGAAATCCATGATCTTGCCGGTGGACCAGTCCAGCTTGGCGTTGCACAGGACGCCGCCCTTGGAGGCGAAGAACACCCGGTCGGAGTCGGGGTCGTAGGAGACATTGGAGCGGATATCCCCCCGGATGCCCTCATGGGAGTCCAGGAGCTCACCGGTCAGGCGGTTGAACACCAGGAGGCTGGCGGTCTCGGAGGAGTAGCCGCTCTGGCCATCGTCGGTGCCCACCAGAACATACTGATCCGTGGCATAGGCTCCGGCCCAGTAGAAGCCGCCGGCTCTGGTGTAGGTCCAGGAGGCCAGCTTGCTCTCGCCTGTGGCGGTGGGGTCCTCATCCGTCACGGACAGGCAGACAAAGTTGGCATTTTTTGTCTCGCTGCCCCAGAAGCCCACATAGACGAAGCCCGCCTCATAGGTGATGGGGCAGTTGGGCTGTCCGCCCAGGGCGTCGGTGTACACCCACAGGGATTCCAGGGTCTTGGCGTTGAAGGCCTGCACCTTGCCGGACAGGGGCACGAAGATCATGCCGTCGCCGTAGGTGGGCGGAATGATGCCAAAGCCGCAGGTACCGGCCATGGTGCCCTCCGCCTTGACCTCGCCTGTGTTCCGGTCCACCCGCTTGATGGTGCTGCCCACAATGACAATCAGATCCCCGTCCACCAGAATAGGGGGATTGGGGGCGGCGGCCCAGCCGGTGCCCCACTTGGCGGCCCACAGCAGCTCCGCGTCCCCGGGGGCGTAGGGGGTTCTGGCGTCCGTGATGCCCAGGTTGTTCTCCCCACGGAAGCTGCCCCACTGGGCGTAGATGGTGGGGTCGATGTCCTCGTTGGCGGGGGCGGCCTCCAGGGCAATCTCAATGGCCCCGGACTGGGTCAGCTGGAAGCTGCTCTTCTGGCCGATGTAGCCGCTTCTTGTCACGGTGTAGGAATAGCTTGTGCCGGACATGAGGGTGTAGACCCCCGCCTCCGGCCAGATCCGCTGGCCAAGGCTGTCCTGCAGGTACACCACCGCGTCCCCGGGGGTGACGCTGAAGGTGACGGAGATCTCCGGCACCCGGGTCACGGTGATCTCATAGACGGTCTCGAAGCCGCCGGGATTGGCAACCTTCACCTGAATCTGGTTCTCGCCCTCCTCCAGGGCAATCACGCCGCTCTCCCCGCCGTTATAGGAGACGGTGTAGCTCTCGTCCCTGGGAGTGGCCAGGACGGTTACGGCGTCCCGGGTGGTGGTGGCGGTGTAGGAGAAGGTGGCGGCGCTGAAGCTCTCGTTGAAGGGCACCTCCTCCAGGGACAGCGCCGTGAGGGTGGGCTCCACCCGAACCACCTGCACCCCGTAGGTCTGGAGGTCTCCCTCCACGCCCACCTCCAGGGTCAGGCTGTTGACGCCGGTGCCGGCGTTCAGGAAATAGGCCATCCACTGGCCGCTGGTCTTGCCGCTGGTAATGCTGATGGAGCGGTCCTCACCGTTGGTCCCGGCCCACCTGGCGGTGATGGAGGAGCCCTCCGGGGCGTTTTCGGAGAGGGTGGCCCAGGCGTAAGCGCCGGAGACCCGGTCCGGCACCTCCATGGTGTAGGCCAGATTGTCCTCCGAGAAGGCGGGAGACAGGCGGTACTCCAGGGAACCGGCGGAGGAGCTGGTGAACCGCAGGGCGGACAGGTAGCCCTCCACGGCGGGCTCCCCGCCTGCCACTTCAATCCGGGCCACCGCCGGGGCGTTGACCGCGTTCTCCGTGGCGGCATCCACGTCGGTGCCCAGGAGGTAGTAGGTGCCGGGGGTCTCCGGCAGGGTCAGGGTCAGGGCGGCGCCGGTGTTGGTCTTCCCGCCGGCCACTTCCTGCACCTTCTCCCAGCCGGAATTGTACAGGGCCACGTCCAGGCCCCCGAAGGACTCCAGAACATTGTTGTCCCCGTTCCAGCGCAGGAGATTCACCGTGAGGCTGCTCCCCGGCTCCCCGGTATAGCTGTCCTGGTCAAAGGAGCAGAACTCCCCCTCCAGGTAGAAGTTCCAGTTGGAGAAGAGGCCGATGTCTATGGCGTCCCCGTCGGACAGGAGGATGTAGTCCGCGGTGGAGCCCCACCCCGGGCTCATGAGGGGGTACATGTGATTCCGGTAATACTTCAGATTCAGGTCATGGCCCCAGAAGTTGTTCATGAAGAAGCTGGTGGCACTGCCGGAGAAGTCCGCGGCCTTCAGGGTTCCGCTGGTGTAGGCCTCCGTCCCGTCGAAGTAATCCACGGCGGTGTCCTCGGCATAATTCAGAACCCCGGAGGTGCCCTTGCAGCACTCCGACTCATCCAGGCCCATGTAATACCGCTCCAGGAGGTAGATGTACAGGTGCAGGGCCGTGGGCCGCTCCACCACCACGCTGTCCGTATAGGCCCCCTGGCCGTTTTCGGTGTGGTAGCGGTAATAGTCCTCCAGGCCGTAGAGGCCCAGGTCGAAGTAGGGCACCGTCACCGCCAGACCGGCCATGACCGTGTCCGTGTCATTGCTGCTGAGGACGGGCTTTCCGTCGTTGGAGATGGTGACGTAAACCGTGACCTGGGCGGCCGGGGTCTCGTCATAGCCATACTGGCCGGAGTCGCCCTCCGCCGCCTGGGTCACCGTCACGGAGAGGGTGTGGGAGGCGGTGGAACCGGCCCCGCAGGAGGCGGTGATCACCGGGGCATAGTCCCCGGGCTGGCTGACGGAGAAGTACAGGGTTCCTCCGTCGATTTTGGTGTGCTCTCCGAATTCTCCGCCGCTCAGGGCGTAGGTCAGGCTGTGGCCCTCCCCGTCGGAAAAGACGGTGGCGAGATCCAGCTGGTAGATCTCCCCCGCGGTCACCTGGGCGGAGACCGGGGCGGTGTCCAGCACACGGATGTGGGACTCGCCATTGACGCCTGCGGCGTAAGCGGGCGCAGGCAGTATGCCCAGGACCAGAACCAGGGCCAGGAGCATACTCACGATTCGTTTTTGCATGACTCGTTCCTCCATAAATTGATATAGAAAAGCAAATGCGGCAAGTTCTGCCGGGGAAGTTCTTCCGAGTCACGGTGTGCGCAAAAAGCCGCGGCAACCGGACTTCTCCGGTTACCGCGGCCGTTTTTCCGCGCACAAAGCAGGCCAGACCCCATACGCGAAGGATCCGGCAAGGAAGGCGAGCTTCAGCAGTTCTCCTGGCTCACGCATCATCAGCCTGCACACAGCCTTCTCAGGGAAGCACCCCAATGACCGACTTTCGTCATGTGTGCGGCCTCCACGTTCACAGTGGCGGTACCGCCCGGGATTCACACCCGGTTCTCTATTCTCCACCTGGCCCCGAAGGAATCCAGGCAGCACTGAAACCGATTTGCTTTTCTTAAAAATATTGTAGCGCCCCGGGGTGGAAAAGTCAACCAAAAATCCCGCCCCGGGGCTCCAATTTCGGCGGCCCCGGAGCTTCCGTGTCGGAGCCCTTCTGCGCGAGATCCTTCGCTGCCCGCTCAGGATGACAAGCCGGGGGTGCGGCGGTTGTTTCATAACAATGACCGGCTTGGGCGTGCAGCGGGATTGCCCCGGTTCCGGAAACCGGGCGGCGGGGGCAAGCCCCCGCCCTGCACTGCGTCCTCCGCATCGTATAACAAAGGATACCTCCGGTCAACCCCCCGGTCATGACCCTCCCGGGCAGTCCCCAACCTGACCGGCCCCCGGAGCTCTCACAGGGCGGCGGTGATCAGGCGGTCCAGGTAGCGGCACACCGGGAGCCAGGGGCGGAGGGTTCCGGCCACCAGCTCCGGCAGCTCCGGGGAGAAGAGCTCCTCCCCCGGGAAAAGCTCCCGGGTGGCGTCCAGATGGCGGCGCCACTGGAAATAGGGCCCAATGGCGGGATTGTCACAGGGCCGGGGGCGCTTGTAGCACTCCGGAACAAGCGTCAGCCCGGACCGGGCCTGGGCCTCCTCCAGAAGGGACGGGAAATCCTCCGGCCGGGCCATGAGGGAGCGGCGGAAGGCCTCCATGGTCTCCGTCCCCGGCTCCCAGAGGGAAAAGCCGAAGCTGGCCCCCTCCGGGCGAATCTCAAAATACAAGGTGGGGTTCTGGGCCCAGTAGGCCCCGGCCCGGCGGACGCAGAACCACAGGCTCTCCTTATAGGGCACCGGGGGGTGCATCCGGGCGTCCCGGTAGATTCTGGAGACCTTCAGCTCCGTCTCCGGCAGATCCCCCAGGGCCCCGTACACCGCCGCCCCCAGCTCCTTCATGGGGTTGTAGAGAAATTGGTTGTACGCCTGCTTGTTGGCCTCAAACCAGGCGCGGTTGTTGTTCATCCGAATGCCCCAGAGAAAATCCACGGTCTCCGGGGAGAAGCCTTGAAACATGGGAACCGTCCTTTCATGGTGATTTGTGTCGTCACCGGTATTTTACTTCCGGGACAGAAATATTTCAAGTTTCTATTTTGCCCGGAATGTGTTATAATACCTCCACGAAAGGAGGCGGTGGCCGTGGATTGGATGCGGCTGGACAATGCTGCGAAAATTTTTCCGGCAGTGCGGCGGCGGGACTGGAGCAACGTGTTCCGGCTCTCCGCCACCCTTCGGGAGCCGGTGGATCCGGCGGTGCTCCAGGAGGCGGTGGATGCCCTTTTTCCCCGGTTCCCCTCCATGATGGTGAGCCTCCGGAAGGGCGCCTTCTGGTTCTACCTCCAGAAGCTCCCCCGGGCCCCAAGGGTGCAGCCGGACCGGGCCTGTCCCCTGGCCCACATGTCCGGGCGGGAGCTGTCCCAGTGCGCCCTGCGGGTGCTTTACTATCACAACCGAATCGCCGTGGAGTTCTTCCACGCCATCACCGACGGCAGCGGGGGCCTCATTTTCCTCAAGAGCCTCACGGCGGAGTATCTGGCCCGGCTCCACGGGCTCCAGGTGCCCGCCGCCCGGGGGGTTCTGCGGCCGGGGGATGCCCCCACCCGGGAGGAGCTGGAGGACAGCTTCCCCAAGGCCGCCGGGAGTGTCACCATGAGCCGGAAGGAGCCCAGCTCCCTGCGCCTCCGGGGGAGCCGGGAGCCCGGCGGCTTTCTCCACCTGACCGTGGCCACCCTGTCCTCGGAGGCCCTTCTGGCCCTGGCCCATGAACATGGGTGCACCGTCACCTCCCTTCTCACCGCCGTGATGCTCCAGGCCATTCTGGACGTGGCCCCGGGGAATCAGGGGCGGCGCTGGGCCAAGGTCACGGTGCCTGTGAATCTGCGGAAGTTCTTCGGGAGCCAGACCCTGCGGAACTTCTCCCTCATGGTGAACGTGGGGGTGGACCCCCGCCTGGGGAGCTACACCCTGCCGGAGCTGTGCAAGGCCGTCCAGAGCCAGCTGGACAGCCAGCTGAGCCGCCAGCAGATGGCCGCCCGGGTGGCCGCCAACGTGAATCCGGAGCGGAACATCCTCATGAAGCTGGCCCCCCTGCCCCTTAAAAACCTGGTGCTCCGTCTTGTCTACCGGGCGGTGGGAGAGTCCAAGGGGACCCTGTGCATCTCCAACCTGGGAAATACCCAGCTCCCCCCGGAGCTGGAGCCCTTTGTTGACTGCCTGGATTTCATCATTGGGCCGCAGATTACCTATTTTCACAACTGCTCCGTCCTCAGCTACGGGGGAAAGGTGCGCATCAATCTCATTCGCAGCACCCGCCTTCCGGATCTGGAGCGCAGCTTCCTCACGAGGCTGGTACAGCTGGGCCTGGAGGTCACGGTGGAGAGCAACGAGGGATAATACTTTTGCACCGGCAAACAAACTGGAACGCACCATGTAGCCGGGCGCTTTCCGGAACCCTCGCATCCCGTCCCCGTAGGGGAGGGTCATGACCCTCCCGGGCACTCACCGGAAACTGGGTGCTTCCAATCCCTCCCGCAGGGGCCGTTGCCTCGCGACGGAGCTGCCAATCGGACTTGCCGCTTCCCGGGAGGGTCATGACCCTCCCCTACAGGAACACAGCGGAACCTGCCCGCAGGGTTTGGGCTTGACTGCTCCGCCCTTAATGGGGCGCCTATGGAAAGGAGATTCAATATGTACTGTATGAACTGCGGGGTGCGGCTGGGGGACTCGGAGAAGCGGTGTCCCCTGTGCGGCCTGCGGGTGTATCACCCCGATCTGGAGACCCCCAGGGGGGAGCCTCTCTACCCCAGAGGCTGGGCCCCGCCTCCACCGGAGCGCAGCGGGCTTCGGTTTGTGCTGACCCTGGTGTATCTGGCCGCCGTGGCAGCCTGCCTTCTGGTGGATCTGAACCTGGCCCGGAGGGTGACCTGGTCCGGCTTTGCCGTGGGCGGGGCCAGCCTGGCCTATCTTATCATGGTCTTCCCCCTGTGGTTTTACCGGCCGGACCCCAGCTGGATGGTGCCCGTGGACTTCCTGGGGGCCGGGCTGCTGCTCCTCTACATTGACCTCAAGACCCATGGGGGCTGGTTTTTGTCCTTTGCCTTTCCCGTGACGGGGATTTACGGAATCCTGTCCACGGTTCTCACGGCGCTGGTCTGCCACCTGCGAAAGGGGTACTTCTTCATCTTCGGCGGCAGCTCCATCGCCTTTGGGTGCTCGGCCATGCTTCTGGAGATGTTCCAGGTGATTACCTTCGGGGGAAAGATGTTCTCCTGGAGCCTCTACCCCGTGGCGGTGCTCTCCGCCCTGGGCATCTTCTGGCTCCTGTGCGGCATCATCCGCCCCCTGGGAGACGGGGTCCGGAAACGGATTTTCATTTAATCATCCCGCCGGGCAGCTGCAAATCCGCCTGGAAGCCACGTCCCAACGGGCAGCGCCTCCGAACCTGTCATTGCTGTGAAACAAATGCCGCACCCCCGACCTGTCATCCAGAGCCACAGGCGAAGGATCTGGCGCAGAAGGGGTCCGACACGGAAACCCCGGTACATGAGATCCTTCGGCTGCGCCTCAGGATGACAATTGGAGGCCTTTCGATTATGGCGGTGTAAAACACATGATGATTGGGGGTAGCGCAGCGACGTGGCAATCCGTACCCTAAGCAATGCGCAGCATTGCACCGGCCGGGAGGCCGGTCAGTCGTCCCGGCCAGCATTGCGCCCCGGCAGGGGCGATGCAGCCTCGCGGCTTGCGGGGAGGCGGATTGCCACACCAGCGTGCGCGCTGGTTCGCAATGACAGACTTGGGGTGCGGTGCGTTTGGATGGGGTGCAGAGGGTATGGGAGGCGGGCGGCGCTTTTTCACAGGACAGGGAACTACTGGACAGGTCGCTCCGAATCTCATGAATACTCTGGTGAATTTTATGCTCTCCAAAAGTGCGAAAAACTCCTTAAAAATACCGGCAAGCCCTGGGACTTGCCGGTGCATTTTTACTTGAACCAGACGAACTGGCAGAAGAGGATGAACAGGGCGTAGGCTCCGCCCAGGATGAG
>JALETK010000055.1 GCA_022781505.1 Clostridiales bacterium | reverse complement strand
TTGGAGGGCGCAGCCCAGATGGGGGCACCGTCTGGGGGTGGGCTTCAGGAAGTGGAGGGCGGTGGTGCCCAGATTGCGGAACAGCTGGGGATGAAGGACGCTCCTTTGGGGAGAAAACACCTGCGCAAGGGGGCTGGGCCTCCCCTGCACCAGGTCGCAGAGAATGCGGGAGGCCACCATGGAGGTGGTCATCCCCCACTCGTTGAAGCCGCTGGCCACAAACACGTTGGGAAGCCCCGGGCTGTATGGCCCGATATAGGGCACCCCATCCAGGCTCATGCAGTCCTGGGTGGCCCAGGCATAGCGCTCTTTTGCCTCCGGGAAATACTCCCGGGCAAATTGGCGGAGCACCCGGAAATTGCCCCCCTGCTTTCCCGTCCGGTGCTCTCCCCCGCCTACCAGCAGGAGGTCTCCGTAGTTCCGGAAATAGAGGTCCTCCTCTCCCCTGCCCACATAGGTGCCCGCCAGCTCTCCGGCGTTCTCCAAGGCAATGACGTAGGAGCGGCGCTGGTAGAGCTTGGCAAAGTAGAAGCCATGGGTGTTCACAATGGGAAAATGGGTGGCCACGATGATTTTCTTCGCCTGAATCCGATGCTCCCCGAAGTAGGCCGTGGTTCCCTCCACACGGTGAATCCGGGTGTGCTCCGCAATACGGAGGCCCGGAATCAGCTCCCGGAGGAGCTTCAGGGGGTGCATCTGCCCCTGATTCGGAAAGCACACCGCCCCTGCCGTGGGAAACGGCAGGGGTATTTTCTCTTCCCGGAGCACATGAAAGCCCAGGCGCTCCAGGGCAGAAACCTCCCGGGTAATCCACGAAGGGTCTTCACGGGTGTACATATAGGAGGGCTTCCGCACAAAGTCGAAATCATATTCCCGGGCCAGGGCGGCATACTCCTCCACCGCCTCCAGGTTGGCCTCCAGGTATGCCCTGGCCGCTGCCTCTCCCTTGTCCCGGATGAGATCCGCGTACAGGGTATCGTGCTGGGCGGACACCACCGCCGTGGTTCTGCCGGTGGTGCCGCAGCCGATGGTCTCCCCCTCGCACAAAAGGCAGGGAATCCCCGCCCGGTGCAGCCGCCAGGCGCACAGCACCCCCACCAGGCCCCCGCCCAGAACCAGCACCTCCGTCTGCGTGTCCTCCGTGAGCCTGGGGAAAGAGGGCAGCCGCACCGTGTCCTGCCAAAGGGAGCATTTTGTCTGGGACATTCTCATCACCTCCAGGATAGTATCCGCAGAAGTGGCGGAAATATGAACAGACTTCCATTTGCAGAAAAAATGACCCCGTCTCATATACCGCTGCACCTGGAAAAGCAGGAGAAAAATGTAGCGATATAGAGTAGCGGAGAAGCGCAAAAATTTGAATGTTTTATGAAACAGCGCAGGGGTGCCTCAAAACACATTGAGGCACCCCTGCGCTTTCATGGATATCCGGATACTTCAGGAACACATTGGTCACTGTCTTTTGATTTGTTCAAGTACAAAATTTCTCGCCGTCGTAAGCTTATTCAGTTGCTTTCGCATCGTCAGTTTTATGTTTGTCTTTTTACAGAAATCCTCCAGGCCGGATTTCAGCTCCTCGTCGCAGATTTGGATTTCAGCCGGCTTTCCACGCTCCTGGCACAGATCAACAAGAATATCAAAGACATGCGTAACAGGATATTCCTTCGGGGCAAGCAGGACATTTTTCAGGATCAAGCCGGACTGGGAATCCACGATCAGCACCAGCCTGGGGATGATTCTTTCCTTGCCCTCCTTCATCACAGTGGGAAGATAGGACCAATCCAGACAAACTTTCCCTTTTGAGGGCATGGCTGCCAAATCATTCAAGATCCTCATCTCCCTAAGCTCAATCACTGGATACACAGGTTTCCTGGGCCCGTTCAGGTTAGTCTCGAAGGTGAAATACTGGTCTTGGTCTTCCGAATAAAAGCGAGCCACCACCTGGCCATGAGCAAAATCAACCACCAGATTCTGTTCAACTATGGCACGAACCATCATTTGCAAATTCCCCATGTCGTCCAACAGCACATCCAACTGATCCTCACTGACGGCCCGGGGCATATATCCACATCGGTACTGCTCAAAAAACGGCCAGGCACCCCGCCCTCTGCACTGAATACCAAGCTCCTTAATCAGGCTGTAATTCTCCTTGCTCACATCCTCGCGGTCGCCCAGCCAGAATATGATAGCATCCTGAATCTGAAAGACAGGCTCTTTCTTGCGATTTGGGCTATGAAGCCGTTCCTGTGCGGCAAAGCAAGCGTGGGCTGTTCGATACAATGCAATTCCATGGACCCCACAGGATTCATATAAAAATGTGAAAAAGTGTTCCTCCTCACTCCCTCTGCACGCCATGATAAACAGATCCCTTTCTCCGAATCTGCTCCAGGGGTCAAGCTTCAGAATAACAGATGCATAATAATATATTTCACGCCATTTTTCCAGAACTTGTTTCTCCACAATGTTCTCCCCTCTCTGTAACCAAGTCTGAAAAAAGAGCGGCCCGAGGGCCGCTCTTTTGGATTATCAATCAGTCGGCGTCTTCGATCAGGCCATAGCCGCCGTCGTTCCGGCGGTAGACCACGGCGAAGGCCTCGTCGTTGTCCTCGTCTTTAAATGCGAAGAAGTTGTGCTCCAGGAGGTTCATCTGGAGGATGGCCTCGTCCTGGGTCATGGGCTTGATGGGGAACTTCTTTTTCCGGACAATCTCGAACTCCTCCTCGGGAACATCGGGAATGAAGGAAACCTCCTGAGCGCTGGGAGAGCGCACGAATGCGTCCTGGCGCAGGCGGCGGGCCAATCTGGTCTTATTCTTGCGAATCTGGCCCTCAATGGTGCCCACTGCCGCATCGATGGAGGCGAACATATCCGACGTGCTCTCACTGGCCCGGAACCAGGTGTTGGCAGCGTGGACGGTGAGCTCCACCTTATTGCGGTTCTTCTCCACAGAAAAAGCGACAAGTGCCTCCGCGTCACCGTTAAAGTAGCGATCCAGCTTGGTCACCTTTTTCTCGGCGTAAGCATGGACATTCTCGGGAAGGCGAACTTTTTTCTCACTGAACTGGAATTTCATATTGTGTCGCTCCTTTCGTATCGCCGGTACTCCGGCTTACCTTCACTATACCACGGATTGCCATAGGTGGCAAGGGCCTTATTCGCCAAAATTCTCCTCGTCCAGGAGATCTGCCATAATGAGGTTATAGATCAGCTCCGCGTTCTTCCGGAAGGACTTGCTGATCCTCACCGCCTGGGGCTGATCCGGAGCCATGAGCTCCAGGCGCATGAGCTTGCCCTTCTCGTCGTTGAGCTGAAGACGCACCGTGACCTCGCCCCCGTCCCCGGGAATCACCTGGGTGCGGACGAACCGGTCCCGCTTCTGCTCCCGGTTGAAGGTCTCAACGGCTTGCCTGGCCCGCTCTTTCACCGGGTAGGCAATGGAGTCCTCCGTGACGGAGCCGTTGGTTCTCCCCTTCTCGGTGATCACATACCGGTCGGCCCCCACCTGCTGCAGGTGGCCGGACTGCACCAGCTCCGGCACGGCGGTGCACACGTCAAAGTAGCTGAGCCGGTCATCCTGATAGGAAAGCTCATAGAGCTCCTGGACGGTGACCGGCTCCTTCAGCCTGGCGGCCACATATAAAAGAAGCACCTTCACATCCATCATGTCATGAATAAATCCCAATCGTTCCACGGGGCACACCCCTTTCGGTGTTTTTTTGTCATTATACCGCAGCCGGATTCAAAATACAAGGGCAAATGGAGAAAGGCTTCCGGGTCTGCCGCAGAGGGGGCAATTGCAAATCTGCCTGACTTTCCTGTCCCCACTGCGGAACTGCAAATCTGCCCGGCATCCCCGCCCAAACGCACAGGCCCCAGAATCCGTCATGGTTATAAAGCTATCGCCGCACCCCGATTTGTCATCCTGAGGCGTAGCCGAAGGATCTCATGCACCGGGGCTTCCGTGTCGGAACCCTTCTGCGCAAGATCCTTCGCCTATGGCTCAGGATGACATGTCGGGGGTGCGGCGGTTGTTTCATAACAATGACAGGTTTGGAGGTGCCGTGCATTTGGTCGGAGTGCCAGGGTTTTGGGGAGCGTGGGGCGGGGGCAAGACCCCCGCCCTACAGAACGGGTTTCGACAGTGTGCCCGGCATCGGACAAGGCACCCGTGGGGCGGGTTTCGGCAGTGCGCCGGGCGTCCGGCAAAGCACCCGTAGGACGGGGGTTGCCCTTGTCAAATTGCGGAAAAGGGCCCGCTGAGCGGGTGGCTCAGCGGGCCCGGGGTTATTTGCGGGTTGAGATTTTCTTTATCCCATGGGGAAATCAGCGGATGAACAGGCTGTTGAGGACGGAGCCCTCGGCGATGAATCCGCCGCCGTAGAAGGTGGCGTCGGGGTTGTTCAGGCACAGGCGTACCAGACGGCAGTGACCGCCATCATTTCCGCCGGGAGTGGGGTCATTGTCGTAGAGGGCAAAGACCTCGCCGGTGTACTCGTCGCGAACCATGCCGCGGCTGTGCATGAACCGGCCCCAGTACTGCACAATGAGGGCGTCCTGAACGGTCTGCCATCTGTTCAGGTCGGCGTAGCGGAACATACCGCTGATCCAGCCGTCCACAAAGTACAGCTTGCCGTTCTCAGCCAACAGGTTGGAGACATCGATTTCCAGCTTGCCGATGATGGTGCGGGTCCAGTCGCCGGCCTTCATGGTGAAGATATTGCTGTACATATCAATGCCGATGATGTAGCCGTCCACATACTCGGCGGCGTACACGTCAGGCTGACCGTCCAGGGTGGCGGCGGTGTGCTGGAACATCTGGGTGCCGTCAGAGAAGGAGTTCCAGCCGTTGTACACGGCGGTGAGCACGGACTCCTGCTCGCTCACGGGAACAAGAGCGGACATACGGTAGCCGTAGAAGTCCTCGGTGCTGAGGTTCTCCTGGCCGTAGAAGGTGATGTTGTAGTAGGCTTCGTTGCAGCCGTAGTCACAGACCGCAATGATAAAGGAACGATGCTGTCCAGCGTGCCGTCGCCGTTGGGGGAAAGTACGTTGTGGAATTCGTCGTAGGGCTCGTCAGCGTAGGGGCTCCAGCCCAGGATAAAGTCCTGACCGGCAACCTGGGTGAAGAAGATGTTGAAGTAGCGGTTGCACTCCACGTTGGGGTCGGTGTACCAGCCCTCGTCGAAGACACGGGCGTCAGACCAGTCGCCGTAGAAGCCCATGAAGGGCAGGCTCAGATCGACGCTGCCATCGTCCTGGGCATAGCAGCGGACGAAGCCATCCACATAAATACCATTCTCATAGTACTTGTCCATGTAGGCCTTGTCGTCATCGGTGAGGGTCACGGTGGCGTAGACACGGACGCTGCCGCCCGCGGGGACTTCCACCAGCTTCATCGCGGTGAAGCCTTCCAGAATCAGCTCGTAGAAAGCCTGGGCATCGGCGGTGTCGGTCTTGCCGTCGCCGTTGAAGTCGTAGCCGTCCTTGATCTCGGACAGGCCGTTCACAGCGTCCAGAAGGGCCTGCACGTCGTGAAGATCCGTCGCGCCGTCCACGTTGTAGTCATACTCCGTGGGGATCACGCCGTCCTTCACGGTGAAGGTGACAGAGGCGTCCAGCTCCCGGGAGGTCTCGCTCATGAAGCAGTAGCCAAACTGCTCATAGTCCAGAAGCACCTGGTCGGTGAGGACGGTGCTGTCCAGAACGTAGGTGAGGGGGTTCTCGGTGCGGTTGTTGATCTCAAAGGAGAAGTTGTACACACCGGTGCGAAGATCGTCATCCCCAAAGGAGATCTTGGGGGTGCCGTTGTTCACGGTGAGATAGCCGGGGGCGGTGATGGCTCTGTACACATTGGCGGAGCCGGCGCCCTGCTTTCTGGGGGAGGCGGGGATGCCGCTTACCTCCAGCACAGGCTCGGCAGTGCTCATGAGCAGAGCCTCGGCCAGGGTGTGGATCTGATCCTCAAAGAGGTTGTCGTAGGTGTCGCGGATGTACTGCAGAACCAGAGCGCTCATACCGGCCACGGCGGGAGCAGCCATGGAGGTACCGCTCTTGGTGCCGTAGCCGCCGCCGTCCACGCAGGAGTAGATGTTGCCGCGGGGGCGGTGATATCAGGCTCCAGCTGGAGGTCGGGGGTCACGCCCCAGGAGGAGAAGCTGCTCATAAGACCAGCCTCGGGGCTGTCAATGGTGATGAGATCATCTTCGCCGTGGATGAGGATGGTGCCCTGGCCGTCGGTGGCCTGGGCCTCCAGGATGGCGCCGTCCGCCATGGTGATCATGACGTTGGGAATAATGCCTGCGTCCATCATATAGCCCAGGGTGCCTTCGACGTTGTCATAGACGATAACGGCAACGGCGCCGGCGTTCACAGCGTTCTGCTGCTTCTCCACAAAGGAGACGGGAACGTTGGCGTCGGCGGTGCCGCGCTTCACAACGGCCACCTTGCCGGTGAGATCCAGGCCCTCAAAGTCGGCCACGGTGCCGTAGCCGGGAACCATCACATAGGTGAGCTCCTGACCGGCCA
>JALETK010000076.1 GCA_022781505.1 Clostridiales bacterium | reverse complement strand
GGGGACGGAGATGACGTCGGGGAGGGTGGTGATCTCCTCCACCCGGTCCCGGCCCGGGAGGACGGCCCAGGGCTCGATGCACAGGTAGGGGGCGTCGGTTTTGGGCTGGTGCCAGAAGCCCACATAGGGCATCTGGGGGTAGCTCACCGTGACCCCGTGGGCGCCCTTGGGAGAGGACAGGGTGACGCACCGGGGGGCGTCCGCCAGAACGATGGCGTCAAAGCCGAACAGGTCGTGGGACAGGGGCAGGGTGGTGCCCTCCTCCAGGGGGTAGTCCGGCCGCTCCGGGGCCACCTGCAGAGAGGGAGTGAAGGTCACCTGGTGGGGCTGGCTGGGGGTGGGGAAGGTCAGGCGGTAGTCCTCAAAGGACAGGCCCTCGTCCATGGGGACGTTGAAGCCCGGATGGCCGCCCATGCCGCAGTACAGGGTTTCCGCGGAGCGGTTTTCCACCTGGAAGGAAATCTCCAGAGTATCCCCCACCAGCCGGTAGACGATCCGGAAGGTGAAGGTGTAGGGGTACAGCTTCCGGGTCTCCTCATTGTCCCGGAGGGCAAAGCAGCAGCTGCTTTCCTCCAGGGACTCCAGCTCCATGAGGCTGCTGCGGACGAAGCCGTGGCGGGTCATGGGGTAGGAGACGCCGTTCAGGGTGTAGCGCTCCTCGCAGAGGCGGCCCACAAAGGGGAAGAGGTTGGGGGCCTGGCCCTTCCAGTAGGCGGGGTCTCCCTGCCACAGGTACTCCTGCCCGGTGACGGCGTCCCGGATGGAGGTGAGGGTGCCGCCTACGGGGTTCACAGTGACAATCAGCTTTTCGTTGGCGATCTGGGTCATGATCAATATCTCCTTTATAAAAATTCTTTCTGCATGGTGAAACATGCAGGGGATGGGATTTTTCGGGGGGTTCTTGTAAATAAACCATGAATGGCCTTGACGGTGAGGGCGGGATTTCCTATAATTGTACAGAGAATTCCCTGTACTTTGCGGAGGAGCTTGTATGGAACAGATACAGAATACCGAAATTCAGCTGTCTCAGATGGCAGCCTTTATAGACAGCGGCGCCCTGGAGGAGATGCGGGCCGATTTTATGCAGATGCGCATTCTCATGTCCCGGTACCGCTGCGCCATGATGGAGATGGAGACCAAATTCAAGGTGCTCAACGAGCAGTTCTCCCTGCGCAACGACCGCAATCACATTGAGAGCATCCGCACCCGGCTCAAAACCATGGACAGCATTATGGAGAAGCTCCGCCGGAAGGGCCTCCCCATGACCATACGGTCCGTGGAGGAGAACCTGAACGATGTGGCGGGGGTCCGGGTGATCTGCCCCTTTGTGGACGACATCTATGTGCTGGTGGACTGCCTGCTCCGCCAGGACGACGTGGAGATTCTCCAGGTGAAGGACTACATCAAGCACCCCAAGGCCAACGGCTACCGGAGCCTCCATCTCATTGTGACGGTCCCCATCTTCCTGGAGGAGGAGACCAGAACCATGAAGGTGGAGGTGCAGCTTCGCACCATCGCCATGGACTTCTGGGCCAGCCTGGAGCACCGGATGCGCTACAAGAAGGACATCCCCGCCTCCATGACCGCCAAGCTGGCCGCCGACCTGGGAGAGTGCGCCGACATCAGCGCCATGCTGGATCAGCGGATGCAGGACATCAAGGACCGGATCGAGGCCGGCTCCGCCGGGGTGTGCTGAACGCCCCGATGCGCTGTGGGAAACGGTCTTGACCAGGGGTGTTGATTCGGGTTACAGAGTGTCATATTTTACGGGAAGCAACCCTGCAACCCGCTGGCGCTCCCGCGCCAGTGCAGCCTTTGTAACCGGTTGTGAGGCACAGTGCCTGGGGGAATCGGAACGCCCTACCTTATTCTAACAAATTCCTCTGGAAATGAAAAGAGGAAATCGGGAAAATCGGAGGAGCTATGGAAGAGATTTTGAAGCGTCTGCCGGAGCGGCTGCTGCCCTGGTATGAGGAAAACCGGCGGGAGCTGCCTTGGCGGCGGGACAGGGAGCCGTACCACGTCTGGGTCTCGGAGATTATGCTCCAGCAGACCCGGGTGGAGGCGGTGCGGGGGTACTACACCCGGTTCCTGGAGGCCCTGCCCATGGTCTTTGACCTGGCCCGGGCGGAGGACGACCGGCTCCGGAAGCTCTGGGAGGGCCTGGGGTACTACACCCGGGTTCGGAACCTGAAAAAGGCGGCTCAGGTGATTGTCTCCCAATACGGCGGGGTGTTTCCCCGCACCTATGAGGAGGTGCTGGGCCTGCCGGGGGTGGGGGAGTACACCGCCGGGGCCGTCTGCTCCATCGCCTTTGACCTCCCCACCCCGGCGGTGGACGGGAATGTGCTCCGGGTATTGGCCCGGCTTCTGGAGGATTCCGCTCCGGTGGATTTGCCGGAGACAAAGAAGCAGGCCCGGCTCCGGCTGGAGAAGGTCTACCCCCAGGGGGCCTGCGGGGCCTTTACCCAGGCCCTCATGGAGCTGGGGGCCACGGTGTGCCTGCCGGGGGGAGAGCCAAGGTGCGGCAGCTGCCCCGTGGGGGAGCTCTGCCGTGCCCGGGCCTCGGGCCGCTGGCGGGAGCTTCCCTGCCGGACGCCCAAGCGGCCCCGGCGGCAGGAGGACAGGACGGTGTTCCTCCTGTCCTGTGAGGGCCGCTTCGCCCTGGAGCGGCGGCAGGAGCAGGGGCTTTTGGCCGGACTGTGGCAGTTTCCCAACGTCCCCGGGGCCCTGGAGGAGGGGGCGGCCCTGGAGCAGGCCGCCCGGTGGGGCCTTGCCCCCCGGGAGCTTCTGTGCCGGTGGGACCGGAGCCACATCTTCACCCACATCCGCTGGGACATGCGCTGCTACCGGGTGGACTGCGGCAGCGCCG
>JALETK010000177.1 GCA_022781505.1 Clostridiales bacterium | reverse complement strand
GTACGACCTGGTGAAGAAGCTGGAGGACGCCGGCAACAAGAACCTGGTGCTGGACGTCACCGGCAAGACCGCCAAGGAGACCCTGGCCAATGCCGTGATCGTCCGCCGCACCGCTCTGAAGGACGGCGACCGCTCCTTCGGCTATCCCTCCATCGTGAACCTGACCCGGTTTGCCAAGGGCGACAGCCGCCTGCAGACCGCTTACGCCGCCATGTTCACCGAGAAGTACGGCTCCATCATCGTTATGGAGAACATGACCTACGCCGAGGCTCTGCCTCTGTACGGCCTGCGGCAGAACATCTTCACCGATCCTCAGAAGCCCATGAAGGTGGAGTCCAAGATCTATCCTCTGAACGGCGCCGACGAGAACAGCCCCTGCGCCCTCACCGTGGACTTCGCCCTGACCTACTTCCTGGTCTCCGGCGAGATGGAGCGGAGCAACTGCCCCGTGAACCTGCTGATCACCGATGCCTCCGGCATGTCCGTCCTCACCGCCTGGGCTGCCGGCAAGTTCTCCGCCACCACCATCAAGAAGTTCTTTGTGGAGAACGACATTGAGAACAAGATCAAGTCCCGTACCCTGATCATCCCCGGCAAGGTCGCCGTCATGAAGGGCGAGATTCAGGAGAAGCTCCCCGGTTGGCAGGTGGTTGTTGGCCCCACCGAGGCTGTGCAGCTGCCCAAGTATCTGAAGGACAAGGAGTACGCCGGTGCCGTTGAGGCCGCCAAGGCTGAGGCTGCCGCCAAGGCCGCTGCCGCCACCCCCGCCGAGGAGGTCAAGGAGCTGTCCTTCGACGAGCTGCTGGCCACCCGGGTGCCCAAGATCGAGATCGTGGACATGGGCGTGCAGTACAAGGGCCACAACCCCGAGTCCAAGACCTTCGTCACCATCGGCGAGCGGATTCACTGCATCTCCCCCGTCATCCGCAAGGCCATGGACGAGCGGGATCCCGGCCCCATCCTGAAGCGTGCTGCCGAGCAGATTGCCGCCGGCGCCACCTACCTGGATGTGAACATCGGACCTGCCGAGAAGGACGGCCCCGAGCGCATGATGTGGGCGGTCAAGCTGCTGCAGGAGAACTTCAACAATGTGCCTCTGGCTCTGGATACCGCCAACAAGAAGGCCATCGAGGCCGGTATCAAGGTCTACAACCGGACCAACGGCAAGCCCATCGTGAACTCCGCCGACGCCGGCTCCCGTATCTCCAACATTGACCTGGCTGCCGCTAACGACGCCATCTGTATCGCCCTGTGCTCTGCCGACGGCATTGCCAAGGACAACGAGGAGCGTATGAAGCACTGCCACAACATGCTGGAGCGGGGCCTGTCCCTGGGCATGGAGGCCACCGACCTGTGGTTTGACCCCCTGTTCCTGGTGGTCAAGGGCATGCAGGACAAGCAGATGGACGTGCTGAACGCCATCAAGCTGTTCGCCGACGAGGGCCTGAAGTCCACCGGCGGCCTGTCCAACAACTCCAACGGCGCCCCCAAGGCCGTCCGTCCCATCATGGACTCCGCCCTGGTGGCCATGGCCATGATGCAGGGCCTGACCTCCGCCATCGTGAACCCCTGCGACCTGCGCCTGATGGAAACCATCAAGAGCTGCGACATCTTCAAGAACCACGTTCTGTACTCCGATTCCTACCTGGATCTGTAATATTTCCTCAATCCCGTGGCCGGGAGGGACACTCTCCCTCCCGGCCTACTGTCATCCTGAGCCGCAGGCGAAGGATCTCGTGCACGAGTCCCTATCCTGTCATCCTGAGCCGCAGGCGAAGGATCTCGTGCACGAGCCCCCCATCCTGTCATCCTGAGCCGCAGGCGAAGGATCTCAAGCACCGTACCCTCAATCTGCACCCAGCTGCTGGGAGGTACTGCCTTGAAACAGTATTACGTCTATATCATGACCAATAAAAGCAATCGGGTTCTATACACCGGTGTTACAAACGATTTGCTTCGCCGTGTATACGAGCACAAGAACCATCTGGTTCCGGGTTTTACGTCAAAATACAAAATACATAAGCTGGTGTATTATGAAACCACCAATGATATAAACGCGGCGATCTCCTATGAAAAGCAGATCAAAGGCTGGACGCGCTGCAAAAAGAATACGCTGATTGAAGGGATGAATCCCCAGTGGAGAGATCTGTCTGACGGGTGGTTCGGATGAGTTTGGAGTGCGGTGCATGAGATCTTTCGCCTGTGGCTCAGGATGACAGGCGTGGGAGTGCGGTGCGTGAGATCCTTCGCCTTTGGCTCAGGATGACAATTGTGGGTGTGCGATGGGAGAGATCCTTTGACATTGGCTCAGGATGACAAGGAGGGGAAAGCATGGACAACTATGCCCGGTCTCTGGAAGCTGCACGGCAGCATTTTTTGGAATATGATTCCGCCCTTCTGGCAAAGCGCCCGGGCATGGGGGCCAGCGGCCCCTACCTCACCACCTGCTTTCTGGGCGCGGACACCCGGATTGCCCGGGAAACCGGCAGGGTCACCTTCTCCCGGGACGGCTTTGAGACCTTCTGGGAGGCGAACTACACCGAGGCCCTGTCTGTCTACGACTGGCTCTGCGACCGGAGGCCGGATGCGGTAGCCTCCTGGGAATTCTGCCCTGTGGGGAGTTTGCCCGGGGTCTATGTGGGGGGCAGCGGCCTTTCCATGACCGGCGGCACCCTGGCAGAGAAAATTGACAAAAGCCCTTTGGCCTTTTCCCGGGCCCTTGGGGCCATGGGTGGCACGCCCGTTCCCCTGGGGGACATGGGCTTCCGCCTTCCGGTTTTTCCGGATCTTCCCATGTGCCTGAAATTCTACCATGGAGACGAGGATTTTCCCCCGTCCCTGACCTTCCTGTGGGACCGGAACACCCTGCGCTTTGTGCGCTATGAGACGGTTTACTATATCGCCGGGTGCCTGTGCGCCAGCGTGCGCCATGGCATGGGGGCGGATTGACTTCGTATATTAGCCTGCGGGCTTGATATAAATTTTTCATCCGATTAGGAGGAGTTCATCATGAGTGTGTTAACTGACTTGATTTATGGCGGCTCCAACGCCGTTGCCGGCCTTACGGAGGGTGCGGTCAACGACGCGATTGCCAAATATGGCGCGGATAAGGCCGTGTCCTTCCCCGACACTGCCTACTTCTTCCCCACCATCTATGCCGCCACCGGCGTGAAGGTTCAGACCCTGGGGGACCTGCCCGCCTGTGTGGGCGTCCTGAAGAGCCTGATCACCGGCCAGGAGGATCTGGGCCAGGCCCTGAACGCCGGCCTTGCCACCGCCGTGGGCGCTGAGATTATCGAGGGCCTGAAGTATGTTGAGGGCGGCGACCCCTATGCCGCCGACTCCGGCATCGGCTTCGTCCCCGATCCCATCATCCGCTCCCTGGGCGTGCCTCTGGTCACCGGCGACATCCCCGGCGTGGCCGTCGTCCTGGGCAAGGCCGCCGATCCCGCCGACGTGGTGAAGGTGGTCAAGGATTATCAATCCAAGGGCATTCTCACCTTCCTGGTGGGCGACTGCATTGAGCAGTGTGCCGAGGGCGGTGTGAAGATGGGCCTGGAGCTCCGGGTGGTGCCCCTGGGCCATGATGTGACCTCCGTCATTCATGTTGTCACCGTGGCTGTCCGCGCCGCCCTGATCTTCGGCGGTGTGCAGCCCGGCGACCTGGCGGGCCTCCTGAAGTACACCAAGGAGCGGGTTCCCGCCTTTGTGAACACCTTCGGCGAGATTGACGCCGTGGTGGTTTCCGCCGGTGCAGGCGCCATTGCCCTGGGCTTCCCCGTGGTGGTGGACATCGACCTGGGAGAGAACCAGGTTCCCGGCGCGCTGGAGTCTGTCACCGACCACAGCCTCACGGTGAAGAAGTCCCTGGAGCTGCGGAACATCAAGATCAAGTCCACGGAGCTCCCTGTTCCCGTGGCCTTCGCCGCCGCCTTCGAGGGTGAGATCATCCGGAAGAGCGACGTGAAGGCTGAGTTCTACTCCGGCAAGAATCCCACCGCCGAGCTGGTGCTCATGCGGGAGCCCGGCGAGATTGAGGATCACAAGATCACCATCATCGGGCCGGATATGGACTGCGGCCAGAGAGACTTTGCTCTGGGCACCTTTGTGGAGGTGGCTGGCGCCAAGATGCAGGCAGACTTCGAGTCCGTCATTGAGCGGAAGTTCCACGCCTGGTTCAACTACCTGGAGGGCGTCATGCACACCGGCCAGCGGAATCAGGTCCGGGTCCGTGTCTCCAATGCCGCATATGAGGCCGGCCTGCGGATGAAGGACTTCGCCGAGGTTCTGTACCATATGATTATGGACGAGTTCGACGCCGTTGTGGACAAGTGCCAGGTCACCCTGATCACCGACCCCGAGGCCGCCGCCAAGTTCCGGGATGAGGTGGCAATGCCCCGGTATGAGCAGCGGGATGACCGCCTGGCCTCCATGACCGACGAGTCTGTGGATCGCTATTACACCTGCATTCTGTGCCAGTCCTTCGCCCCCGCCCACTGCTGCGTGGTCACCCCCGAGCGGCTGGGCCTGTGCGGCGCCGTGTCCTGGCTGGACGCCAAGGCCACCAATGAGCTGAACCCCAACGGCCCCTGCCAGCCCATCTTCAAGGAGGGTTGCCTGGACGAGCGCACCGGCCGGTACGAGTCCGTAAACAAGATGGTGGCCGACGCCACCCACGGCGCGGTTGAGTCCGTGACCCTGTACTCCATCCTGGAGGACCCCATGACCTCCTGCGGCTGCTTCGAGTGCATCTGCGGCATTGAGCCCGTGTCCAACGGCTTCATCGTGGTGAACCGGGAGTACAAGGGCATGACCCCTGCCGGTATGACCTTCGGTGAGCTGGCCTCCTGCACCGGCGGCGGCGTCCAGACCCCCGGCTACATGGGCCATGGCCGCCACTTCATCTCCTCCAAGAAGTTCATCGCCGCTGAGGGCGGCATTGAGCGCATTGTCTGGATGCCCAAGGAGCTGAAGGACGACGTGGCTGCCCGGCTGAACAAAACCGCTCAGGAGCTCTACGGCATCGAGAACTTCACCGACATGGTGGCCGACGAGACTGTCACCACCGACTGTGAGGAGCTGCTGAACTGGCTCACGGAGAAGGGCCATCCCGTTCTGGGCCTGGAGCCCCTGATGTAATTTCCCGCACACCCGGCGCGGCGGGCAATCCCCCGCCGCGCCTTCGTCTTGTTGTCCTGAGCCAAAGGCGAAGGATCTCGCGCTGAAGGGCTACTGATGCAGGAGATCCTTCGGCTTTGCCTCAGAATAGCAGCTTCTCCGGGCGATTACATGGACTTGCCCATTTGGGGCGCGTCCCCGCCTGTGTGGAGCGATGATTTTCAGACGCTGACCGAGACTAGGAATAGGAGAGATGACATGTACAAAATTACCTTCCAGATCGAGGGCGGAAGCCCGGTTGTAATCGAGGCCAATGCGGGGGACAATCTCCTGGAGCTGGCCAGACGGGCCAACGTGGCCATTGACGCCCCCTGCTCCGGCAACGGCTCCTGCGGCAAGTGCCGGGTGAAGCTCCTGTCCGGCGCGGTGGAGAGCAGTCCCTCCCGGCACATCTCTCCTGAGGAGTACGCCGAGGGCTGGCGGCTGGCCTGCGGCTGCAAGGTCACAGGGGAGGCGGAGATTCTGGTGCCGGACATTGCCTCCGCCTATCAAAGCCGCATGAAGACCGCTGACCTGTCCTCCCCGGAGGAGGTGGCTCTGTTTACCGCCATCCAGCGGGACGTGCAGGAGGCGGGCATCTCCTTCGGCACCGGCTTCCGGGCGGTGGAGCTTCAGATGAGCGAGCCCACCCTGGAGGACACCATGCCCGACGATGAGCGGCTGACCTGGGCCCTCCAGGAGGCCACCGGGGCGGAGCGTGTGGAGGTTCCCACCCAGGTGATGGTGAAGCTGGCGGAGACCCTGCGGGACCATGGCTTCCATGTCTGCGCCAAGGGCCTGCAAACCGGGGACACCTTCCGGATTCTGGATCTCACCGGCCCGGAGGACACCGGCATCTACGCCGCTGCCATCGACATCGGCACCACCACGGTCTCCGCCGTCCTGGCGGAGCTGGACACGGGGAAAATCGTGGCCAAGGGCTCCTCCGGCAACGGCCAGATTCGTTACGGCGCCGACGTCATCAACCGGATCATTGAGCAGAGCAAGCCCGGCGGCCGGAAGAAGCTCCAGGACGCCATTGTGAAAGAGACCCTGGTGCCCCTCCTGGCCAACCTGTGCAAGGCGGCGGGGATTTCCGCCCGGAGCATCCTCCAGCTGTGCGTGGCGGCCAACACCACCATGAACCACCTGTTTGTGGGCGTGAACGCCCAGTCTGTGCGGATGGAGCCCTATGTGCCCTCCTTCTTCTCCTGGCAGGGCCTCCTGGCGGGAGACGTGAAGCTCCCGGCCAACCCCCTGGCCCCGGTGCTCATCGCCCCCAACATCGGCTCCTATGTGGGCGGCGACATTACCGCCGGTGTCTTTGCCAGCCTCATCTGGAACAAGCCGGAGTACAGCCTCTTCATCGACCTGGGCACCAACGGCGAGATTGCCTTCGGCAATGAGGATTTCCTCATGTCCTGCGCCTGCTCCGCCGGCCCCGCCTTTGAGGGCGGCGACATCTCCTGCGGTATGCGGGCCACAGACGGGGCCATCGAGGCCTGCGTCATTGATAGGGAAACCATGGAGCCCACCTTCCGCATTGTGGGCGAGGCGGGGCAGAAGCCTGTGGGCCTGTGTGGCTCCGGCATCATTGACACCATCTCCGAGCTGTACCGCTGCGGCATCATCAACGCCAAGGGCCTGTTCGTCCGGGAGGGGGAGCGGGTGAAGCGGGATCACCACGGTATGGGCCGCTACGTCCTGGCCAATCCCAGCGAGTCCGCCACGGAGCGGGAAATTTCCCTCAACGAGGTGGACATTGACAACTTTATCCGGGCCAAGGGCGCCATCTTCTCCGCCATTGAGACGCTGCTCAATTCCGTGGACATGACCGTAGAGATGATCGACGCGGTCTATGTGGCCGGCGGCATTGGCTCCGGCATCAACATGAAAAACGCCGTGAACATCGGCATGTTCCCGGATGTGCCCCTGGAGAAATTCCGCTACATCGGAAATTCCTCTCTCACCGGCGCCTACGCCATGGCCCTGTCCGACCAGGCCAATGCCAAGGTGGACCAGGTGGCAAAGAATATGACCTACATGGAGCTGTCCACCCACCCCGGGTATATGGATTCCTTTGTCGCCGCCTGCTTCCTGCCCCACACCAACCGCCAGCTCTTCCCCCACAGTGTGCAGGAGATTTGAGCCGCTTTTGAACCGATGGTTTGGAGACCGGATCTGCCTCTGCCGCTAAATCTTTAAAATAGGTTGAATTTCTCCTATTTCCTGGATATAATAGAGCAAAGGAGGTCTTGCTTATGACGATCAACACGGACAATCTGGTTTCCATCACGGAGGCCAATCAGAACTTCTCCCGAGTGGCACGGCTTGTGGATCAGAATGGCTCCGTGGTCATTTTGAAAAACAATGTCCCCCGGTATCTCATTATGGAATTCAGCGCAGCCGAGGAAGAGCAGCTTGCTGCCGACGAGGATGTGCTGGCGGTGTCCAGGCGCCTGATTGAGAAAAACAAGCAGGCCTATGAGGTTCTGGCAAAATGATTTACTTGTCCAAACACCAGGTTCTCCTGATGCAGGCCCATCTAAAGTTTATATGAGGAGTTTCTGCTATGCAGATTGAAAACCACAAAGAAGAAGTCCCCTTTTCCCACTATGAGTCCCTGTTCCGGGGCTTAGACCCCCGCAGCGTCCTGGAGCGCCTCCCCGGGGTGACCTTTGAAGAGGGCCGGTTTGCCGTGACCCTCCTGGGGAGAACCTACGACATTGCCTGGCCGGATTACGCCATCACCCCCCGGGACGGCGGCCCCATTCCCAGCCTCCCCACCCAGACCTTCCTCCTGCGCTGCCTGCTGGAGGCAAGGGAGCTTCCCGGCACAGGCCAGTGGAAGACCTTCCGGGAGATGCCCTGGGGAGAGCTGTACATCCAGCCCTTCACCGGCCGCTGCCTGACCCGGGCGGCCTTTACCTTCGGAACCCGCCTCCCCGCCTTCCGGGCGGCTTGCGAGAAGCTGGGAGCGAAGAAGCTCCCCCACGGGGACGCCGGGTATGAATTCCCCTTCTTTGGCCCCTATGCCATGGAGATTCTGGTGTGGGAGGGAGACGACGAGTTTCCCCCCAGCGCCCAGCTTCTCTATACGGACAACTTCGCCCAGGGCTTCGCCGCCGAGGACCGGGTGGTGGCCGGGGATATCCTGATCACACACATCAAAAGCGCCATGTAATCATCAACC
>JALETK010000186.1 GCA_022781505.1 Clostridiales bacterium | reverse complement strand
CTTCTGCCGCCGGAGCTGGTCCGGCAGGGAGGACCCGGTCTTTCCTGCATCGTGCGCCATGAGCTGACCCACATACGCCACCACGATGTGGCAAAGAAGCTCCTGCTCCTTCTGGCCGTCAGCGTCCACTGGTTCAATCCCCTGGTGTGGCTGATGCTGTACCTGGCCTCCCAGGATCTGGAGATGCACTGTGATGAATCCGTGGTAAAGGTTATGAGCAAAGAGGAGTCCCTGCTCTATGCCAAAACCCTGGTTTCCATGGAGGAGTCCAAGCTCCTGAGCTATCTCCAGGCGGGCTTTTCCCTCAGCAGCACCGGCAGCCGGCTGAAGGCCCTTGTGAAGTCCAGGGTGCATCCAATCCTGGGGAGAGTGCTCTCCTGCATTCTCTGCGCCACCCTGCTTCTCTGTTTCCTCCCCGGTCAGCTTCCGGATACGGCGGCAGCGCCAAAGCCATCGGCTCTGCCGGCCACAGCGCCTTCCACAAGCCCAGCTTCAGAGCCCTCCATGCAGTCTCCCCCTACACTGCCGCTTCCAACGGAGGAGGAAACCGTTCCATCCCAGGCAATTCCCCCTACCGTTCCGTCTGAGAAGCCGCTCCCCACTGAGCCGCTCCCGACAGAGCCGCCTCAGACAGAGCCTCCCTCCACGGAGCCCCCGGAAACCCGGCCGCCGGAGACCACGCCCCAGGCCACAACGCAGGAGCCTGAGGCCACGGAGGAAATCCCTCAGGAATGGCTGGACAGGATATCTCCACAATACGGGGCCAACATTCGTCTGAATACGCCCGGCACCATGACCATGACCGTAGGAGAATCCACATCCTTTCGTGTAACCTGTGAATACCCCGTGGATTTCTTTGTGGATGACCCTTCTATGGTTCATGCGGATTCCTTCGGCACAGACAACAATAAATATGTGTGCAGTCTGAGCGCTGTTAAGGCAGGCACCGTAAATCTCTATTATCAGGTTTGGTATGGAGGAGAGCCTCACCTGTATGCTGCCATCACAATACTTCCCAACGGAGACACCACAGAGGTGGATTTCTCAGAGGTGGGCAACACCCCAACAGATCCCCTGCCCCAGCCGGAGCCCACGGACCCGTCGGAGCCGGAGATTGAAATTAAACTGCCCGGAGGTTAAGAATGTGAAAAGATTACCCGTGAAACTCCTTTCCTGTCTGCTGACTGCCGTCCTCCTGCTCTCCCTCACGCCGGTCTCTTTGGCTGCCGGAAGTGATACGCCGTACCAACTGAAGATCGGTCAGGTTCTGTACGAGGTTTTCTCCGATCACGCAGAGGTGATCCGGGGCTATGACAACGGGTGGGGTTCCGAGCTTGTTCTGCCGGAAACGGTGGACGGGGTTCCCCTCACAGTCATTCGTTCCAACGCCTTTGAAAGCTGGTCCATGGAATCCCTGTATCTTCCGGATTCCATCACCAAAATTGCCCCATGGGCCTTCCAGGATTGTATCAATCTGTCCTACGTCCGGATGTCTGAGGGCCTGACGGAAATTGGGGAAAACGCATTTTTTAATTGCAACGCCCTGACGCTGCTGTACCTGCCGCCCAGTCTTCAAAGATGCTTTATCATTGAAATGCTTGACAGCCCCGGCAATGTCGGCTGCAACACGGTTCTGATTTGTTACCCCGGTACCCCGGCGGAGCGCTACGCCCAGGGGCGTTACCAGTATATCGTGCTGGATGGTGATGGCAGCTTCTTCTACACCGCAGATGCCGTTTACCGCACCACTGACGGAAAGGCTGCCACACTGTACCGGCTGGTCTGCGGCTCCAGAAGCTATTTTGCCGTTCCGGATACCATAGAGGGGCTTCCTGTAACGACCGTTGGCCCGGATGCAATCTTCTCGACAGGAACTTATAATATCAACAGAACCATGGTTCTGGGGCCGAATATCACCACCATTGAAGCAAACGCCTTCAGTTTTCCGCCCACGGTTTTAAATGTCACGGAAAACCTGACCAATATCAGCGAAACGGCTTTTCCCTGTGGACGAACCACCATCCTCCAGGGTCCCAGCGGCTGTGAAGCGGAGCGTTATGCCAAGGCCCACGGTATGCTGTTCCGCGACCCGGAACGGGTCCCCTTTTCAGATGTGCCGGAGAACGCCTGGTATTATGGCGATGTTCACTTTGCTTATTGGAACGGGCTCATGAAGGGTTTATCGGACACCATCTTCCAGCCTGAGGCCGTCACCTCCCGGGCCATGATGGTACAGGTTCTGTTCAACCTCACCGGCGAAGAGGATTTCCGCTGGACGTACGGCTTCACGGATGTGCCCGATTATGCCTGGTATGCCCCGGCGGTAAACTGGAGCCGGTATTATGGCATTGCCAAGGGCATATCTGCCACGGAATTTGCCCCCAATAATCCGGTGACCCGGGAGCAGGCGGTGGCTATTTTGTACCGGTTTGCCAGCAAAGCCGGTCTGGATACCTCCGCCCGAACCGGCCTTGAAGGTTACCAGGACTTCTGTGCCGTCTCCGGTTATGCTCAGGAGCCTATGGAGTGGGCCGTCAGTCAGGGGCTGCTCCATGGTATGACAAGCACCACTCTTGCCCCCCAGGGACAGCTCACCCGGGCACAGCTGGCCGCCATCCTCACCCGGTTCGTAAAATGGGCTGGACTTGCATGAAAGGAGAACTTCACATGAGATTTTCAAACCGCATCGCCGCGCTGCTTTTGGCCCTGGTACTGATCTTCTCCCTGATCCCCCGCGCCGAAGCCTCCGGAACCCTGACAGAAAAGGGCTTTACCTACACCGTGGAAAACGGAGAGGCCACCGTCCTCTCCGGCCCTCTGGAAACGGACGTGGTAATTCCCGATACGCTTGGGGGCTATCCCGTCACCGCCCTGGGGGAGAGCGCGTTTTCCGGCATCTGTGAGGTCACAACCTCCGTTCAAATTCCGGAGACGGTTCGCTCCCTGGGCCGCTGCTGCTTCTTCGGAAGCAACAGCATCCTATCCGTCAACCTGCCTGCCGGGCTGGAGTACATCGGAGACAGCTGCTTTGCCGGCTCCAATGTTTCCTTTGACGAAATCAATCTCGCCCTCAA
>JALETK010000097.1 GCA_022781505.1 Clostridiales bacterium | reverse complement strand
GGAACTGCCAAATGAATTTGCAAGTGCCCGGGAGGGTCATGACCCTCCCGGGCACCTACCGGAGCCTCCGCACCCGCCTCCAAACCCACTGCACCCCCAAGTCTGTCATTGCGAGACCCCGCAGGGGTCGTGGCAATCCGTTCCCCTGCAAGCCGCAGGCTTGCGCGCCCCGGCAGGGGCGCAATGGGGGGCCGGGCGATTGACCGGCCTCACGGCCGGTGCAATGCTGCGCATTGCGGGAAACGGATTGCCACGTCGCTGCGCTCCTCGCAATGACGGGTTCGGGGGCCTGGTGGGGGCGAGCCCCCGCCCTACGGGTGCGCTGTTTGGGGTTGGTGCGTTGGGGCGGGGGTGCCGGGCGAATTTGCTGCTGCCATGCGCCGCGCCCTTGGAACGGGGTGTTTTACAGGTTTACCCTAGCATGTGACGTCCTTCGGCACAACGTCATAAAGGATATTTTTTGGTATCGATCGGATACTTCCATTTCTTTCAAATACTATTTTCTTTCCTTTAAATAGTATGGGATGGATACTTTCCAGTAGGGGCTACTTGTACCAATTTCTCGTATTATCGTACATTTTTATCGCATTCTTCCATTTTGACCTTGCTCTTATGCCGGGAGAACTGTATGATATAGTCAAGATATCAGGAAATCGGGGAAATGAATTTTGTCAAAATTGTCAAACTTTCTCCATCTGAAGATTTACCGCAGAACTTTTCTTCTCTATCTTCTGGTGGTTCTGATTTTTATCACGGTGATGATCGCCCTGTTTTACAGCAACATGGTCTCCGGGGTTCTGGACGCCTACGCCCAGGAG
Source organism: Clostridiales bacterium (assembly GCA_022781505.1). Lineage (GTDB taxonomy): Bacteria > Bacillota > Clostridia > Oscillospirales > Oscillospiraceae > Faecousia. The sequence goes on along the minus strand of JALETK010000097.1, from coordinate 4,281 downwards.
GCGGAGGCGGGGTTCTCCCAGGGGGAGCGGCAGCTGGTCTCCGTCACCGGGGCCATTGACAATTTCTTCACCCATCTGTACTCCAGCAGCGCCACCCTGGCGGACTTCTTCCGGTTCTTCGGAGCCACCCCCGAGGCCTACGTCCGGGCCAGGCTGGACGCCGCCTATACCTCCCCGGACAGCTACCTCACCAGCTGCAACAATCTGATCTCCGACAGCGGCTTTACCATCCGCCACATGCTCTATTACAGCGCCTCCGGCATTGTGGACATGGAGTACAACGCCTCCGGCTACTCCCGCTGCCGCGTTCTGGAGGCGGAGGAGGCCGAGGCCCTGTTCGGCGGGGCCTACGCCTATACCAAGGACATTCACAAAAGCGCCTCCTATGTGGGCAAGCTCACCTTCCTGCTGGACCTGTCCACCCCCGTGGCGGCCTCCCTGGGGGAGGAGGAGGGGGCCTGCCTCATAACCGGCAGCACCCGCACCTACCTGGGCGACCCGGCCTACGAGGGCCTCAACTGGGAGGAGCTTCTGAAGGGCCCCGGCCTGGGCCGGGTGCGCTGCGGGGGCACGACCCTGGTGTACCGCGCCCGGGTCTCCGAGCGGTTCTCCTACACCCTCATCACCGTGGCCCCGGCGGCGGAGTACCTCACCGGGCGGCTGAATCAGTTCGTCCTGTTCTCCCTGGGGGTCATTGCCGCCTTCCTGCTCATCACCTTCATCTACGTCCGCCAGTTCTCCAGCGACTCTAGCTTCATTGAGAGCATCCTCCACAGCATGGTAAAGGCCCAGTCGGAGCAATTTGTCCCCGTGGACGTGGGGGAGCGGGACGATGAGTTCGCGGACATCGCCCAGCATCTCAACACCCTCTATGACAATCTGGACACCCTGATTCAGCAGAAGTACCTGCTCACCATCCGCCAGCAGCAGGCGGAGATGCAGCGGCTCAGCGCCCAGCTGAATCCCCACTTTCTCTACAACACCCTGGAGCGCATCCGCCTCCGGGCCCTGTCCGAGGGGGCCCGGGACGTGGCCGAGGCCACGGCGGCCCTGGGGCTCCTGTACCGCAATATTGTAAAAACCGACCCCATCATTCCTCTGTCCCGGGAGCTGGAAATCACGGAGCAGTACCTGGATCTCATGTGCTTTCTCTATGACGAGCAGCTTCTGTACCATCTGGACGTTCCGGAGGAGATGGGCAGCATCCTCACCCCCAAGATCTGGATGCAGCCCATTGTGGAGAACTTCTTCAAGCACAATTTCCAGAACGACGGCCAGCTGAAGGTGGTGGTGATCTCCGCCCAGCGGCGGCCCGACGGCTATCTCCTGCGCTTCTTTGACAACCTGGGTTCCATCTCCCGGGAGCAGCTTGCGCTGCTCAACCGGCAGTTTACCCCGGAGTCGGACGCCTCTCCCGACGGCATCGGCCTGCGGAACGTCTATGAGCGGCTCCGGCTGTACTATGGCAGCCGGGTGGAGATGTCCATCGGCAACCAGCAGCCCGCCGGCGTTTGTATCCAGGTTTTGCTGAAAGACGAGGTGAAGCACTGACATGTACCGTCTTCTCATTGTGGACGACGAAAAGGATATCTGTGAAAACATCAAATACCTGCTGGACTGGTCCCAGTACAACATCACCAGCATCCTCACCGCCACCTCCTACGCCGAGGCGGTGAGCAAGGCCGTGGACTTTCAGCCCCACATCGCCCTGGTGGATATCAGCCTGGGGGACCACTGGGGCTACGAGCTGGCCGAGCACCTGCGCTCCATGGGAATGCAGACCGTGTTCTGCATGATCAGCGGCTATGACGACTTCAATTACGTCCACAAATCCATGCAGGCCTCCGCCCGGGACTATCTCCTGAAGCCCGTCAGCGTCAAGGAGCTCCGTGCCTTCATCGAGCGCACCATCGTCCGGGATCTCCACGGCATCCTCCCGGAGCGCACCGACGCCCAGGAGCTGGACCCGGTGCTCCATGTGGAGTACAGCAAATTCTCCAAAATCACCAACAAGATCATCCTCATCGTCAAGAGCAACTACCGCAGCTCCCAGTCCCTCACGGGGATTGCGGAGATCTTCAACATGAGCAGCAAGTACATCGGGCGGATTTTCCTGAAGGACACGGGAATGAAGTTCTCCGAGTACCTCACCGCCTACCGGATGATTCAGGCCAGGAAGCTCATTGAGAACACCCAGGAGAAAATCTCCGTCATCGCCAACATGGTGGGCTACTCCCAGCTGAACAATTTCTACGTCCACTTTAAAAATTACTACAACATCTCTCCCAGCACCCTCAGGAACTTCACCGCCCTGCCGGAGCAGGAAGGAGGGGAGCCCCCTTGCGAAGACGACTCCTCCTGCTCCTGACGGCTCTGGCCCTCCTCACCGGCTGCGCCGCCCCCGACGGGGGCGAGGCTTCCGGCGGCCCGGAGCCAGTAAACCTCATCTACTACACCATCGGCGAGCCCGACGCGGACCTTCAGCAGGTGAACGACGCCCTCAACGACATTCTCCTGCCCCGGTACGGCTTCACCGTGACCTACAACAAAATCGGCTGGAACGACTACACCGCCCAGCTGAACTCCCTCCTGGGCACCGGCCAGACCTTTGACGTGGCCTTCGCCTGGACGGATTCCTACGTCACCGGCGCCCGCTCCGGCGCCTGGCTGGATCTCACAGACCGGCTGGGCATCCTGGAGGACACCATCGACGGGGCCTTCTGGAAGGGCGTCACCGTGGAGGGCCGGATCTGGGGCATCCCCACCAACAAGGAGCTGGCCTGCCCCGTCCACTACCTGTTCTCCCGGGAGCTGGTGGAAAAATATGACATTGATATTACGCAGTACCGGAGCTTTGCCTCCCTGGAGCCCCTGCTTCAGGAGATCCGGGAGAAGGAGCCGGACTACATCCCCCTGTTTCTGGACTCCAACCCCACCAACATCATGGCCCTGGAGGGCTACGAGTATGTGGGCTATGACTCCATCCCCCTGATGGTTCGCTCCGACGACCCCCGGTGCCAGGTGGTGAACATCTTCTCCACAGCGGAGGCCATGGAGAACCTTCGGATTCTCCGGCGGTACTATGAGCAGGGCTACATCAACCAGGACGCCTGCCTGCGCACGGGCTTCTCCCGGTATCAGGACGAGCCGGTGTTCCTCCGGCTGTCCACCGGCGGCCCCGACGCCTCGGCCAGCTACTCCACGGATTACGGCTACCCCATCGTGGCCCAGCAGGCCTCCCCCAGCGTGGTCACCACCGAGTCCACCCAGGGGGGCATCATGGTGGTGAGCGCCAACACCCGCCACCCCGAGGCCTGCATGGCCTTCCTCACCGCCGTGAACACCGACCCGGAGGTGCGGAACCTGCTGAACTACGGCATCCAGGGGGTGCACTACACCCTCACGGAGGAGGATCAGGTGAACATCATCTCCTCCGGCTACCGGGGGGTGCCCTACACCCAAGGCAACTGGTTCATCCTGAAGACCGCCGTGGGCGAGAGCCTCAACAAGTGGGAGCTGTACCGGGCGTTCAATGAGAACACCCAGGAGTCCCCCCTCCTGGGCTTCACCCCGGACTACTCCCAGTATGCCGACGTGTTTAACGCCGTGTCCCGGGTGTGCGAGAAGTACTACGCCCCCCTGTTCACCGGCACCGTGGACCCGGAGGTCTACCTCCCCCGGTTCCTGGAGGAGCTGTCCGAGGCCGGCATCGACCGCCTCCAGGCTGCCCTCCAGCAGCAAATCGACACCTGGCGCGCCGGGCAATAGCAAATTCGCCCGGCACCCCCGTCCCAACGCACCCGGCCCCGGCCATGCACCTGTAGGGCGGGGGCTCGCCCCCGCCGGGCAGCTGCAAATTTGCTTGGCAGCCCCGCCCAAAGGCACCCGCCCCCCGAACCTGTCATTGCGAGGAGCGCAGCGACGTGGCAATCCGTTCCCCCGCAATGCGAACGCATTGCACCGGCCGTGAGGCCGGTCATAGGCCCGGGCCCCCATTGCGCCCCTGCCGGGGCGCGCAAGCCTCGCGGCTTGCAGGGGGACGGATTGCCACACCAGCGTGCGCGCTGGTTCGCAATGACAGACTTGGGGGTGCGGTGGGTTTGATCGGCAGCCCCGTCCCAAGGCACCCGGCCCCCGACCGCACACCCGTAGGGCGGGTTTCGACAGTGCCTCCGTCCCAACACACCTGCCCCCGGACATGGAACCGGCCGTTTCATACATCATTCCCCACACACAGATTACCCGACAGGAGCCACAGACCATGAAAAACCTTTTTAATCT
>JALETK010000075.1 GCA_022781505.1 Clostridiales bacterium | reverse complement strand
CATATCCGGGGGTACTCCCAGCCATGGACGGCTTCATACATATAGAAAATAATAATTTATCGTTTATATTCTTATAACGATTCATGTTTTACCAAGCCCTGTCTTTTCAGACCATGGCCGCATCAAATCCGGGCATACAATTTGCTTATGGCTGGAAATGTTCGGAACATCCACAGTTTCGTGCCGAAAACATTCTCAGAACGGGAATAAATAAAAAATTACCGTTGTTGAAATTGTATCAACAACGGTAACTGATTTGGTCCGAGTGACAGGATTCGAACCTGCGGCATCCTGCTCCCAACGCAGGCGCGCTACCAGCTGCGCTACACCCGGGTACAGGGGTTATTATACAGGATTTTTGGGCGGAATGCAATCATAAATTATGGTGCCATGCGGGATTTTGATTTTGGCGGGGGGTGGGAGCGACGGGGGAATTTTGGCTGGGGCTGAGGATTTTTGGTGGTTCCGGCTGCGCCGGGGTTACAGGAAGGAGGCGAAAATGTTGGCGCCCAGGACGGTGAGGATGCCGGAGACCACGATGGAGAGGCTGCTCATGGCGCCCTCGGCCTCGCCCAGCTCCATGGCTTTGGCGGTGCCGATGGCGTGGGAGGCGGAGCCGATGGCGATGCCTTTTGCGATGGGCTCCCGGATTCGGAACAGGCGGCAGATTGCCTCTGCGAACATGTTCCCCAGGATTCCTGTGACCAGGATCACGGCTACGGTGACCGGGACATAGCCTCCCAGCTCCTCCGAGATGGACATGCCGATGGCTGTGGTGATGGATTTGGGGAGCAGGGTCACATATGCCTCGTGGTTCAGGCCCATGAGGGCGGCCATGGCCAGAACGCAGGTGAGGCTGGTGAGTACCCCGGAGACGATGCCGGCCAGCACGGCCTTATAGTTCCGCTTCAGAAGCTCGAACTGCTCATACAGGGGGACCGCCAGGCAGACGGTGGCGGGGGTGAGAAGATAGCTCAGGTACTTTGCCCCTGCGTTATAAACCTCATAGTCAATGTTGCACACCAGAAGGAGGGCCACAATCAGAACCACGGCAATGAGGATGGGATTGAAAATGGCCAGCTTCCACTTCTTCTTCAGCACAGTGCCGGCTCCGTAGGCCAGCAGACTGATAAACACCCCGAAAAACACAGAGGTTTCAAAAAACTCATGCATGGGGAACGGCCTCCTTTTTCTTGCTCCGGCGGATGATCGCCTGGGTCACGCGCCCTGCCACAATCATCACCGCGAAGGTGGAGACTACCGTAATGGCTAAGTACTGCAGAACGCTGCTCTTTACCACGCCCCAGGCGTCAATCAGACCCACGGCTGCGGGAATGAACATGACGGGCATGATTTGAATCAGAAAGCTGCTGGTCTCCTTTACGGCGCTCACCGGCAGGAGCTTCAGCTCCAGACATGCAAACAAAATCACGATGCCGTAGATGCTGGCGGGAACCGGCAGGGGGAGCAGGGCGTGGAGAAGCTCCCCCAAAAAGGAGATGGACAGGATGATGCCAAACTGTTTCAGAATGCGCAAGTGAAGGACCCCCTTGTGGATGGACTGGGGAGGCGTGCCCCTCTGTAAGTGTATCACGGAGGGGGAAAATCCGCAATCCCTTTCCCATGGCCGGGCCCATCCATTTTCTGACATGCCCTGTCTACGGTGAAATATTCACGGGTTACCTTGCATTTTTGGAGAATGTGTGGTATTCTGTATTTAAGTAATGTATATCATGATGGGGAACTCTGTGCCTGGCCCGTACAAAAACACAGGCACCCAAGGGGCTGTTTCATCCAATCACAACATCAAAACGGGATGTGAAATTATGCAGCGAAAAATTACACTTTCTCCCTCCCTGCCTGCCGATCTGAAATATGCCAACCGGATTCAGGTGATTGACGCCTTCCTGGACGGAGGTACCCTCAGTGCCAATGGTATCTCCACGGAGATTGGCCTCAGCCGGCAGACTGTGATGAAATCCATTCAGTTTTTCCTCCGAAGCGGGCTGCTGGTCTCTGCGGGAAAGGGAGACTCCACCAATGTGGGCGGCAAGCGCCCGGAGCTGTTCACCATCTCCCCGAAGAAGTACTTCCTGTGCATCACCCTGTGGCCCCAGGATCTCTGCCTGTATCTGTTCACCCTTGGAAAGGAAATGGTGGACAGCCTGGCCCTGACCACGCCTCTGCCCAGGGATGCGAAGGCGGCCATTGACAACGCCGGGCGGCTGGCAAGGCAGCTTTTGGACAAGAATCAAATTCCCCAGGAGGATCTGTGCGCCGTGAGCCTGTCCACCGCCGGAACGGTGGACTATGCCGCCGGGCGGTTGAAATACAGCTCCCAGTCCCCCGCATGGGGCACGGATGTTCCGCTGAAGGACTATCTGCGGCCCTACTTTGCCCCGGGCACCATGATCTTCCTGGAGAACGCCGGCAAGATGACCGCCCGGCCCTTCCTGCTGGAGCCGGAGCTCTCCGGCAAGCGGGTGCTGGTGATCTTTGCCTGCTGGGGGCTGTCCAGCTGCCTCATTGAGAAGGACCGTATCCTCAGCGGCAGAAATTCTCTCATTGGGGAGATCGGACATATGATCATTGACCCCAGCGACCCGGAGCGCTGCGGCTGCGGCGGACACGGCTGCTTTGAGCGGCTGGTGAGCGAGGAGCGGGTGCGGGAGCTTCTGACACAGAAGCGGGAGGTGTATCCCGATTCCGTGCTCTTTGGGTCTGCCCTGGACGAGGTGACCATTCCCGCCCTCTTTGACGCGTCCCGGGCGGGGGACCCCCTGGCCCGGGAGGTGGTGGATTATCTGGCAGGCGTCTTTGCCCTGGCGCTGCGGAATATCTCCCTGGTCTTTGACCCGGATCTCATTGTGTTTCAGGGGGACTATTCCCAGGCGGACGAGTACTTTGACCGTCAGCTGCGGACGCGCCTCCTGTCCTTCCAGTACTATCCCCCGGAGGGCCCCTTCGACATCCGGTATGACAAGCGGCCCCTGGCCCGGATGAACGCCCTGGGCTCCTTCACCGCCCTGGTGCAGAAGTATTTTGACACCCCGGAGCTGTACCTGGACCCGCCGGTGTAACCGGAGGCAAATTGCCCCCAGCGGCCAGACGCGGCTGCCTCGAAGCCCTGCTCTGAGGCAGCCACGCCTGGCCGCTGGGGGTTTATTGGGTTTTGGTGGTGTAAATGACCTGGGTGGGACTGCCGAAGAGCTCCGCCAGCCACTGCTCCAGGCGGCTGGCGTCCTCCGGGGCCATGGGCGTGTCCAGACCCACGATCACGCCGGTCTCCGTGGTGAGAGAGCCGTCCTCTGAAACGGACTCCAGAGAGCCGATTTTGACGCTTTCAACCTCCGGGAACAAAATGCCCATTTCCCTTGTGACCTGCTCCACGGGAACCGATGTGTCGAAGCCTGTGACCGACTGCACGTCCTCATTGGCCCGGCGCACCATGTTTCCGGCCACAATCAGGCTGGGAATCAGCATCAACAGGGTGTTGCAGACCAGGCGGCGCTTCAGCTTCTTCCACCGCTGGGGATTCACCCCGCCCTTTCTCGGCACCTCCAGGGCCAGCAGCACCACCGACGAGGACAGGAGAATGAAGTAGGAGTTCACCAGGAACAGGTACCCGGCCCCCAGAAAGATGCTTCCGTTGCCGTGGGCGATGCCGTACCCGCAGGTGCACAGAGGCGGCATGAGGGCCGTGGCAATGGCCACCCCGGGAATGACGTTGTTGGACTTGTCCTGCCGGGTCTGGCCGATCATACCGGCCAGACCGCCGCAGAAGGCGATGATCACATCCCACACGTTTGGCTGGGTTCTGGCCAGCAGCTCCGAGGTCTTGGTGGAGATGGGGGAGATCAGAAAGTAGAGAGTGGAGGTGGCAAGACAGATGATAATCTGGAACAGCAGCCCCACGGAGGATTTCCGCAGGAGCGGCGCGTCCGCCGTGGCGACGCCGTAGGCCATGGCCTGAATGCTCCCCATGAGCGGGGAGATCAGCATGGCTCCGATGATTACCGCCGTGGAATTCATATTGAGACCGATGGAGGCAATCAGAATGGCCAGCATCAAAATGCACAGGTTGGTGCCGGTGACGCTGCCGCCGCTCACCATCCGCTCCCGGATCTCCTCATAGCCCGCCGTGTCCCGGCGCAGGGAGAAGGCTTCTTTTACCTTGGCTTTCATTGTACGTTTCCCCGCTGCCGGTTCAGAATCTCCATGAACTCCTCTCCGGTGATGGTCTCCTTTTCATAAAGATACTTTGCCAGATTGTCCAGGGCCGCCCGGTTCTCCGTCAGAATGCCCTTGGCCTTCTCGTGCTGGGTCCGCACCAGGTCGATCACCTGGTAGTCAATCTTGGCCTGGAGCTCCGGGGAGCAGGCCAGGGAGGTGTCGCCTCCCAGATACTGGTTGCTGACAGTCTCCAGGGCCACCATGTCGAAGTCCCGGCTCATGCCGTACTGGGTCAGCATGGCCCGGGCGATTTTTGTGGCCTGCTCAATGTCGTTGGAGGCGCCGGTGCTGACGGAGTGGAACACCACTTCCTCCGCGGCCCGGCCGCCGGTGATGGTGGCGATTTTGTTCTCCAGCTCCTCCTTGGTCATGAGGTAGTGATTTCCCTCCTCCACCTGCATGGTGTAGCCCAGGGCCCCGGAGGTGCGGGGGACGATGGTGATTTTTTGCACCGGGGCGGAGTTGGTCTGCCGGGCGGCCACCAGGGCGTGGCCGATCTCGTGGTAGGCCACCACCAGCTTCTCCCGGTCGGTGAGAATGGCGTTCTTCTTCTGGTACCCGGCGATGACCACCTCAATGCTCTCCTCCAGGTCGGACTGGGTGGCGAACTTCCGCCCGGCCCGGACGGCCCGGAGGGCGGCCTCGTTGACGATGTTGGCCAGCTCCGCGCCGGAAGCGCCGGAGGCCATACGGGCAATTTTGGAGAAGTCCACATCCTCGGCCACCCGGATTTTCCTGGCGTGCACCCGGAGAATCTCCTCCCGGCCCCGGAGATCCGGCAGCTCCACGGGTACCCGCCGGTCAAACCGGCCCGGGCGGGTCAGGGCGGCGTCCAGGGACTCCGGCCGGTTGGTGGCGGCCAGGATAATCACGCCGCTGTTGCCCTCGAAGCCGTCCATTTCCGTGAGCAGCTGGTTGAGGGTCTGCTCCCGCTCATCGTTTCCGCCCATGCCGCCGCTGCTGCGCTTCTGGCCGATGGCGTCGATTTCGTCAATGAACACAATGCAGGGGGCCTTCTCCTTGGCCTGCTTGAACAGATCCCGGACCTTGGAGGCGCCCATGCCCACGAACATCTCCACAAACTCCGAGCCGGACATGGAGAAGAAGGGCACGTCCGCCTCACCGGCCACGGCCTTGGCCAGCATGGTCTTGCCGGTTCCCGGAGGGCCCACCAGCAAAATGCCCTTGGGCATGGAGGCGCCGATTTCCTGGTACTTGCCGGGATTGTGGAGATAGTCCACAATCTCCGTCAGATTCTCCTTGGCCTCGTCCTCTCCCGCCACGTCGGAGAACTTGATGCCGCCGGAGGATTTCACATACACCTTGGCATTGCTCTTGCCCATGTTGAAGGCCATGGAGTTGGCGCCCCCGGCCCGGTCCATGAGCTTCTTGGCCAGGAACTGACCCAGGAGAATGAAAATCACCATGGGCAAAATCCAGGTCAGCAGGAAGGAGAGCAGGGGAGACTCCTCCTCCACAATTTCCTGGGTAAACTGGGCTCCGGCGCTGTGGAGCCGGTCCACCAGCTGGGGATCGTTCATGAGGCCGGTCTTGTAGATGGCCGTGCCGTCCTTGTTCGTGAACAGAATTTGATTCTGCTGAACCTCCACTTTGCCGATGTCCTTCCCGTCGATCATGTCCAGGAAGGTGCCGTAGTCCGTCTCGATAATCTGCCGCTGCAACACCCTGGGCATAACCAGAAGGTTAAACAGAAAGACCACCAAAAGCACAATTCCGTAATAATATATCAGCGGTTTCTTCGGCTTTTTAACTTCGTTCATACAGGGTTTCTTCCTTTCTTCCACATTTCCTGTGCCCCGGCGGGTTGACAAGCACAGTTCGGTTTCATTATAATGAAATGAAGTTCAGATTACAACAGACAGATTCCCCAGATTGTAACAAAAATCCGCGGATTTTTTGAATACGGAGGGAGCATTATGGAAAGCGGAAGAGTCCGGATCAGCGACATCGCCCAGGAGCTGGGCCTCAGCACGGCCACGGTCTCCAATGTGATTCACGGGAAGACCGGGAAGGTGTCCGATGAGACCGTCCGCAGGGTGCAGGCTCTGCTGGAGGAGCGGGAGTACATCCCCAATATGGCGGGGATTCTTCTGGCCCAGAACCGCTCCGGCATCATTGGGGTGGTGATCAATCCCCATGAGAAATACGAGGGCCACCCCCTGGAGGATGCCTTTATCGCCTCCTCTCTCAATTACCTCTCCCTGGAGATTGAGGGGCATGGGAAATTCATGATGGTGAAAACCGCCGCCCAGGCCCAGGAGATCATCCGCTTCTCCTCCATGTGGAACCTGGAGGGACTGGTGCTCATTGGCTTCTGCCGGCAGGATTATGTCTGGCTGCGGCAGCACATGCGGATTCCCTTTGTGGTCTATGACGGGGATACGGATGCGGTGGAGCGGATCTGCAACCTGTGCATTGACAACTTCGGCGGCGGCCGTCTGGTGGGGGAGCTGTTCCGGAGCCTGGGACACCGCCGGGCCCTGTGCATCAGCGACAACCGCTCCGGGGTGGACTGGGAGCGGTATCGGGGCTTCCGGGCGGGGCTTGGCCCGGTTCCCGGGGATTTTCTGGAGATTCCCATGACAGCCGCCAAACGGCTGCCGTTTTATGAGGCAAGGCTGGAGGCGCTGCGGCGGTACACCGCCATCTTTGCCGTGTCGGACTACTATGCCGTGGAGCTCATTCGCTTCCTCCAGGAGCACGGGGTCCGGGTGCCCGGGGAGATCTCCGTGGCCGGCTTTGACGACACGCCGGTGGCAAGCCAGCTGTATCCAACCCTCACCTCTGTCCGGCAGGACGGCGCCCTCCGGGCCAAAACCGCCATGGAGAAGCTGATCCGCCTCCGGGCCCAGGAGGACCCTGGCTCGGTGGTCTGCCTCCCGGTGACCCTGATCGAACGGGAGAGCACCGCCGCCCCGGGGCAGGAGCCCTGTTGTCATCCTGAGACGTAAGCCCGATTGTCATCCTGAGCCAAAAGCGAAGGATCTCGCGCAGGAGGGTTCCAACATAGGTGGTGGGTACATGAGATCCTTCGGCTGCGCCTCAGAATGACAATCGGGGCCTTTCATTTATCGTGGTGAGAGAACACATGATGATTGCGGGGAACGGATTGCCACGTCGCTGCGCTTCTCGCAATGACAGATTCGGGGACGGGGGGACGAGGGTACCCTATCAGATTTGCAGGTGTCCGGCGGGGGACAGACAGCCGTCCTACCATGCACGCTGAAGTTCGTGATATTGGGTCATGATTCTCCCTCACAGATGTACCACGGGACCCGCTCTGTGCATTTTGCATAATTATAGACATTGTTTTTTGTGCATGGTTACACGTTTAACCTTTGAAAAAAGGAGATCTGTCCCTTACAATAAAGAAAAAACCAGGGGGCAGTTCTATGAAATGGGAAAAGAGCTTCTTTCGGACGGTGTGCGCAATCGCCGTCCCTGTGGCGCTGCAGTCTATGCTGCAGTCCTCCTTCAGCGTGGTGGATCAGGTGATGATTGGGCAGCTGGGCAGCGCCAGCGTGTCGGCCATTGGTCTGGCGGGGAAATTTACCTCCATCTTTTCTGTGATGGTCTCCGCCATCGCCACGGTGGCGGGTATCATGATGGCCCAGTATCTGGGGCAGAACAACCCCGGGGAAACCCGCCGCAGCTTCCGGGTGAACCTGACCCTGGCCTCGGGGCTGGGGGGAATTTTCACCCTTTTGTGCCTGGTGTGCCCGGGCTCCATTATGGGCCTGTACACCCGCGACCCGGAGACCCGGCAGCTGGGGGCGGCGTATCTGTTCCTGATGGCGGGCACCTTCCTTCCCGTGGCGGGGAGCACCATGCTGGCCACGGTGTTCCGGTGTACCGACCGGGCCTCCCTGCCCCTTTACGCCAGTCTGGCCGCAGCCGGTTTGAACACGGGCCTCAACTATGTGCTGATTTTCGGAAAGCTGGGCGTTTCACCCATGGGCGTCCGGGGCGCGGCCATTGCAACCCTCATCTCCCAGGGGGCGAATCTGGCGGTCTCCCTGGGACTGTACTTCAGAACGGGCGGCAGGCGGCAGCGGGTTCCGGCGGCAGGCGCCTTCCGTTGGGGGCAGTTTGCCGCCATGCTCCTGCCGGTGCTGGTTTGCGAGCTCCTGTGGAGCCTGGGGGAAAACGCCTACGCGGTGATTTACGGCCACCTGGGCACCCAGTCCAGCGCTGCCATGACCCTGATCAATCCGGTGCAAAGCCTGATGATCGGCGCCCTGTGCGGCCTGTCCCAGGCTGCGGGTATCCTGGTGGGAAAAATCCTGGGAGGACGGGATTTTGAGGGGGCCTATGGGGCCTCCAGGCGGCTTATGTGGTATGGCCTCTGGGGCTCCGCCGCCCTGTCTCTTCTGCTGCTGGTGTGCAAACCGGCGTATCTGTCCATCTACCGGGTGGAGCCGGAGGTGAAGCGCCTCACGGGCCAGATTCTCACGGCCTATGCCCTCATCGCCCCGTTTAAGGTTCAGAATATGATTCTGGGGGGCGGCATCCTCCGCAGCGGCGGCAGAACCCGGGCGGTGATGTGGATTGACCTGATCGGAACCTGGGTTTTCGGCGTCCCCCTGGGCCTCCTGGCCGCATTTGTGTGGAAGCTCACCGTCCCCTATGTGTACTTCCTCCTGTCCCTGGAGGAGTGCGTCCGGTTCGCCATCTCCCTGGCCGTCTTCCGCCGGAGAGGCTGGATGCAGCAGATATCCGGCGGCGGGGAGACGGCTGGATAGTTGGACGCTCGGGCGCAGATAAGGTGGGCTGGGGCCAGCAGCAATTGGGACAATTTGGCCACCTGAATTTCGCAGATTTTGGAACACTGTCAATGCTTCGGTTGTGGATAGTCATCCGATGCAGACGTTCTCCCGCCGTTGATGTACAAAGCCTCACTCATTTGCTGACCTTTCACCAGAAGTTCCCTGGCCCCACTGTAATTCATGGCATCCAGTTGGTCAATGGCATCGGTAACATGGTTGAACAGAGTTGTGTATAGCTTCTTATAGGAAATCATTTTACTCACCTCCTGTCCCATTATATAGCAATATCATTCTGATGTCAAAACGAATTCTTATGACTTCAAAGTGAAATGATATAATCGGTGCATCAAATGAGACGGGTGATCAAAATGGCCAATTATTACACACCCTTTTCCCTGCGGATTTCCGAGGAGCTTCTGGACAAGGTGAAGCAAATTGCGGTGCAAAACAAGCGGTCTGCCAATAAGGAGATTGCCTTTGCCCTGGAGCAGTATGTGCGGGAATACGAAGCCAAATTCGGTGAGATCAAAACGGAATGAAAGGAACCCCGGGACGGTGAACCGTCCCGGGGCCGTTTTCTAAGCTGCACATTAAAGATTGGCGTTTTCCAGGAAGAACCGGCATTCTCCCTGGGGGAGGAGCTGGGCGCAGCCGTTGACCCCGAAGACCTGCTTCACGTTTTCGGCTGTGAGAACCTCCAGAGGCGTCCCATGGGCCACCACCGTTCCCTGATTCAGGAGAAACAGGGCGTCGCAGTACATGCACGCAAAGTTCAGGTCATGGAGGGCAATCAGGCTGGTAAACCGCTTCTGCCGCAGAAACTCCAGAATGAACAGCTGGTGGCGGATGTCCAGGTGATTGGTGGGCTCATCCAGAACCAGGGTCTCCGCCTGCTGGGCGATGGCCCGGGTCAGGATGACGGACTTTTATTCACCCCCGGACAGGGACAAAAAGCTCCTGTCCGCCAGATGGGCAATGCCGGTCTGCTCCATGGCATCCATGACAATGGCCTCCCGGGTGGCGCCCCGGTATTTTTTGGCGTGGGGGTACAGACCCATGGCGACCATCTCCCTGGCCGTGAAGTCAAAGGGGCAGGAGGTCTCCTGGCTGATGTAGCCGATGTTCTGGGCAATGAAGGCTCTGGGGTAGCTGCCTGCGGGGGTTCCGTCTATGAGAATGCGCCCGGAGCGGTACTTGACGATGCCGAAGAGAGTCTTGATCAATGTGGACTTGCCGCTTCCGTTGGGGCCGATGATTCCGGTGATTTTTCCGTCCGCTACACAGACGTCCACATCCTTCAAAATGGGCTTTTTTCCCAGGGTCACGTTGATCTGTTCAAAGGAGAGCTCCATCAGTTCTTTCCCCCAAAGGTATACTTTTTCTTTCCCATCAGATAGAGGAAGAAGGGGGCGCCGGTGAAGGCGGTCACAATTCCGATGGGCAGCTCTGTGGAGCCGAAGACGGTTCTCGCCACCGTGTCCGCCAAAATGAGGAAGATGGATCCCGCCAGGGCGCTGAGAGGCACCACCCTGGTGTTGTCACTCCCCACAAACAGGCGCACAATGTGGGGAACCATCAGACCCACAAAGCCGATGATGCCGGTGTCCGACACAATGGCCGCCACCATCAGGGAGCTGCACCCCATGAGCACCAGGCGCACGGCCCGGATGTTGAGGCCCAGGGCGCAGGCGTCCTCCTCGCCGATCATGAGCAGGTTCATTTTTTTGGTGTACAGCAGCGTGACGGCCTCCCCCAGGGCCACGATCAGAAGGGGGATGGGGAGATCTGCCCACTGACTGGAGGCCAGGCTTCCCATCTGCCAGTAATAGATGCTGGAGATGCTGTCCTTGCTCCGGGCCAGGAAGACCAGAAGGTTGGTGACCGCGCCCAGAATCGCGGCCACTGCCGTGCCCGCCAGAATCAGGGAGGTGGGGTTGATGGACCGGCTCTCCCTGGAGTAGGCCAGGGTGTAGACGGCCACCGACGCTCCCATGGCGCCCAAAAAGGCCATGGCGGTGACGGAGACGCCCCCGTGGAACAAAAGGGCGGAGGGCAGGAGCAGGGCGATTGCCGCGCCGGTGGAGGCGCCGGAGGACACGCCCAGAACATAGGGGTCCGCAATGGGATTGCGCACAATGGCCTGCATCACGGCTCCGGAGACCGCCAGCCCGGACCCGGCCACAATGGCCATCAGAATGCGGGGCATCCGAATGTTCCAGATGATGTGAAATTGGGACTGGGAGTAGGCTCCCGCCGTTGTGGTGCCCAGGAGGCGGTCTTTCAAAATGGCGATTACGCTTTTCAGGGGCACCGGAACCGGCCCCACGGCAATGGTCACTGCAGCGATGACTCCAAGGGCCAGAATCAGAAGGATCACCGCCGCGATGAACGCGCTCTTTCTATGCAGCTTCTTCATGGGCGGAAAGGGTTACTGGAAGAGCTCCGGATAGAAATTCTCTGCCAGGTACCGCACGGTGTCCGCGGTGCGGATGCTCTCATGGACGCTGGTCAGGGGAATGCCCACATAGCGCTTGTTTTTCACGGCACCCGTGTCCCGCAGGGCGTCCACGGCCTCAGCGGCGGCGATTTTCTCCTCCAGGGTGGTGTCCTCGTAGACGTTGAACACAATGATGTCGGGGTTGGCGTCCGTGGCAACCTCCATACTGATGGTGGCCCAGTTTTTGCCCATGTCGGGGGCGATGTTCTGCCCACCGGCCAGCCGGATCAGCTCGGACTCCAGGGCGTTGCTGGCGGTGAAGATTTCGTTTCCGTCCAGGCTGTCAATGACCAGAACCTTCAGGGGCTCTTCCACGGAGGAGAGGGCCTCCTGCACCTGGTCAATCTCGCCCTTCATCGCCGCGATCAGGGCGTCGGCCTTCTCTTCCACCTTGAAGATCTTGCCCAGGTTGCGGATGTCCTCGTAGACGTCGTCCATGACCTCCGGGCGGCCGGAGACGATGGTGCCCTTCGCCTGGTAGACGGGGATACCGGCGGCGTCAAACTGCTCCACGGT
>JALETK010000060.1 GCA_022781505.1 Clostridiales bacterium | reverse complement strand
CTCCCAGCTGCGCTACGGGCCCAGGTGGTTGTGCCTCAGGCACGGAAAATATTATACGTTTTTTTTGCTTCGGTGTCAAGAGATTTTTTGAAGATCGGTGGGAAAAGTGCCGGCCTGATCATTGGGGGGAGCCGGAATGATCAGGCCGGGCGAAATGGTGGGGGAGGGGTTAGCCGTTTACCGCCGAGGCGAAGCGGAGGAAGCCCTCCATTCCGGCGGGGGTGTTTTTGTATACGCCGGCGTCCTCCAGCACCTGGGTGAAGACCCTGCCGGTCTCCTGGAGGAGGATGTCCATGGCGTTTTCGGCGGTGAAGGTGTGGCGGGTTTTCAGGGCATCCACCCAGTCGGCGTGCTTGGAGAGGACGGAATCCCGGCGAATGTCGGAGCCGGAGACCATGGCCTCTGCCAGGGCGGTGAGCTCGCCCTTCAGGCGGCTGGGGAGGACGGCCAGGCCCATGACCTCGATGAGGCCGATATTCTCCTTTTTAATATGGTGTTTGTCGGCATGGGGGTGAAACACGCCCAGGGGATGCTCTTCCGTGGTGAGGTTGTTCCGCAGCACCAGGTCCAGCTCGTAAAGCTTGCCCCGGCGGCGGGCAATGGGGGTGATGGTATTGTGGGGGACGCCTTCCGTTTCCGCGAAGACGGTGCAGGCGGGGTCGGAGTAGCCTCTCCAGCAATTCAGAATCTTCTCTGCCAGGTCTGCCAGACGGGCAGGGTCGCTGCCGTCCAGACGAATGACGCTCATGGGCCATTTGACGATTCCCGCTGTAATATCCTCGAAGCCGCCAAAGGTCAGCTGCCGGATGACGGGGGCCCGCTCCATGGCAAAGGTATAGTGGCCGCCTTGGAAATGCTCATGGCTCAGAATGGAGCCGCCCACGATGGGAAGATCCGCGTTGGAGCCCACGAAATAGTGCGGGAAGACCCGGACAAAGTCCAGGAGCTTTTCAAAAGCGGAGCGGTCGATCTTCATGGGGGTGTGGAGTTTATTGAAGACGATGCAATGCTCGTTATAGTAGACGTAAGGGGAGTACTGCAGATACCAGTCCGCACCGGCCACGGTGATGGGGATGATCCGGTGGTTCTGCCGGGCGGGATGGTTCATGCGGCCGGCATACCCCTCGTTCTCGGCGCACAGCTGGCACTTGGGATAGCTGGACTGGGGGGCGTTCCGGGCGGCGGCGATGGCTTTGGGGTCCTTCTCGGGCTTGCTCAGGTTGATGGTGATATCCAGCGCTCCGTACTCCGAGTCATATTTCCAGCGCATGTCCCGGGCGATGCGGTAGCGGCGGATATAGTCGGTATCACAGCTGAGCTTGTAATAATAATCCGTGGCGGCCTCCGGGGATTGGGCGAAGCGCTCCCGGAAAGCGGCAATGACCTCCCGGGGCATGGGGGTGAGAAGACCCATCATTTTGGTGTCGAACAGGTCCCGGGCGGTGATGTTGTTCTCGCAGAGCCCATTGGCACAGGCGTAGTCCAGGATACCGGCCAGAATCGCCTCCAGATGATCCATTTGGGGTTCTCCGGCGGGGCGGTATTCGTCCAGCTTCAGGGCCTCCAGCAGCCGGTTCCGGAGAACCATTTGATCCTCCGGCTGGGCCAGGCCACAGCTTAAGGCGTAGGCAATGAGAGAGTCAATACAGGTTTCAATTTTCATATGTAACACTCCTGACACGAAGGAATTATCCCTGGGGAACGGCCATCACGCCGCCCTGGGGACGGATGGACAGGATGTGGCAGGCACCCTCTCCCAGGGCGGCGTCGATGCCGGCCCGGAAGCCGTCCAGAAGCTCAAAGGGCACGAAGGCCTGTACGGTGCCGGCGAAGCCGCCGCCGTGGACGCGGAAGGCGCCCTTTCCACCCAGATAATGCTGGCACAGGCTCAGGGCCACGGCCATGGACTGGTGGGAAACATAGCCTGCGGGAACCACGTTTTGCAGGTACATATAAGAGGAATAGCCGCTCTCCCGGATGAGATCCAGGAACCCCTGGAAATCTCCCCGCTCCAAACACGCCGCCTGCCGGGTCACCCGGCGATTTTCACTGAACACATGAACGGCCCGGAGAACGGCCCGGTCTCCGCACTTGGCCCGGAGGGTGGGGAGGGCCTCATAGAAAGCGGCCTCGTCCACCTGGGTGAGCACCTCTTTTCCAAAGCAGGCGCAAATGCTCTTCAGCTCGGCGGGGATGGCGGCGTACTCATCGGTGAGGTCCGCGTGATCCGCCTGAGAATCAATGATACAAAGAGCGTGGCCGGTGGCGGAGAAGTCGAAGTCCACCGGGCGGATGAGCGGATGCTCCTTGTCCGCAAAGTCGATGGCCACCAGGCCGCCCACGGCGGAGGCGGTCTGATCCATCAGACCGCAGGGCTTTCCGAAGAACACATTCTCGGCGTATTGACCGATCTGGGCAATCTCCGGCTGAGTGGCCTTCTCTTGGAAGAACAGGCAGTTGATAATGACGCCAATGAGCACCTCAAAGGCGGCGGAAGAGCTGAGGCCGGAGCCCGGGAGCACCGTGGATTCTATGTAGGCATCGAAGCCGCCCACATCGCAGCCCAGCTGCCGGAACCGGGCGGCGACGCCCCGAATCAGGGCAGGGGTGGTGTTGACCTCCTCCGGCCTGGGGGTCAGCTCCGTCACATCCACCTGGCTCATGGGGTAGCCCTTGGACACGACTCTGATGGCGGTGGTGCCGTTTGGACGGACGGCGGCCTGGGTATCCAGATTCACGGCGGCTGCGAGAACCCGGCCCCGCTGGTGATCCGTGTGATTTCCACCGATCTCCGTGCGGCCGGGGGCGGAGAAGTAGCAGCTGGGCAGGCAGCCAAAGTTCTGCCGGAACCCGGCGTTCAGGGCGCTCACCCGCTGCTGGGAGAGCTCGATTTGTGTCCTGGTCATCCTGTATTACCTCATTTCGTCATATGGTGAGTCGGGTAGGGAACAGAAGCTGATATGTAACTTTATCATACCACATTCGCCGCCGTTTGTGAAGTGGACATTGGAAAACTAGGCGGAATTTTCCCGGGGGCCGGATGAAGCCGGTCCCCGGGAAAAGATCAGAAGTTTTCCGCTTTGATTTGAAAATAACCCTTGGGATGACCGCAGACGGGGCACTTTTCCGGGGCGGATTTTCCGATGAAAATATGGCCGCAATTGACGCACTGCCAGATCTGATCGCCCTCCCGGCTGAACACCAAACCTCCCTCCAGGTTGGACAGGAGCTTGCGGTAGCGATCCTCGTGGCCCTTCTCAATTTTGGCGACGGCTTCAAAAAGATATGCGATTTTGGTGAAGCCCTCGGTCCGGGCGTCCTGGGCAAAGCCGGCGTACATGTCCGTCCACTCGTAGTTTTCGCCTGCGGCGGCGTCCTTCAGATTTTCGGCGGTGCCTGGGATGGCATCCTGATTCAGTAGCTTGAACCAGATTTTTGCGTGGGCCTTTTCATTTTCGGCGGTCTCCCGGAACAAATTTCCGATTTGCTCATAGCCGTCCTGCCGGGCCTTGTCCGCGTAATAGAGGTACTTGGTGTAGGCCTGGGCCTCCCCGGCAAAGGCGGCCAGGAGGTTGGCCTCGGTTTTGCTTCCTTTCAGTTCCATAGAATCACAGCTCCTTTTGTTGGTTTCCCTGGATAGTATGCCTCATTCCGGCGCTTTTTCTCTGACCATTTTTAGAAATCTGGGAAAAACCGCCTTTACAGAAGAGAACGGCGCCGGTATAATGATAATATACAAACCAAAAAGGAGAATGGCTATGAAAATTCAGGTGTCCGGTATGATGTGCCCCCACTGCAAGGCCAGTGTGGAGAAGGCCTGCAAGGGAGTGCCCGGGGTTCTGGAGGCCCGGGCGGATCTGGCGGAAAAGTGCGTGGATGTGACAGGGACCTTTGACCCCGTGGCGGTGAAGCAGGCGATCGGGGATGCCGGATTTGAGGTGGTGGAGCCATGAAGGAGTTTTTCCTGCCCTCTCACGGAAAGGGAAAAATCCACTGCGTCCGGTGGGAGCCGGAGGGAGAGCCCAGGGCTGTGGTGCAGATCGTCCATGGCATTGCCGAGTACGCCCAGCGGTATGCACCCTTTGCCCGGTTTCTCAATGAGCAGGGGATTCTGGTGACGGCGGAGGATCATATGGGCCATGGAGGCTCCCTGGCGCCCGGAGATCCCCTGGGCTATTTTTACGGAGGTTGGACGGCGGCGGTGGATGACACCTTTGGCCTTCTGGAAAAGACCCGGCGGGAGTTTCCCAATGTGCCCTATGTGCTCCTGGGGCACTCCATGGGCTCCTTCCTCACAAGAACGCTGCTGTATCGCCATCCGGACAGCGGCATTGACGGGGCGATCATCTGCGGCACCGCCTGGCAGCCTGCCCTCCTGCTGAAGGGGGGACTTGTCCTGTGCCGGGCCGTCTGCAAAACCGCTGGGGAGCGGGAAGTCAGCGCCTCTCTGCGCAACCTGATTTTCGGCGGCTACAACCGGAACATTCAAAATCCAAAGACGCCCTTCGACTGGGTCTGCGGCGACAGGGCGGTGATTGACGCCTATGTGGCAGACCCTCTGTGCGGCTTTGAGGAGACCGCCGGATTGGACCGGGACATGCTCTCGGGCATTGCCATGAATCAGCGCCGGGAGAACCTGGAGAGCATGAAAAAGGACCTGCCGGTGCTCTTCATTGCCGGGACGCAGGACCCGGTGGGCAATTACGGCAAGGGGGTCCGGCAAAGCGCCGAAGCGTTCCGAAAGGCAGGCCTCGCCGATGTGAGCCTGAGGCTCTATCCCAACAGCCGCCATGAGATTCTCAACGACCTGGAGAAAGAGCAGGTCTGGCAGGATGTGCTGGACTGGATTCGGGAGAAAACGCGACTTAATAAGGAACAATAAACCCGAAACAGAGAGGTATGGCAAAGGGGATTCCGGCGAGATCCCCTTTGCCGCATAACCTGTGTGCTTCGCTTCATTGCCGGGAAAAATTTCCAGAAAATACCTTATGTGGCCCATTGACATATTTGTTACAATTTGTTACAATTGCGGTGTTACCAGAATTCTGTAAAAAAGGAGCATCGCTATGAAACGACTGTTGTCTGTTTTGCTATTGCTGTCCATTGGGATTACCGCTTTGACAGCCGGTCCGGTGTATGCTGTCCCCATTACCAGTACGGAGGAGGATACCATTGTGCCCATGCCCAGCGGCTTAGGTGTGTCTGCCCTCCGGGAGGGCACGGCAGTCATTCAGGCGCAGACGGCGGGCACCGCCTCTACGCTGCCCTTTACGGACGTACATACCGGGAACTGGTTCTATGAGGACGTGTTGTTTGCCTATGAGGCAGGGCTTATGAAGGGAGTTACGGCCACCACCTTTGTTCCCTCCGGCACACTTACCCGGGGAGAGCTGGTGACGGTTCTGTACCGCCTGGATGGGGAGCGGGAGGTCTCCGGTTCCTCCGGCTTTGCCGATGTGCCCGAGGGGCGGTATTATTCCGACGCAGTGACCTGGGCCTCCGGAAGGGGCATTGTCAAGGGGGTCACCGATTTGGAATTCCGGCCCAAGGACCCGGTGACAAGAGAGCAGATTGCAGTGATTTTCTACCGGTATTATGTGGAGTATATTGGAAATCTGGCCCAGGAGCCGGCTGACCTCACCGGGTATGTGGATTACAACGCTGTCTCCAACTACGCGAAAGCGGCCATGGCCTGGGCCATTAGGGTGGGCCTTGTGAAGGGAACCAATGCCGCCGGTGAGAGCCCCAGGCTGGAGCCCCGGAGCTTCTCCACCCGGGCTCAGGTGGCTACCTTTCTCAACCGGATGAATTGCCTGCTGGAAAAGGGATCTATCGATCAGGAGAACCGCTCCAGTGGGGAGATCATTGCGTTTATCAAGAGCAGAGAGGGCTTCTCTTCGACGCCCTATTGGGATTACTCCCAGTGGACAGTTGGCTATGGAACCAGGTGCGGAACCCTGCGGGACGGGTCGGATGTGCCGGACTTTTACTGGGATGGCATTACCGAGGAGGAAGCGGACCGCCTCCTGAGAAAAGCGCTGGCGGAGGATTACGAGCAGTCCGTAGAGCGGTATGAGACCAAGCACGGCCTCAGCTTTACCCAGGGACAGTTTGACGCACTGGTGAGCTTTACCTTTAACTTAGGTGCGCTTTGGACAACGGGGGGATATATACTGACCAATTGGCTGGAGGCCCCTGCCTCCCAGCAGACGGATCTGGGCCTGGTCTGGGGCATGGGCGTCTGGTGCCGGGTGGCCGGAAGTGTCACACCGGGTACCTGTGAGCGGCGGATGAAGGAAGCGCTCATCTTCCTGTATGATGACTATACGGCCACGGACAGCGATCACCCGTATTATTGTTATGTGCGGTACACCGGGAACGGAAGCCTCCTGACGGATAAATATACAGACGATGTGGGATATTATGTGAAGGGCGGTACATACGGCTCCCTTCCCAATCCGGTCTGGAGAGACCCGGCGAATGCCTCTGCCATGGCGGAGGGGAGCAGCCCGATCTTTGCCGGCTGGTTTACCAGAGACGGGGTTCAGGTGACTGCCTCCAGCAAGGTGCGGGAGAGCCTGACCCTGGTTGCACACTGGGAATAAGTGAGAACCCCCCCGGGGAGCCTGCGGCTTCCCGGGGGGGTTAAATTACAGGTGTACAATTCCCGCGTCGCAGAGCTTCTGCAAGCTCATGAGGATGCCCAGCTTGGCGTGGCACCAGGTGAGGCCCCCCTGGAAGTACACGGCGTAGGGGGGACGGATGGGGCCATCGGCGGACAGCTCGATGGAGGAGCCCTGGACAAAGGCTCCTGCGGCCATGATCACCTGGCTGTCGTAGCCCGGCATATCCCAGGGCATGGGAGTGGCGAAGCTGTCCACGGGAGCGGCGGCCTGGATGCCTCTGCAGAAGGCCAGCATAGCCTCCTCGCTGCCCAGAGTCACAGCCTGGATGATGTCGTGCCGGGACTCTGTGGCGTTGGGAACGCACGGGAACCCCAGGGGCTCATACAGATTGGCGGCGAAGATGGCGCCCTTTTCCGCTCCGGCCACCACCGTGGGAGCCAGGAACAGGCCCTGGTACAGAGCGGGCATGAGTCCCAGGTTTGCGCCCACCTCCTGGCCCAGGCCGGGGGCGGAGAGCCGGTAGGCGCAGCGGGACACGCAGGCCTTGGTGCCGCAGATGTAGCCGCCGATGGGAGCGAGACCGCCGCCGGGATTCTTAATGAGAGAGCCTACCACCATGTCCGCACCCACGTCCGAGGGCTCCAGGGTCTCCACAAACTCGCCGTAGCAATTGTCCACCATGCAGATGATGCCGGGCTTCACGGACTTCACGAAGGCGATCAGCTCGCCGATCTGCTTTACGGAGAAGGTGGGCCGGGTGGCGTAACCCTTGGAGCGCTGGATGGTCACCAGCTTGGTCTTTTCCCCAATGGCCTTGCGGATACCCTCGTAGTCAAAGCTGCCGTCGGGGAGAAGATCCACCTGGCGGTAGGAGACGCCATACTCTTTCAGAGAGCAGGGACTCTCCCGGATGCCGATGACCTCCTCCAAGGTGTCGTAGGGACGGCCAACGGGGGACAGCAGCTCGTCTCCGGGGAGGAGATTGGCGGACAGGGCCACCGTGAGGGCGTGGGTGCCGCAGGTGATTTGGGGCCGCACCAGAGCAGCCTCGGTGTGAAACACGCCGGCATAGACCCGCTCCAGATTGTCCCGGCCCACGTCGTCATATCCGTAGCCGGTGGTGGCGGCAAAGCAGGCTGCGGAGACCCGGTTGCGCTGCATGGCATGGAGCACCTTGGCCTGGTTGTACTCCGCAACCTGGTCAATGGCCCGGAAGCGCTCCTCCAGCTTCCTGAGGGCCGCTTCTCCGTAGTGGTAGACGCCGGGGGAGATGCCCAGCTCTTCGTACATTTCCAGCAATTCATCCATAGCTTGATTCCTCATTCCGTTTGATTTTCCGGACAGTTCAATAAAAAGGGGAAAAGCCCCCTGTTTTTCAAGTTGATCCTGAGGTAGGATACCAGATTTTTCTCCTTCTGTCAACCGCCTGCCGGGTTTGGGATTGTGAGAAATGATCAATTCATGGAAGGGGAATTGTGCGCAATTGCCAATCTCTCCCTGGGCGCGTTGCTTTTTTCCGGCGGCGGTGGTATGATACCTGCAAGAACAGGAGGAGGGATCGTTATGCCCAAGTACATCATGGCCCTGGACGCCGGAACCACCAGCAACCGCTGCATTCTCTTTGACCACGCCGGTCAGGTTTGCAGCATGGCGCAGAAGGAATTCACCCAGTATTTCCCCCAGCCCGGCTGGGTGGAGCATGACGCGGACGAGATCTGGGCCACCCAGCTGGAGGTTGCCAGACAGGCCATGCGGAATGTGGGGGCCTCGGCCACGGATATCGCCGCCATCGGCATTACCAACCAGCGGGAGACCACCGTGGTCTGGGACCGGGAGACCGGACGCCCCCTGTGCCGCGCCATTGTCTGGCAGTGCCGCCGCACCGCGTCCTACTGCGACAGCCTGAAGGAAAAGGGCCTGGTGGAACCCTTCCGGGCCAAGACGGGCCTGGTATTGGACGCTTATTTCTCCGCCACCAAGCTCCGGTGGATTCTGGAGCATGTGCCCGGGGCCCGGGAGCGGGCGGAGCAGGGGAAGCTGTGCTTCGGCACCGTGGAGACCTGGCTCATCTGGAAGCTGACGGGAGGAAAGGTCCATGTGACGGATTACTCCAACGCCTCCCGAACCATGCTCTTCAACATCAACACCCTGACCTGGGATGAGGAGATTTTGGAGGAGCTGGACATTCCCAGGGCCATGCTGCCGGAGGTTCGGCCCAGCAGCCAGGTTTACGGCATGGCCGACGCCGCCTTCTTCGGCGGCCCCATCCCCATTGCGGGGGCGGCGGGAGACCAGCAGGCGGCCCTGTTCGGCCAGACCTGCTTCCGGCCCGGGGAGGCCAAGAACACCTATGGCACCGGCTGCTTCCTCCTGATGAACACGGGGGACAAGCCGGTATTCTCCCAAAACGGTCTTGTGACCACCATCGCCTGGGGGCTTCGGGGAAAGGTGCAGTACGCCCTGGAGGGCTCCATCTTTGTGGCGGGGGCCGCCATCCAGTGGCTCCGGGATGAGCTCCGCATCCTTGACAGCGCGGCGGATTCGGAGTATCTGGCCAGAAAGGTGCCGGATACCAACGGCTGCTATGTGGTGCCTGCCTTTACCGGCCTTGGGGCGCCGCACTGGGACCCCTATGCCCGGGGAACCATTGTGGGCCTGACCAGGGGGGTGAATCAAAATCACATTGTCCGTGCCACCTTGGACTCCCTGGCCTATCAGACCCTGGACGTCCTCCAGGCCATGCGGGCAGACTCGGGCATCGGTCTTTCGTCTTTGAAGGTGGACGGCGGAGCCTCCGCCAACAACTATCTGATGCAGACCCAGGCGGACATCATCGGAGCGCCGGTGCTCCGCCCCAAGTGTGTGGAGACCACGGCCATGGGCGCGGCCTATCTGGCGGGCCTGGCTGTGGGCTACTGGAGCAGCCCCGAGGAAGTGGTTCAGAACTGGTCCATTGACCGGGTCTTCCGGCCGGAGCTGGAGGAGGAAAAGCGCAGGGCGCAGATTGCCGGCTGGAACCGGGCGGTTCGCTGCGCCTATGGCTGGGCAAAGGAGCCGTGACCCTCCCGGAACAAAATGGGGCCAACCCAGGCCTGTTTTGTTCCGGGGCCAAAGGATTTTGTGGATTCGCCCGGGTGCGCCGGGAAAGGAAGTTCTGTACTGCGGGAGGGTCATGACCCTCCCCTACGGTTCGTAGAATTGCAGCCCTTAAGCTATCGGTAGTCGATTTTTAGAAGATGCAGCGTACTAAGCAGGAGAAAAGGGATATTTGAGCAGGCATCCCCCCGGCGCCGTGACCGCCGGGGGGATGCCTGCATTACCGGACATTCAGATCCGGATAATTGTGCCGGATGTAGTGGGCCAGAATCTCCACAAAGTCCGAGGCAGTGGGGGGCTCCGGCAGGGGATAGCCTGCCATGCGGGCCAGGCCCGTGGGGTTGATCCGCCAGACCCGCTGGACCACCGTGCGGATGTTCCGCTCTACAGCGGTCCATTTACAGCCGCAGATTTCGCCTGCCGGATAATAAATCTCCTTGGTGACGTACAGAAGCCGGTCCTCATCCTCCAGGGCCAGCCGGACAGCCGCAACGGTTCGCTGCTGGGCGATGTAGTTCCCACCCACGCCCAGCTCCCGCAGGGTGTTTTCAATGATCTCTGTCATGTTCATGCTACTTCCTCCCATGATCATGTGATGGCTTCATTTTACGACGCGAAACGTTAAAATACACTTTTATCGACAAACTTAGTGTAAATTCGACAACATAAAATTGTGAAGAAACCGCAATAAGAGGTCACGGGACGGTTTTAGGCAGATGCCTAATGAATCTGATGCACAAAACGCAGACATAACAGATTTGAGACCTGTTTTTAATGAAACGTGGAAAGGATGTCCGTATTGCACAACGTTGTGCTCACTGGATGGATGACGGCCGGCTGCCCCCATTCCTCAAAATCTCCGTTCATATATTGAGATTCCGTGTTGATTTGTGTGGCAATCAATAGTTCCCTTGCAGCAGCATGATTTGAAGCCTCTAAAGCGTCTATCGCATCCGAGACTGCGGCAAATAGTTGAAAGTATAGTTCCTTATAGCTTTCCATGTTATCACATCTCAAGAATATTTTAGGACAATTTGTCCAAAAAGTCAACAGAGTAATTTGTCTTGGGGTATTCTAAAAACGGTGATGCGACATGAATCTGCGGATTCGGGATTTGCGGGAGGACGCTGACCTGACCCAGCGGGAGGTTGCCGGGTTTCTCCTGTGTGACCAGTCCCTCTACTCCAAATATGAGCGGGGAGAGCGCCCGCTTCCTCTGGAGCTGGCGGTAAGGCTCGCGGAATATTACCATGTCAGCCTGGACTATCTGGTGGGCCTCACCCATGTGAAGCAGCCCTATCCCCCAAACGGCGGAGCGAAAAAGTGACGGATTTCTGATGATGCGGAAACCCGTCACTTTTTTTGGGGCCCTATCCGAGGGGAGGGATATCCGCCCCCAGGGCGGGGAAGCCTGCCTCCGGGGAGGGAAGGCGCTGGAAGACGGCATCCTTACCGGTGGCTGGGTGGGGGAAGGTGAGGCGGAAGGACCACAGGGCGGGGGCCTTTGCCGGGTCCCGGCTGCCGTATTTGTGGTCGCCCAGCAGGGGATAACCCCGGCTGGCAAACTGCACCCGGATTTGGTGGCTTCTGCCGGTATAAAGCCGGATGTGAACCAGGGATTGGGATTCCTGCGCCTCCAGGAGGCGATAGGCCAGCCTGGCGGCTTTAACCCCCCTCCGGGGGCGCGTCACCACAAAGACCTTGTTCTTCTGGCTGTCCTTCCAGAGCAGGTCCTCCCAGATGCCCTCCGGCGGCGACGGCTGCCCATGAACCAGGGCCAGATACTCTTTGACCATGGCCCCTGACTGCACGGCCTGGGACAGACGCCCGGCTGCGGCCTTGGTTCTGGCGTAGACCATGACCCCGCCCACATTCAAATCCAGGCGGTGTACGGGAAAGATCTCCCCACCCAGGGCCTGGCGGAGAACCGCCGGAAGACCCTCCGGCCCCTCCTCCGAGGAGATGCCCGGAGGCTTTATGCACACGGCAATGTCCTTGTCGGAATACAGAAGCTCCATAGGGGGGTGCCTCCTGAGAAAGATTTTTCGGAGAGGCTCCGAAAGACTGCCTTCCATTATATCCCATTTTTGCACAATTCACAAGGGCTTTGGGCCCTTGCATCTTTGGGAAAATGCGATATAATAAAAAGGAAAATACAATTAGTGAGGGAAAATCATGACAACAAAGGATTATAAGACAAAAAGCTCCCTGAGAATCTTTTTCTCCTACTTCCGTCCCCACCGGCGGCTGTTTCTGGTGGATATGACCTGCGCCCTGCTGGTGGCGGCGATTGACCTGATGTTCCCACTGATCACCAGAACGGCCATGTCCGACTGGCTTCCCGCGAAGGAATTCCGGCTTTTCTTTGTGGTGATGGCTCTGGTGGCTCTGGGCTATTTGGTGCGTAGTTTATTGAATTACATCATTTGCTATTGGGGGCACACCTTCGGCATCCGGGTGGAGGCGGATATCCGCCGGGATTTATTTACCCACATGCAGGAGCTGGGCTTTGACTTCTACGATCACAACCGCACCGGCCAGCTCATGAGCCGCCTGACCTCCGACCTGTTTGACCTTACGGAGCTGGCCCACCACGGCCCGGAGGATACGGTGACCTCCTGCATTACCATTGTGGGCGCCCTTGTGGTCATGTTCACCGTCCAGTGGCGGCTGGCCCTGGTCATTGCGGTGTTGATTCCCATTTTTGCGCTGGTGGTCACCGCTCAGCGCAAGCGCATGTCCGCCGTGTCCAAGGAGGTCAAGCAGAAGGTCGGCCACATCAACACGGAGATTGAATCCTCCCTCTCCGGCATCCGCACGGCCAAGGCCTTTGCCAATGAGTGCTGGGAGAATGACCGGTTCAGCCGGGCCAATGGCAAGTACAGAACCTCCAAGCGCCAGTTCCACAAGGCTATGGCCAGGTTCAATTCCACCATGGAGTTCTTCCTGTGCGGCTTGCAGGTGGTGGTGGTCGCCGTGGGCGGCTGGCTGATTATGAAAAATCAGATGGACCTGGTGGATCTTCTGACCTTTTCTCTGTACATTGGCACCTTTATCAACCCCATGCGGAAGCTGGCCAACTTCTCGGAGATGTTTGCCAGCGGCTTTGCGGGGCTCTCCCGGTTCCGGGAGATTATGGCTACGGAGCCCAGCCAGAAGGATGCGCCCGATGCCGTCACCCTGGAAAAAGCCCGGGGCCGCATTGACGTCAAGGACGTTTCCTTTGCCTACGACGGAGACCTGGCGGTGCTCCATCATGTGAGCCTTCAGGTGCAGCCCGGGGAGACGGTGGCCATTGTTGGCCCCTCCGGCGGCGGGAAATCCACCCTGTGCCAGCTGATTCCCAGATTCTATGACGTGTCTCAGGGTGAGATCCTGATTGATGGGGTGGATGTGCGGAAAATCAAGCAGAAGTCCATCCATCAGAATATTGGCATTGTGCAGCAGGACGTGTTCCTCTTTGCCGACACCATCTTCGAGAACATCCGCTACGGCAAGCCCGACGCCACCCCGGAGGAGGTGTACGAGGCGGCGCGGAAGGCGGAGATCTATGAGGATATTATGGCCATGCCCGAGGGCTTTGACACCTATGTGGGGGAGCGGGGCGCCCTTTTGTCCGGCGGTCAGAAGCAGCGGGTGGCCATCGCCCGGATTTTCCTGAAGAATCCGCCCATTCTGATTCTGGATGAGGCCACCTCTGCCCTGGACTCCGTGACGGAATCCAAAATTCAGAAGGCCTTTGACAACCTCTCCAAGGGCCGCACTACCTTAATCATTGCCCACCGGCTCAGCACCATCCGGGCTGCCTCCCGGATTGTTTCCATTGCCGACGGTGTGATTCAGGAGGAGGGCACCCATGACCAGCTCCTGAAGCAGGGAGGTCTGTACGCGGAGCTGTACAGGACCCAGAACAGCCAGGCGGGGTGAGGCTCCGGGCGGCACACAGGACCAAACGACAGCAGGAAGGCTTTTTTTGCAAAAAAATCTCTGATGTCGGGTATGAATCGGAAGTTCTCTGGGAATAAAATTCTCCAGATACTGGAAAAATTCATAAAGAATTAAGAAAATTCTCTTGACGAAGTGATATAGAATGAAGTACAATGTATCTTGTCAATATGAAGGAGGTGAGACAATGAATTTGACGCACAATGAAATTGAGGTTATGGATGTTTTCTGGGATGCAGGAAAGCCTCTGTCCCGCGCAGAGCTGCTGAACCTGTCCGTGGACAAGTCCTGGAAGTCTAATTCTGTTCATATTTTGCTGAACAGCCTGTTGAAGAAGGGCGCACTTCGGGAGGCTGGCTTCGTACGCAGCGGAAAGACCTATGGCAGAACCTTTGAGCCGGCTGTTACCTGTGAAGAGTATCACGCCAGCACCATCTGCACAACCACAAAAAATCAGCCGAACCTTCCCGAATTGCTGGCCGCGTTGCTGAGAACGGCGGAGGTGACTCCGGAGGATTTGGATCAGATGGAGGAGGTTATCCGTCAGAGGCGTTCCGCACTGTCCCAGGGTAATGACAGAGGCGAAGGGTGACCGATGGAGACCGTGCGTCTTGGTGCCCAACGCAAATGAATATCCCAAGAAGTGGGCTGAATTTGCCGTTGGGCAGGTTCAGCCTGCTTTTCTTTGTTGCCTTTTGGGACGCTTGGTGCTATAATATAGAAAATTTCATTTTATGGAAGGTGTTTTCTTTTGACTAAAATTGATGTATACTCCGGATTTCTCGGCGCTGGCAAGACCACGCTCATCAGGAAGATGATTGCCGAGGGCTACGGAACGCAAAAGCTGGTGCTGATTGAAAATGAGTTTGGCGAGATCGGCATTGACGGGGGCTTCCTCCAGGAGGCAGGCATTGAGATCCGGGAGATGAACTCCGGCTGTATTTGCTGCTCTCTGGTGGGAGACTTCGGAAAGGCTCTGGAGCAGGTGATCTCCCAGTATGCCCCGGACCGGGTGATTATTGAGCCCTCCGGTGTGGGCAAGCTCAGCGATGTGATTGCCGCCGTGAAGAAGGTGACAAACGATCAGGTGCAGCTGGGCTACACCGTGGCCGTGGCGGACGCCGGGAAGTGCAAGGTGTATATGCGGAACTTTGGCGAGTTCTACAACAACCAGATTGAGACCGCCTCTACCATCGTCCTCAGCCGGACCGATTCCATCTCTCAGGAGAAGCTGGACACTGCCGTGAATCTCATCCGGGAGCACAACTCCGTGGCCACCCTGGTCACCACTCCCTGGAACCAGCTCACCGGCGGGCAGCTGGTGGAGGCCATGGAGCACAAGCAGACCCTGGCCGACGAGCTGGCCCGGCTGGAGCTTCAGCGCCTGGCTGAGGAAGAGGAGCACGAGGAGGGCCACTGCTGCCACCATCACGATCATGAGGAAGAGGAGCACGAGGGCCACTGCTGCCACCATCATGATCACGAGGAAGAGGAGCACGAGGGCCATTGCTGCCACCATCATGACCATGAGGAGGAAGAGCACGAGGGCCATTGCCATCACCATGACCATGAGGAAGAGGATCATGAGGGCCACTGCCATCATCACGATCATGAGCATGAGGAGCATCATCATGAGCATGACGGGGAGGGCCATTGCTGCCACCATGATCACGAGGGCCATCATCACCATCACCACGCCGACGAGGTGTTCACCAGCTGGGGTGTGGAGACGCCCAGAAAGTTCACCAAGGAGTCCATTCATGCCGCACTGGAGGAGCTGGAGGGCGGCGAAATGGGTACCGTTCTGCGGGCCAAGGGCATCGTGGCTGCTGAGGATGGCACCTGGATTCACTTTGACTATGTGCCCGGCGAGGTAGACATCCGCACCGGCGGCGCTGCGGTTATCGGCCGTCTGTGTGTCATTGGCGCGAAGCTGGACGAGAAGGCCATTGCCGGACTCTTTGGGGTGTAAGCCATGCCCATTCCCGTCTATGTGTTTACCGGCTTCCTGGACGCCGGAAAGACCAAATTCATTCAGGAAACCCTGGAGGACCCCCGGTTCAATGCCGGTGAGCGGACGTTGCTTCTGGTATTTGAAGAAGGGGAGGAGGAATATGACCTGTCCGCCTTCCCCAAGAAAAATGTGTACCAGGAGGTGCTGGATCAGGACACCGTGACCACCCAGCAGCTGCTGGCCCTCCAGAAAAAATACAAGGCCCAGCGGGTTGTGGCGGAGCTCAACGGCATGAAGCTGGTGGGCGACCTCTACCGCCGGTTCCCTGAGGGCTGGGCCGTGGCCCAGGAGGTCATGTTTGCTGACGCCTCCACCATTCTCCAGTACAATGCCAACATGCGGAATCTGGTGGTGGACAAGCTCTCCGGGTGTGAGATGGTGGTTTTCAACCGGGTGGCCCCGGGAGGGGACACCATGCCCCTGCACAAGCTGGCCCGGGCGGTGAACCGGCGGGTGGACATTCTTTACGAATCCACCGACGGCCGCTCGGCCTATGATGATGTGCAGGACCCGCTGCCCTTTGACGTGAATGCCCCCGTGATTGAAATCCATGACCCGGATTACGGCCTGTGGTATCGGGACGTGTCCGAGGAGCCGGAGAAGTACGCCGGAAAGACCGTCCGCTTTAAAGGGCAGGTGGCCCGGCTGCGCCGGGATCGGGAGGGGATTTTTGCCCCGGGCCGGTTCGTCATGACCTGCTGCGTGGAGGACATCCAATTCTGCGGCATCCCCTGCAAGTACCCGGAGGCCTCCAAGCTGAAGGCCAGAAGCTGGGTTACGGTAACCGCCAAAATCTCCGCGGAGAAGCACTCCCTGTACAAAGGGGAACTGGGCCCGATTCTCACGGCCCTCTCCGTGGAACCCGCTCAGCCGCCCCAGGAAGAGGTTGTCACCTTTTGATCAAAACCAGGCCCTATCTCAGGACTTCCTTCTGAGACAGGGCCTGGTTTATAGGCGTTTATGCAGCGGCTTTCTGTATGGCGGCAGAAAATAAGCAGCCGCTTCTGTCCCGTAGGGAACGACCAGGACCAGGGGTGTTGATTACGGTTACAAAAGGTTACAATGGCCCATTGGCGCAGGTGAGGAACGGCGACAGCTTCCGAATCGGAATGCAGTTTCTCAATTGAGGAACGCCCCTTCCTTTTTACTGTAGGTGCCTTCCAGTTGCGACATTTCGCCGTTCCTCATCCGTCAGCCACAGGCTGACAGCTTCTCCCCGGGAGAAGCCTTCGGGCGCTGCTGCGCCAGTGCATCGGAGGCGCGCTTTCCTGAATTATGACAATCTGTAACCCGAATCACCCCCCTGGTCAAGACCGTTCCCTACAAGGCTTGTGGGACGATTGTGTGGCACATCCATGAGAGATGCCTGTCAGCAGGGCTCCAGCTTTGCCCGGAAGGAGATGGAGCGGGGGGTGTCCATGTCGTCGAACTGAATCACATAGGCTCCCCGGTCGGTGTCCGTCTCCACAATGACGCCGGGGCCGAAGACGCTGTGCCGTACCCGCCGGCCGGGGGCCAGGGCGGTGGGGGCATCCTCTCCCGCAAGGCGCAGGGCACTGCTTCGGATATAGTCCCGGGCGTCGGCCAGAAGTCCCGGCTGGGGCTCCCGGGTGTAGGCCAGGAGGGTCTGGTCGATGTCCAGAAGAAACCGGGAGGGATAGCGGGGAGAGCCGTCAAAGTTCTGCCCGTCCGCCTCGGAGAGGTACAATGCCTTTTCCGCCCGGGTGACGGCCACGAAGGCCAGTCGCCGCTCCTCCTCCATGCCGGGAAGGGTTCTGGTCTTCCGGGAGGGGAAGATGCCCTCATTCATGGCGCACAGGAAGACATAGGGAAATTCCAGACCCTTGGCGGTGTGGACGGTCATGAGCCGCACCTTGTCCCGGGCCTCCTCCACGTCGCTGTTGGTGAACAGGGCAACGTGAGCAAGATAGTGCTCCAGAGTGCACTCCTCGCCGCAGGTGGTCTCATATTCATAGATGGATTGCTTCAGCTCCGCCAGATTGTCCAGCCGCTCCTGGCTGCCCTCGGTGCGGAGCATTTCCTCATAGCCGCTCTTGTCCAGGAGGTCGGAGAGAAGCTCCGAAATGGGCCGCTGGGCGTAGTTCTCGCCGAAGGTCTCCACCAGGCGCAGGAACTGCCGGGCTCTGGTGCCCTTGAAAATCTCATCCTCCACGCAGGCGGTCAGGGCCTGGTACAGGGAGCAGCCGTGTCCGGCGGCATAGTCCCGGAGAAACTGCATCCGCCGCTTTCCCAGATTGCGCTTGGGGAGGTTTGCGATGCGGAGGAAGGAGAGATCGTCCTGATAGGCAATCATCCGCAGGTAGGACAGGGCGTCTTTAATCTCCATGCGGCCGAAGAAGGGGACGCCGCTGTAAATGGTGTATGGAATTTTCTCCCGGAGGAGGGCCTCCTCCACCGTGCGGCTGACATAGTGGGCCCGGTAGAGAATGGTGATCTCTCCGTAGGATACGCCGCTTTCGTGGAGCGATTGGATTTGCTCCGCAATCCAGCCGCTCTCGGCCTCGGTGGTATCCCCGTGGTGACAGACCACGGGTCTGCCGGCCGGGAGGGTGGGCAGCAGGTCTTTTTTGATGCGGTGATGGTTGCTTGCAATGAGGGAGTTGGCCACCGCCAGAATCTCCGGGGTGGAGCGGTAGTTCTGCATCATCAGAATGGTTTTGGTTCCGGGAAAGGCCTTGTCAAAATCCAGCAGGAAGCGCACGTTGGCTCCCCGCCAGGTGTAAATGGTCTGATCCGGGTCGCCCACGATGAAAAGATTCTTGTGATAGCCGCAGAGCACCTCCATGAGCTTGTATTGCAGGGGATCGATGTCCTGAAACTCGTCGATCATGATGTACTCCAGCCGCTTCTGCCACTTCAGGCGGATGGCCTCCTCCCGCTGGAAAATATAGAGGGAGAAGTTAATCAGGTCATTGTAATCCAGGCCAAAGCATTTTTTCTCCTGGTAGAGATAGCCGTAGAAGATGATGTCGGAGGCGGAGGAGGCACACTCATACTTCTCCCGGAGGGTGTCCAGGGACATGGTGATCATATCCTCGTAATAGGAAGGCTCTTTCTGAGTCTTGCGGATTTCAATCATGTCCCGGGCATTGCCGAAGGTCATATCCCGGAGGGTCAGGCCCCGCTCCTCGTAGATGATTTTCAGCATGGCGTCGATGTCGGAGTTGTCCAGCACCAGGAAGCTTTTGGGGTATTGAACGGCGTAGCTGTCCTCCTGCAAGACAGAGACACAGAAGCCGTGGAAGGTGTTGATGTAACCGGTGTCATTGTCCCCGGTGAGGCTGTGAATCCGCTGGCGCATTTCATTGGCGGATTTGTTGGTGAAGGTGACGCAGAGAATATTGCCGGGGAGAATCCCCAGCTCGTTCACAAGATAGGCGAACCGCCGGGACAGAGCCCGGGTCTTTCCGGAGCCTGCCCCGGCGATCACCCGGACAAACCCCTCTGTGGAGGTGACCGCCTCCCGCTGGGCCTGGTTCAGCCCCTCCAGTAAATCTTCCATACTGCCGCCTCCAAATCTGTGCAAATGTTCGCATTTCCATTGTAGCCTGTCCCGGGGACGGTGTCAAGGAGAAAATCTCTCCCCCAGTCTGAAAGGGAAGCCCCAAAAGATACGGAACCCGGCCTCTCCGGCTGCACCGGAGGGCTTCGCGCATTTTTTGCATAGCGCAATGCCCCTTTTCCCATTGCAATGCTCTATCAAAGGGAGTATGATAAAAGAAAACCTGGAGGTGAACCATGGAGATTCGGGTTTTGGATGAACGGGCGGTGCACCGCCTCCTGCCGGAACGGGACCCCTGGGGGCACAAGGGGGACTTTGGAAGGCTCCTTTTGCTGTGCGGCAGCGTGGGGTATACCGGTGCCGCCGCCCTGGCGGCCCGGGCGGCGGTGCGGTCCGGAGCCGGCCTTGTGTTTCTGGGGGTGCCCCGGAGCATCTACGCCATTGAGGCGGTGAAGCTGGATGAGCCCATTGTCTTCCCGTTGCCGGATGACGGGAGCTGCCTTTCCGCGTCTGCGATTCCGGAGATTTTGGAGCGGCTTCAGCGCTGCGACGTCTGCCTGGTGGGGCCGGGGCTGGGACAGGGCCCGGGGGTTTTGCCTGTGGTTCAGGCGGTGCTGGAAAAGGCCCGGTGCCCGGTGGTTCTGGATGCCGATGGCATAAATGTCCTGGCGGCGCATAAGGATAGACTGCGCGAAAGGACAGGCGTCACCATACTGACGCCCCACGACGGGGAGTTTGCCCGGCTGGGAGGCGGCCATGGGGACCGGCTGGAGGACACTGCCGCTCTGGCAAAGGACTTAAAAGCCGTGATTCTGAGAAAGGGTCACAGAACTCTGGTGACGGACGGGGAGCGGGCCTATGAAAACCGGACCGGCAACGCCGGTATGGCCACCGGCGGCAGTGGAGACGTGCTGGCAGGGCTGCTCACCGCCCTTTTGGGGCAGAGTATTCCCCCTCTGGAGGCGGCGGCCTGCGCCGCCTGGCTTCACGGGAGGGCGGGGGATCTGTGCGCCCAGACCATGGGCCAATATGGGATGACGCCCTCGGACATGGTGAAGACCCTTCCGCGACTGCTGAAATAAAGGTGGATGCAAGGATGGGAAAAATGCGGGTGTGGTTGGTGCTGCCGGTGCTGGTGATTCTGTGCGGCTGCGGCAAGGCCGCAGAGAGTCACATGGAGGAGGCCCTGGCCTTCCGGGCCGCCCTTCAGGGGGCGGGGGGCTGCAGCTTTCGTGGAGAGATCACGGCGGATTACGGGAATACGGTGTACACCTTCACGGTGGCGTGCACCACGGAGGAGGACGGGGCCCTGTCCTTCACGGTGGAGGCGCCGGAGACCATCGCCGGAATCACGGGAACCGTGGAGGCGGATGGTGGAAAGCTCACCTTCGCCGGTACGGCCCTGGCCTTTGACCTCCTGGCGGATGGGAAGGTCAGCCCGGTGACGGCTCCCTATGTGGTGGCGGAGAGCTGGCGTACCGGCTACATCACCGCCGCAGGCCAGGAGGAGCAGAGCCTCCGGATGACCGTGGACACCTCCTTTGAGGAAAACCCCCTCACGGTAGATACCTGGCTGGATGGAGAAAAGGGAGTACCGGTTTTCTCGGAAGTGTGCTATAATGGTCAGAGAATTCTCACCCTCACCATTTGGGATTTTCAATACAACAGGGATACGGAGTAAGCTATGAAATTACTGAAGCGAACCTGGGCGGATGTGTCGCTGGACAATCTGACCCATAACTATACGGTCCTGCGGCAGCAGGTGCCCGGCAGCTGCCGGTTTCTGGGCGTGGTCAAGGCCGACGCCTATGGCCATGGGGCGGTTCCTGTGAGCCATCATCTGGAGGAGCTGGGGGCGGAGTTCCTGGCGGTGTCCAACCTGGAGGAGGCGGTGCAGCTTCGCCGGGGGGAGGTTCATCTGCCCATTCTGATTCTGGGCTACACCCCCGCCCTTTACGCCCGGGATATGGCGGAGATGGAGATCCGCCAGGAGGTGCACTCCCTGGCCTATGCCCGGGAGCTGGAGGCCCGGCTGGTGGGCACGGACTGCCGCCTGCGGGTGCATCTGAAGCTGGACACGGGCATGGCCCGGCTGGGCTTTTTCTGCCGGGAGGAGGGAGTTCTGGAGGAGCTCCTGGCGGTGACGCGGCTGCCTCATCTCATTGTGGAGGGCATGTTCACCCACTTCCCCGTGGCGGATTCCCTGGACCCGGCGGACGTGGCTTTCACAAAGGAACAGTACCGGACCTTCCGCAGCTTTGCGGAGGAGCTGGAGGCCAGAAAGTGCCGCCCGGAAATCTGCCACTGCTGCAACAGCGGCGCGACCATCCTCTACCCGGAGTTTGCCATGGATATGATCCGGCCTGGCATTGCCACCTACGGCATTTCCCCCGCCCCGGAACTTGCCGGGCGGCTGGATCTGCGCCCCCTGCTCACCCTGCGTACCACCATCTCTCAAATCCGGCAGTATCCGGCGGGGGTCTCCGTGAGCTACGGCCGGAGCTATGTGACCCCCAGCCCCAGGACCATTGCGGTGGTCTCCATCGGCTATGCCGACGGCCTGTCCAGGAAGCTGTCCGGCCAGGTCAGCTTCCTGCTCCGGGGCGTCCGGGTGCCTGTGGTGGGCCGGATCTGTATGGACATGTGCATGGTGGATGTGACCGACGTACCCGGGGCCAGGGTGGGGGATAAGGTCACCGTCCTGGGCGCCGGGGGAGATGATGTGATCAGCGTCTGCGACCTGGCGGAGCAGCTGGACACCATTCCCTACGAAATCCTCTGCGGCATCAATAAGAGAATTCCCCGAATTTATCTGGATGGGAAGAAACAGACGGAGATTTTGCAGTACATTGTGTAATTTTGCCCGGCTCCGGCATAGGATGTGAGGCGGAACCGGTATAATTCCGGCGTCTGCGTGGGACAATAGAATCAGAAACCGCGTTACATAAAGAGAAGTGACGCGGGAATGATTTCTCACGGAGCGTGAAGCCATATGGATTCCAATGTCAAACGGGGCGATATCTTTTACGCAGACCTGAGCCCGGTGGTGGGCAGTGAGCAGGGGGGCACAAGACCGGTTCTCATTGTGCAGAACGATGTGGGCAACAAGCACTCGCCCACGGTCATTGCCGCCGCCATCACCAGCCAGACGGGCAAGGCGCGTCTGCCCACCCAT
>JALETK010000059.1 GCA_022781505.1 Clostridiales bacterium | reverse complement strand
GGCTCGCCCCCGCCGTCAGCTTCCCGGAACCTCCCCGCTGCCTCCAACCCCACTGCACTCCCAAGCCTGTCATTGCGAACCAGCGCGCACGCTGGTGTGGCAATCCGTTCCCCTGCAAGCCGCAAGGCTTGCGCGCCCCGGCAGGGGCGCAATGGAGGCCCGGGGGATGACCGGCCTCGCGGCCGGTGCAATGCTGACGCATTGTGGGAGAACGGATTGCCACGTCGCTGCGCTCCTCGCAATGACAGGTTCGGGGGCCTGGTGGGTTTGGATGGAGCTGCCAGGCAGATTTGCAAGTTCCCGGCGGGGCCGTACCCCCGCCCGACAGGTGCGTAGCCGGGGCCTGATCCGCTGAGACGGGGCTGCCAAACAGATTTGCAGCTGCCCGGGAGGGTCATGACCCTCCCCTACAGACGCACTCCGGACCCTCCCCTACGGGCAGAATCCGGGGCGCCCGGTTTACGTCTGACCTTGCCCTGCGGTGTACAATGAAGGCTTTCCCCTAAGCGCATGACATTGTCCCGCAAGCGCATCTTGACGGCGGCACAGGGAACGGTCAAGACCGCCCCTCCCGGGCGGGTGAGGGCCGATTGTCCCCAAGGGGCAATTTCTTATGGAAATTTGGCTGCTTCCCCTGGTGATATTTCCCAACCTCCTCCGCCTCCGATCTTTGTCACAACCGCCAAATTTCGTCTTCTGGTCTTGTGGCATATGACGGAGCCGGAGGCGAAAATGGACATTCCCCGGCGGCGATTGTCCGTACATCAAGGACAGATTTCCAAAATCCGTATTTTCAGCTAATAATTTGCGCAGCTAAACTGGAATACTGCTAACAAATTGGCAGAACTTTTTAGGCTTTTTTCTGGAATTTGGGCGGAATCGGAAGAAAATCGCCTGTAATCAATAATTATTCAAATATTCGCGCCGGATATTTGACAACTCCATCACAGAATTGTAAAACATAACAAAAACCGCCCCCCGGCACACCGGGGTTTGGGTACAGACTGCACAACAATTTTCAGAAACGACAAAAAAATGAAATTTCCAGTTGATAATCCGCCGGAAGTTTGTTATAGTAACGTAAAGTGTTTGGAACTGAAACAGCCAACATTTTGGTGGTGAATTACTTGGCATCCAAAAAATATGTGAAGGATTACCGCCTGGAGGACCGTGTGAACTCCAAAGGCAAGGTCCGGAGGGAGGCCCACTACTGCGGGGCTTACTTCACTTATCAGAATCCCGAGGCAGCCGCCCGGCTGGCCCGCCGTCTGCCCATCCCGGTCATTGGCGCCACCGCCTGCACCCTGGGCACCCTGCTTCCCGCCTGCGGCTACATGCGGGCCTGGTACACCACCATTCCCATGGTGGTGCTGCTCCCTTCCTTATATATGCTCTGGGCCGGCCTGTGCCGGATGAGAGCCGCTGAGCCCCCCTTCACCCGGGAGCGCCGGGACAGAATCGCCGACCGGATCGCCGGCGGCGGAGCCATGCTCCTGATCCTCAGCATTATCGCCGCTCTGTGCGGCGGGGCCTA
The DNA here is from genome assembly GCA_022781505.1 of Clostridiales bacterium. Classification (GTDB taxonomy): domain Bacteria; phylum Bacillota; class Clostridia; order Oscillospirales; family Oscillospiraceae; genus Faecousia. Next base: position 542 of record JALETK010000059.1, on the reverse strand, counting down.
CCTGATCTTCGGCGGCCCTCAGGGCTGGGACTACGGATGCTTTGCCATGGATCTTTTCCGGGTCCTCTTCGCCGCCCTTATCTTCCCCATGCGCAAGGACGCGGCCATGGTGGAGCTCACCCGGGAGGAGCCCCGGGAGGAGGCAACCTAGCCTCCCTGTTTCTCTTTTGATTTTTACTGCTGAGGCAGTGAAAATAGAATTTTTGTATAGGAGGAAACACAATGAAAAAGACCACTCTGCGTTTCTGGTCTTTGCTGCTCGCTCTGTGCATGATGGCGACCCTGTTTGCAGGCTGCCAGGGCAACAAGGCACCGGAAGACCCCACCGCCGACACCGCCGAGACTACGGTTCCCGTCGACGACACCACCGCTCCTGAGGAGACCACCGTCTCCACCGAGCCCGCTGGCAACGACACTCTGGTGTATGCCACCGCCACCTTCGGCCAGAAGTTCAGCCCCTTCTTCTATGAGACGGCTTACGACGGCGAGCTGGTGGATCTGGTTCACGCCGGCCTGCTCACCTCCGACCGTGAGGGCAACAT
>JALETK010000054.1 GCA_022781505.1 Clostridiales bacterium | reverse complement strand
GAGCCTCACCTCACCGCCACCTGCACCGTCACCGTGGAGAAGCTTGACAATGTGAAGCTCAGCGGTCTGGTGTATGATGTGGATAGCTCCACCCACTGGTCCGAGTTCGAGACCGATGATCTCACTGCCTGGACTGCAGTGGCGGACGGCGGCCCCTATTACGCCGGCACCCTCCATGAGGGCGAGCTGCTGGTTCACAACGGCAGCACCATGTTCGGCATTGATCCCGACACCTTTGAGACCACCTCCTACGGCGCCATCGCCTCCTCCTGGATCTGGTCCGACGCCGCTGCGTGTCCCGCTGAGGACGGTCTGTTCGGAAGAATGGTTGGCCTGTGTAACGGCGGCGCCATGATTGAGATGCTGAACCCCGCCGAGGGTACTCTGAGCTACTGGGATCTCAGCACTTACTTCGCGGATGATCCCATGGCGACCATCGCCTATGCCGGCTCCGGTACCTACGACTATGTGTACATCATCTATGAATATCCCGACTGCCCCGCCCGGTTCTACTACATGATGACCGAGAGCGGCAAGCTCTACAAGCTCACCGTGTTCACCTACACCGAGGGCTCCAGCTACACCATGGTCCGTGAGGAGATTGGTGACACCGGCATCGACCTGAACGGCGTTTCCGCTGTTACCGGCGGCACCTACGCATCCATGGTCTATGATGAGACCACCGGATATCTGCTGATTTCCTCCTATCAGGAAGGCGACACTGCTCAGATGTATGCGGTCAGCCCCGAGTCCCTGATTCCCGCCGTCATCGGTCAGTTCGGCGAGAACGTCTGGCCGGTTGTCTCCCTGTATCAGTACGACCGGGCCACCGACCTGACCCTGCGCCTGAACACCACTGCGCTGAATCTGTATGTGGACGACACGGCCACCATCGGCGCCAAGGTGATCCTGGGCACCACCAACGAGCTCACCTGGACCACCAGCGACGATACCGTTGCCACGGTGGATGCCAACGGCACCGTCACCGCAGTGGGTGAGGGCTCTGCCACCATCACGGCCACCACCGTTGCCGTGAATGCCGCCGGCGAGCATGTCTCCGCTGATGTGACTGTCAACGTGAAGCCTCTGACCGCCCTCTCCGGCACCGCCACCGCCCTCGTCACCACCGAGTCCGGCACCGCCTGGGTTGACATCGATCTCAGCACCAAGACCACCACTGTGAAGAAGGCCGATGCGACTGCCATGACCGGCGGCGGCTACGGCACGGATGCCATCTACACCTCCGACGTGGATCTGGGCGGCACCGTCAACGGCAACATCTATAAGATCAACGCCACCACCTTTGCCGAGTCCCAGGGCAGCGGCTGCTCCAGCGATTATGCGCCTCTGGATGTGACGGATGCTCCTGCCACCACCTTCACCTTCACGGAGGACGGCACCGTGTACACCGCGGACGCCTTTGGCTATCCCTTCTACATCGCAAATGTGGGCGCCTCCCTGTTCCTGCTGGACTATGAGGAAGGCACGCTGACCGGCTGGAATACCCAGAACTATTACAGCGATCTGGCTGCCGTTGCTTACATCGGCTCCTTTGAGCAGAAGGAAGGCAACGCCTCCTACGGCTATGACGCAGGTACCATTGCCCATCGGTATCTGGCGCTCAGTGCCGACGGTAGTCTGTACATCTTCCAGATTACCCCCGGCTATGATCCCACCGCCGAGGAAGGCGATGAGGTGGGCTACATCCTGTCCCGTGGTACCTTTGGCAACATTGGCATGGAGTTCGACGACAACACCGCACTGTCCATGGACTATGTGGAGTTCAGCGACGACTACTCCGGCCTCCTGATTGCCGATTCCACCACCGGCTCTCTCTACTTCGCCGATCTGTCCGGTGAAGAGATCACCTGCGGCAAGGTTGGTAACATCAGCGGCATCACCGGCATCACCGCTCTGCACAATGCCCAGCCCGCTTCCACCAACAGTGTCAACGAGAAGTTCATCATCCGCGCAGGCGATGATGTGACCGCTTCCTCCGCTGTCTCTATGGGCGTGGATCTGCCTGAGATTGAGGTTGCCGTCAATGCTGCCATGGCCGGCAATGCCAATGCCGATCAGGTTGGCGGTTCCACCAACGCCATCTCCGGCCAGCTGATCCGCAGAGAGCCTGTCGCCTCCATCCAGGAGACCGTCGCCACTGCCGCTGACGGCACGGTTACCCTGACCATCAGCGAGGATCAGGCTGTGACCAACGGCCTCGTGAAGGTCACCTATGATCCCAACGTTCTGACCTATGCCAGCACCGGCACCCTGATTGCCAACTACGCGGTCAATGTGGACGCTGCTACCGGCACCATTCTCTTTGACTACGCCACTGCCAAGGCAATCGCCGCCGGCACCACCCTCGCAACCATCAACTTCACCTATGAGGCCGGATACATCGACACCACCGTCACTGTGGAGACCCTGGAGCGGAACAGCGAGCTGGGTATCACCGGTGAGTCCGTGGAGTTCACCCTGACCTATGAGGTCGGCGGCGACCATGACTACCAGGTGACGGAGTCCGTGGAGCCCACCTGCCTCGAAGCCGGCTACAAGATTTACACCTGCACCAAGTGCGGCGATTCCTATCGCGAGGATCTGGAGGCTCTGGGCCACGACTGGAGCGACTGGGCCACCGTAACGGCTGCTACCTGCACCGAGGATGGCTCCGAGACTCGCAGCTGCCAGCGCTGCGGCGTTTCCGAGACCCGGGTCATTCCCGCCAAGGGACACAGCTTCTCCAAGACGACTGTGGAACCGACCTGCACCAATGAAGGCTACGATCTGTATGTTTGCGTTGACTGCGGCTACAGCTATCGTGACAACTTCGTTTCCGCAACCGGCCACAGCTATGTTGCAACCGTAACCGCTCCCACCTGCGAGAGCCAGGGCTACACCACTTACACCTGCTCCGCCTGCGGCGACAGCTATGTCAGCGATTACGTTGCCGCCACCGGACACACCTGGGGCGACTGGGTTGTGACCAAGGCTCCCACCTGCAATGCTGCCGGTGAGAAGACCCGCACCTGCTCTGTCTGCGGTGAGACCGAGACCGAGGTTGTCCTGCCCACCGGTCATACCTTCGAATCCGAGATTGTGGCTCCCACCTGCACCGAGAGCGGCTACACCCTGCACACCTGCACCCTCTGCGGCCAGACCTACATCACCGACGTGACCGATCCTCTGGGCCACGACTGGAGTGAGTGGACCGTCGAAAAGGCGCCCACCTGCACCGAGAACGGCACGGAAATCCGGACCTGCGCCCGCTGCGACGAGACTGAGACCCGCACCGTGCCCGCCGTTGGTCACGATTACGAGGAGAAGGTTGTAGCTCCCACCTGCACCGAGCCCGGCTACACCGTGCACACCTGCTCCGTCTGTGGCGACAGCTACTTTACGGATCTGGTTCCTGCTACCGGCCACGAGTGGGGCGAGTGGACTGTCACCAAGGCTGCCACCTGCACCGAGGACGGCGTGGAGACCCGCACCTGCAAGCACTGCGATGCAGCCGAGACCCGCACCATCGCCGCCACCGGCCACAGCTGGGGCGAGTGGGTTGTCACCGTGGAGGCTGATTGCTTCCATGATGGCGAGGAGGCCCGCTTCTGCGCCAACTGCGACGAGAAGGAGACCAAGGTCATTCCCGCCAATGGCGACAATTGCCCCTCCAAGGCATTCTCCGATCTGGATAGCTCCCGCTGGTATCATGAGGGTGTGGACTTTGTCCTGACCGAAGGCATCATGGTCGGCATCACCGGCACGATCTTCGCACCCAACGCTGAGTTGACCCGCGGTCAGATTGTTACCATTCTGTACCGTATGGCTGGCAGCCCGGAGACGGATGTGGAGACTCCCTTCACCGATGTGGATCCCGACCGGTTCTACGCAGCTGCGGTTGCCTGGGCTTTCGAGAACGGCATCGTGAAGGGCGTGAGCGACACCGAGTTTGCTCCTTCCGCCAATGTGACGAGAGAGCAGCTGGTGACCTTCCTGGCCCGGTACGCCACCTTCAAGGGCGTGGATGTGACCGCCGAGGGTAACCTGGATGCCTTTGCGGACAGCGCTTCCGTCAGCAAGTACGCAGTGGACTCCATGATCTGGGCTGTGGAGAACGGTATTGTCGCCGGTATGGAAGGCAATACCCTGGCTCCCAAGGCTACTGCAAGCCGCGCTCAGGTTGCGACCTTCGTCCTGCGCTTCTGCGCGAAGTTCGGCAAATAAACCAATCCCAACAGCAAGGGGCCACCGCGAAAGCGGTGGCCCCGTTTTTAAATTCCGGGATATCTTTAAGCGGTGGCGGCGGAGAATGAAAGGTGTTCCGTTCCACCCCCTGAAGGGCTGGGAGAACGAGGCAGGGCAGGAAAAGTCTTACCGGAGCGAAAATACAGCTGCCGCCTGGGGAGGCGGCAGCTGAGAAGGGGACTTTTCGGTTACATCTTTTCCGGAGCCTGGAAGCCCAGGAGGTTGATGCAGGTCTCCAGAATGTCCTTTGCCAGGCCGATGAGCGCGATGTAGCCGGCCTGGAGCTTTTCGTCAGGCTCTGTGAGGATTCGGGTCTCATGGTAGAATCCGTTCGCAGCCCCTGCCAGCTCGTAGATATAGGAGCAAATCAGATTGGGGGCGGAGTCCCGGTAGGCGGCCTCCAGGGCGGGGGCCAGCTTGGTGATTGCCAGCATCAGAGCCTTCTCACTGGGGCTTACGGGAGCCTGAATGGGCAGGCTCTCCCAGGCGCCGTATTTTGCCAGAATGCTCTTGACCCGGACGATGGTATAGAGAATGTAGGGGCCTGTGTTCCCCTCAAAGGCCGCAAAGCGGTCCATATCAAAGATATAGTCCTTGGTGGGCTGGTTGGACAGGTCGCCGTACTTGAGGGCCGCCATGGCAATCCGCCGGGTGGTCTCCTCCACGGCATCCGGCTCCACAATCTGGTTCTCCACAACCTTCTTCCGGACATACTCCGTGATTTCGGAAATCAGCTGCTCCAGACGCATGACGCCGCCGGCTCTGGTTTTGAAGGGCTTGCCGTCCTTGCCGTTCATGGTGCCGAAGCCCAGGAACTCCAGCTCCGTCTCTGGGCGGACGATTCCCGCCATGCGGGCGGCGCGGAACACCTGCTCAAAGTGGAGGCTCTGGCGCTTATCCGCCAGATACAGCACCTTATCCGGCTTGAAATCCTGCTCCCGCTGAACCAGGGTGGCCAGATCCGTGGTGTCGTAAAGGGTTGCCCCGTCGGACTTCACCAGAATGCAGGGAGGAACCTCTTTTTTGTCGTCCTCCCGGGCTACGGGGAAGATCAGAGCCCCGTCGCTCTCTACGGCCAGGCCCTTGGCCTTCATGTCCTCCAGCATGGGGGCAATGTAGGGTTGGGCGTCCATCTCTCCCAGCCAGGATTCAAAGTGAACGTCCAGATTGTCATAGTTCCGGCGGATGTCCGGGAGGGAGACGTTCATAATGTGCTTCCAGAGGGCCCGGTAGCCGGGGCGTCCGTTTTGCAGGGCGAAGGTGGCCTTGTGGGCCTCCTGGGCGAAGGCGGGGTCCGCCTTGCTCCGGGCGGAGGCGGCGGGGTAGACCTCCTCCAGCTGGGAGAGGGTGAAGGGGGCTTCGGCAGGGTAGGGGCCTGTGAAGGTCTCGTCAAAGTAGCACAGATCCGGCTGGCGGGAGCGGAGCTCTGAAATGATCAGGCCCATCTGCAGCCCCCAGTCTCCCAGGTGAATGTCGCCGATGGTGTTGTTGCCGAAGAATTTATAAATCCGCTTCATGCTCTCACCGATGATGGCCGAGCGCAGGTGGCCGATGTGCAGGGGCTTGGCCACATTGGGGCCGCCGTAGTCCACCACGATGGTCTTCGGGGTGGGCTCCTTGTTGACGCCGAAATCCGGCTCCTGGCGCATGGACTGGAGATAGCGCTGCAGGAAGGCGCCGGAGACCCGCAGGTTGATAAAGCCGGGGGCCACGGCGCTCACGTCCTCAAAATCCACGGCGTCCAGCTGCTGGGCCACGGCCTGGGCAATCTGGATGGGGGGCTTGTGGTAGGTCTTGGCGGCGGCCAGGGCGCCATTGCACTGGTATTCGCACAGATCCGGCCGGTTGGATACGGTGACCCGGCCAAAGGCGGGGTCAAACCCGGCGGCTGCAAAGGCATCCGCCATCTTATGGGAAATCAAATCGAGAATCTTTTCCATTGTGCACTCCTCGCTTGCTGCTGCAATCACTTTGTGGGATGAAATCCCCAACGGAACAACTATAGCAGAAAAAGCGAAAAAAGTACAGGGGAAAATGTGTTTTTCTCACAGATTATCAACTGTCTTTCGTATAGACCCGGCGGAAAAATGCAGGCAGCCGGTTTTGCCCGGCAAGGAACGGCCTTGACCAGGGGCGTCGATGGTTTCACTGGCACAAGACAATGTCATGAACTTAGAGGAAAGCCATAATGATTTGCAACACCGTAGGGCGGGGGTCTCGCCCCCACCGCCCGCTTTCCGGAATCTGGGCAATCCCGCACCGCACGCCCAAGTCTGTCATTGCGAGACCCTGCAGGGGTCGTGGCAATCCGTCTCCCCGCAAGCCGTGAGGCTGCAGCGCCCCGGCAGGGGCGCAATACCGGCCCAGGTCTATGACCGGCCTCACGGCCGGTGCAATGCATTCGCATTGCTATGAAACAACCGCCGCACCCCCGACATGTCATCCTGAGCCAAAGGCGAAGGATCTCGCGCAGGAGGGTTCTGACAAGGAAGCCCGGTGCATGAGATCCTTCGGCTGCGCCTCAGGATGACAATCGGGGCCTTTCGTTTATGGTGGTGTGAAAACACATGATGATTGCAAGGGAACGGATTGCCACGTCGTTGCACTCCTCGCAATGACAGTTTCGGGGGCCTGATGCGTTGGGATGGGGGTGCCGGGCAGATTTGCAAGCCTGATTAGCAGTTTCGTCCCAAGGTTCCAGCCCCGTGGGAGGAATTGAAAGTGCCTGGTTTCCGGTGGGTGCCCGGCGGGGTCATGACCCCGCCCTACATTGCACACTTAAGTTCGTGACATTGGGCAAGACCCCCGCCCTGCATTGCGCCTTGAAGTTTGCACTCCGGTGCATCGGAGGGGCGCTTCCCATTAAGTATGACAATCTGTAGCCGAATCAACACCCCTGATCTTGACCGTTCCCTACGGTGTATGGGGCGAAAAAAGGCTGCGAATCAGAAAAAGAGCCTGGCTGTCAGGGAGGCGACGCAGAAGCCGGTGAGGTCTGCCAGCAGGGCGGCGGGGACGGCATAGCGGGTTTTCCGGATGCCGGCGGCGCCGAAATAGACGCTGATGGTGTAAAAGGTGGTTTCCGTACTCCCCAGCATAATGGCGGCGGTTCTTCCGATGGGACTCTCCGGGCCGTACTGGGCCATGAGATCCGCACCCACCGCCAGGGCGGCGCTGCCGCTGATGGGCCGCACCAGCACAAGGGGAGCTGTCTCCGGCGGAATGCCCAGAGCGGAGAACACAGGGGAGAGAAGGGTGGCCAGAGCCTCCAGAGCGCCGGAGGCGCGGAGCATGTGAACGGCGGTCAGCAGGAGAATCAGGGCGGGAACGATGGATACCAGGAGCCGCAGTCCCTCCGAGGCCCCCTCCAGCAGCGCATCATATACATTCTCCCGCTTGCCCAGGGCGAAAAGGGCCACGCCTGCGAGAAGCAGGGGGATGATGTAATCAGTCATGGCGTATCCTCTGAAACAAAAAGGCGGCTCCCAAACCGGTGGCGACGGAGCACAGGGAGGTGACCCAGACAGCCGGGAGAATGTCAAAGGGAGAGGCCGCCCCCAGGGAGGCCCGAACCGCCGCCACGTTGGTTGGGATGAGCTGGATCGAGGCGGTATTCATGACAATGAGCCGGCACATCTCGTCGCTGGCCGTGCCCGGCTGGGCGTAGCGGCTGAGGCGGCGGGTGGCGGCGACGCCCATGGGAGTGGCCGCGTTGCCCAGACCCAGGAGATTGGCGCAGACGTTGGCGGAGATCAGGCTGGCCGCCTGGCTGTCCCGCCGGGCGCTGGGGTACAGCCGCCCGATGACCGGGAGCAGGCAGCGGGAGAGCAGGCGCGTAAGCCCCGAGCGCTCCATGACCTTGCCCACGCCGGACCACAGGCAGATGGCCCCGGCCATGGAGAGGGTCAGGGTAACGCCTGACTGGGCTCCCTCCAGAACGGCTCTTCCCAGCTCCGCTCCTCTGCCGGTCCACATGGAAAAAAGCAGTGCAGCGAGTATCATTGCACTCCAAATATAGGACATCACCATAGCAAGTCCCTCCTTTGAGAAAAATCTATGGCGTTGAGAAAAAATTTATGAAAAATTTTCATTATTTATTTGACAATAGGCACTTGAATTATTACAATATACATAATAAACGTCGAAATCAGGCGTTTAAGAGGGAAGGTCATCTACTCAGGAAGAAAGGGGTAATAGGAATGAAAGCAATAGGCATTGTCCGCAAGGTGGACGAACTTGGACGCATTGTTCTTCCTATCGAGCTTCGCAGGACGCTGGACATTGTTGAGCGCGATGAGCTGGAGATCTATGTGGATGGGAATGCAGTGGTCCTGAAGAAGTACGAGCCAACCTGTGTTTTCTGCGATGGGAACCAGGATGTGGTGAAGTACTGCGAAAAAAACGTCTGCCGAAGCTGTATCAAGGCGCTGTCAGCTATGGATTGAGGGCATTTCATCCGGCAGAAAAAGGGAGCGTGTGCGTTTGTTGCACATGCTCCCTTTTCTTATAGATGTTTGGAACAAACAGCGGCTTCCGGCTCCCGCATTCGGTCCGGTGTTTTTTGTGTACTGGCCTTTTTCAGAAGGGCTTTCCCGTGAGGACGGTTTTCCGGAGGAAGCGAAAGGTCTCCTTCTCGCCCCGGTCCCGGAGCATGGTCAGCACCAGGGTCAGCTTGCGCCGTGTCTCCGGGTGGAGGAGGGGGCTCTCCCGGGAGGTCTCCAGGTATTCCAGGGCGGCGCCGTCGGTGTAGGTCTTGCCCTTGTAGACCCGGCTGGCGGCGATCCGGTCCATGACCATCTCCACGAAGTACCGCCGGGGCATTTCCACGGGCTCATACTGACGGGAGACGGGGTTCAGATCCGTCCAATATTCGTAGTGATGCCGGTTGCGGCCCTTGTGGTGCATCCAGGCGGTGGAGTAGCCAATGGCCTCCCGCTCCGCGGCGTTGGGGCTGCGGGTGCCCTGATAATACCGGGCGCCTATCCGGAACTCCGTGGGGGAGTACTTGGACAGGTCATGGGTGAGGCCCTGACGGATGAGGCCCACCCGGAAGCAGTACCCCATCACCAGGAGCCGGTGGTGGGTGATGGTTTTAAAATGCTGCCATGGTTTCATGCGTGCTGCCTTCTTTGCTGAATGTGATAGAGGCCCAGGGCCGCCAGCAGGGCGGCGGGGAAGATCAGGGCACAGGCGATGCCCGTTCGCAGACTGCCCCCCGCGGCGTTGGACACGATGCCCACGAAGGTGGGCCCGGCGGTGCAGCCCAGGTCGCCCCCCAGGGCCAGAAGGGCGAACAGGGCCGTGCCGCCCCGGGGCAGGGCGGCAGAGGCCAGGGAGAAGGAACCGGGCCAGAGAATGCCCACGGACAGCCCGCACAGGCCGCAGCCTATGAGGCCGGCCACGGGCCCGGGGGACAGGGAAATCATGAGATAGGAGACGGCACAGGCCCCTCCGCTGAGGGCCATGGCCCGGCGGAGGCTCCAGCGGTCTCCAAACCTGCCGTAGACCAGGCGGGCGGTTCCCATGGTGAGAGCAAAGAACAGAGGCCCTGCCAGGTCGCTGATTCGCTTGGAGAGGGACAGGGACTGCTCCGCGAAGGCGGAGGCCCACTGGCTCACCGCCTGCTCACAGGCGCCGGAGGCGAGCATCAGCAGGAGAAAGCACCAGAAAAGGCCGCTGCGGGTCAGCTCCCGGATGGTCATGCCGGTCTCCCCCTCGGGAAGCAGGGGAGCCAGGGGAACCCGGGCGAAGGCGATGCAGTTGGCAATGGGAATGAGTGCCCAGAGACAGGCCAGGATGGGCCAGCGGTGGATGCCGAAGAGATTAAAAAACAAGGTGGAGAGGAGAATCACGGCCACATGGCCCCAGCAATAGAAGGAGTGGAGCAGGCTCATGGCCGCCTCCTTGTGCTCCGAGGGACAGGCCTCCACAATGGGGCTTACCAGCACCTCCAGAAGACCGCCGCCCACAGCATAGACCATCACGGCCAGAAACAGCCCCTGGACGGAGAGAAGACCCGGTAGAACGGTCATGAGCACCAGCCCCAGGGCGCACAGCAGATGGGCCGCCATGGCGCTGGCCCGGTAGCCCACCCGGTCAATCAGCCGGGGGGACAGGAGATCCACCAGAAGCTGCACCCCAAAGTTGAAGGTGGTGAGCAGGGTGATCTGAGACAGGGAAATGCCGTATGTGCTTTGAAAGGTGAGAAACAGCAGGGGAGCGAAGTTATTCACAATGGCCTGGGTGATATAACCCACAAAACAGGCGGCCATGGTGCGGTTGTAATTTGGCTGCATGGAAAGAAAGACCTCCGTGATTTGGGCTAGGGAATGATGCCGTACTGGAGCTTCAGCTCCAGGATGCGCCGGACACTCTCGTCCAGCCGCGCCTCAGTCAGGCGGCCGCTGTCCAGGGCCTCTTCCAAGGCTCCGGCGGCCTCCGGGAGATTTTCCGGCAGGAGAATAAGGTCGCAGCCTGCCTCCAGGGCCAGAACCGCAGCCTCTCCGGCGGGATAGGCCTCCGTGATTGCCCCCATCTCCATGGCGTCGGTGACCACCACTCCCTGAAAGCCAAGCTCCTCCCGGAGAAGCCCCTGAACCAGCCGGGGGGACAGGGAGGCGGGAGCAGTATCTCCCGTGACCTTGGGGCAGGCGATGTGCCCCACCATCACCATGGGGCAGCCCGCCTGGAGGCCGGCGCGGAAGGGGAGAAGCTCCGTCTCCTCCAGCTCCCCCAGGCTCTTGCCGGTTTCCGCATAGCCCAGGTGGGTATCCGCTGCAGTGTCCCCGTGGCCGGGGAAGTGCTTCAGGCAGGAGATCACCTGGGCGTCATAGAAGCCCCAGACACAGCCGGAGACCAGGTCGGCGGCAACCTCCGGGTCATCGCTGAAGGCCCGGCTCCCGATGACGGGATTGTCCGGATTGGAGTTTACGTCCGCCACCGGGGCGAAGTCCAGATTGAAGCCAAGGGCCCGGATTTCCCCGCCGATGGTGAGGCCCACCTGATAGGCGTCCTCCCGGCTCCGGCTCTGGCCCACCTCCCCCATAGAGGGAAACTGGGTCATGCCCATGGCGGGGTTGGAGGCCAGACGGCTGACGGAGCCGCCCTCCTCGTCCACAGCCACAAACAGGGGCAGGGGAGAGGCGGACTGGAAGGATGCAATCAGGGCGGTGCACTGCTCCGGATTTTCAACATTCCCGGAGAACAGGACGATGCCGCCTACGCTCTGGGCATCCAGAATGTCGGAAAGCCCCTCCACCGCCTGTGTCTTGTCTTCCGTCAGAGTCTCCGGGCGGACGATGAAAAGCTGATAAATCTTCTCCGTCCGGCTCATGGAGGCGAGAAGGGAACCGGCCCGCTCTTGGGCAGAGACCGTCTCCGGGGGCTGGGAATCGGTGGGCGGCTGGGTGGTCTCCGGAGCGGTGTCCGCCACAGGCTCCGTGGGGGGGACGGTCTGGGTGGGCTGGGTTTCGGAGAGGGACTCCGTGGGCTGGATGGCAGGGGCCTCGGTTGCCGTCCGGCCAAGGCTTCCCAGAAACAGCAGGAGGGCGGTCAGGCAGGCCGCCGCCGCGAGAACCGCCGCCGCAACGCCGTGCCGGAGCCGCTTGCGGCGCTTCCGCGCCAGCTCCTCGTTGACATCTTCCCTTTTTCGCATTTCCGTCACCTCCGGGATGGGTACTGAGTGTGGGATTCACCTGCCTCATGCGGGGAACCTAAGTTGCTGCACCTCCGGCTTTGCCGTCCTGAGCCAAAAGCGAAGACTCTGGCGCTGAAGGGCTCCCATGGGGAAGGCCGGTGCATGAGCTCCTTCGGCTTGCGCCTCAGGATGACAATGGAGACTGCAGGTGCAGGAAAACAGTCCCAAAAAAATTGGGGCCAATTCGCACTTTTAAAAAATGGTAATAACGGTTCAGTAGCTTCCTACCTGGTAAAAAAGGAGGCACCTGCTTCTATATCGTAGGGAACGGTCTTGACCGAAAGCCCTTTCCTTTTTCCTGTAAGTGCTTTCAATTCGCAGCATTTCGCCGTTCCTCATCAGTCAGCCACAGGCTGACAGCTTCTCCCCGGGAGAAGCCTTTGGGCGCTGCCGCGCCAGTGGGTTGCAGGGCTGCTTGACGTAACGTATGACAGTCTGTAACTCGAATCAACAGGCCTCCCCACTGAGAGACTGCATTCCGATTTGGAAGCTGTCGCCGTTCCTCATCT
>JALETK010000050.1 GCA_022781505.1 Clostridiales bacterium | reverse complement strand
ATCCGGAGATAGAGAGGAAGAGAACCGCACCGGCCACGAAAGCGCCCCCGGCCCCCGACGGCGCACCCGTAGGGCGGGGTTACGACCTCCCCTGCGGGCAGGTTCCGAAGTGCGTCTGTAGGGGAGGGTCATGACCCTCCCGGACAGCTGCGAATCTGTTTGGCAGTTCCATCCCAACGCACCAGGCCCCCAAAACCGTCATTGCGAGGAGCGCAGCGACGTGGCAATCCGTTCCCCCGCAATGCGAATGCATTGCACCGGCCGCCAGGCCGGTCATGCCCCCGGGCCGGTATTGCGCCCCTGGCGGGGCGCGCAAGCCTGCGGCTTGCAGGGGAACGGATTGCCACACCAGCGTGCGCGCTGGTTCGCAATGACAGACTTGGGGGTGCGGTGGGTTTGGAGGCAGCGGGGAGGTTCCGGGAAGCTGACGGCGGGGGCGAGCCCCCGCCCTACGGTATGGGCCACGGCAGCGCACCTGTAGGGCGGGGGATCGCCCCCGCCGGGCACCTGCAAATCTGTCTGGCACCCTCGCCCCAACAGATCAGGCCCCAAAAACCGTCATTGCGAGGAGCGCAGCGACGTGGCAATCCGTTCCCCCGCAATGCGGCAGCATTGCACCGGCCGTGAGGCCGGTCATGCCCCCGGGCCAGTATTGCGCCCCTGCCGGGGCGCGCAAGCCTTGCGGCTTGCAGGGGAACGGATTGCCACGACCCCTGCGGGGTCTCGCAATGACAGATTTGGAGGTGCGGTGGGTTTGATCGGAAGTGCCCGGGTTCCGGGAAGTGCCAGGGAGGGTCATGACCCTCCCCTACGGGCAGAATCGGGGGCCGGGAGTGGAAAGGAGTGGAGGCAATGAAAAAGGGGCTTGTGCTGGTGGTGCTGGCCATGCTGCTGCCGGTTCTGGCGGGCTGCGGAGGGGAGGCCGCCCCCGGGGGGATTCTCAGCGGGTTTGAGACCACCGATCTGGAGGGGAATCCCATGGACGCCTCCCTGCTCACGGGCCACAGGCTGACCCTGGTGAACGTGTGGGCCACCTATGGCAGCTCCTGCCAGGAGGAGATGCAGGCCCTCACAGACCTGGCGGCGGAGTACCGGGAGCGGGGCCTGCTGGTTCTGGGCATCGTCTCCGACGGCGCGGGCCAGGAGACTCTGGCCAAGAGCATCACCCAGGAGGCCGGGGCCCATTACATCAACCTACTGCCCTCGGAGGATCTGGAGAACCTTCTGTCCCAGGTTCGGGACGTCCCCACCACCATCTTCGTGGACGAGTCAGGCTGCCAGGTGGGCTCCACCTATGTGGGCGCTTTGGGAAGAGACAAGCTGGCAGAAATCATTGAAGAGCTCCTGGGGCAAGAATAAGCCGGGAGCTACAACCGGTTAAAATCCCCCCTGTCACGGCGAACCACTGGTTCTCCATGACAGGGGGGATTTGACGTATATGCCCGGGAAATTGCCGGACGGACTGCCATGCCCTTCAAAAGGAAGCAGCCGCCCCCCACTGTCATCCTGAGGCGTAAGCCGAAGGATCTCATACGCCAGGTGCCCCACCGGAACCCTCCGGCAACGTTGGCTCAGGATGACAAGGTCGGGGGCGAAGCCAGCTTCAGCCGCCCCTGTGCTCCAACAGGCCGTCAATGGCCTTCCCGATCTGGCACTCGTTCTGGTAGACGCAGCTTCCGTAGCAGCAGTCCGCGTCCAGAAGCTCGCTGCCCTCGTACTCCACGGCCACCATGCGGCTCTGATCCTGCACACGGCAGTAGCCGGAGAAAAACGCTTCCTGTGACATGGCTCACACCTCCAGGGCGCAGAAGCCGTTGGGCATCAGCACCAGGGCCCCGGGAGCCACGGTCTCCAGGGCGTGGCCCAGGAGGAGCTGACCGGCGGGAATCTCCCAGGGGTCGCCGCTACGGTTTACATAAACCTCCACCCGCTGGGACAGGTTCTCCTGGGAGGTTCTGAGGAAGCCCAGGTGGCCGTCGGCGGCGGTGAAGAACTCAATGACGGAGCTCTGGAGGGCGGGATTGTCCCTGCGGAGCTGCCCCAGGCGGCGGTAGTGGGCCAGGAGATCCGGGTCCTCCCTGCCCCAGGGGTAGGTGCGCCGGTTGAAGGGGTCGGCGTAGCCCTCCATGCCCGCCTCGTCTCCGTAGTACACGGCGGGGGCGCCGGGGAGGGTGAACTGGAGGAAGGAGGCCATGCGCAGCCGCTCCTTGGCCACCAGGAGCTGGCCCGGGGACAGGTGGCGGACGGATTTCTCCGCCCGGCTGCCCTCAAAATCGTCCATGAGGGCGGTGAGAATCCGGGGGGTGTCGTGGGTGCCCAGGAGGTTCATGCAGCAGGCCATGACCTCCGGGGGATAGTTCTCCACAATGGTCATGACCGCCTCCTTGAAGCCCTTGCCGTCGTCCCGCTGGCGCAGGAAGTCGATGATGGCCTTCCGGAAGGGGTAGTTCATGACGCTGTCCAGCTCCCCGTCCACGAAGTACCGCCGGCGGCGCCCGTAGGCGATTTTGTTGGAGGCGTCCTCCCACACCTCGCCCATGAGCAGGGCGTCGGGCTTGATCTGGCGGATGCGCTTTTTCAGCCGCAGGACAAATTCATCGGGGAGCTCGTCCACCACGTCCAGCCGGAAGCCGTCGGCCCCCAGCCGGAGCCAGTGGGCCACCACGCTGTCCTGACCGTCGATGAGGTACTCCAGGTAGCTGGGCTCCATTTTGTTGATGCAGGGGAGGGTGTCGAAATTCCACCAGCAGTTGTAGGCGTCGGGATAGTGGCGGAACTGATACCACTTCCGGTAGGGGGAGTCCGGGTCCGTGAAGGCCCCGTGGCCCCCGAAGGCGCCGTACTTGTCGAAATACAGGCTGTTGGAGCCGGTGTGGGAGAAGACCCCGTCCAGAATCACATGAATCCCCAGCCGCCGGGCCTCCCGGCACAGCTCCACGAAGTCTGCGTTGGTGCCCAGCATGGGGTCGGGGGTCTTGTAGTCCCCGGTGTCATACCGGTGGCTGGAGAAGGCCTTGGAGATGGGGTTCAGGTACAAAATGGTGACTCCCAGGGAGGCGATGTAGGGGAGCTTTTCCGTGATGCCCTTGAAGTTTCCCCCGAAGAAATCGTTGTTCAGCACCTCGCCGCTGTCCGTGGGCTGCCAGTGAACCTCCTCGCTCCACTTTTTGTGGACGGTGTAGGGGGTGAGCTTCCCCGTGAGGTCGCACTCCCCGGACTTGGCGAAGCGGTCGGGGAAGACCTGGTAGATGACGGCGCCTTTGGCCCAATCGGGGACGGAGGCCGCCGGGGTGGTGCAGCTGAGCTGCCAGCGGTCCCCGGACTCCATGTTGGTGTCCTCCCCGTGGCGGAGCAGGGAGAAGGTCTCGTTGGGGGTGGTGATGCGGAAATAGTAGAAGTAGAGGCCGGGCTCCTCCAGGCGGAAGCTGCAGGTCCAGCTCTCATAGGGCGGGGCCGTCTCCTCCAGGGAGAAGGAAACCTCCCGAAGGGGCTGCCCGTCCTCCCGCAGGAGCAGGCACACCACGTTCCGGGCCTGGCAGTAGCAGGGAATCTTCATCCGCAAACTGCACACCTGCCCCACGGTCACCGTGCCAAAGGGCTCCTTGTAGACGGGATTCCGGCTGTTGAAAAGAATACGAAGCATGGGAAGTGACTCCTTCGTTAAGATAGATTCATTGCTGCACCGGCTCCCAAACCTGCCATTGCGGTGAGATAACCGCAGCGCCCCCGATCTGTCATCCTGAGCCACCGGCGAAGGATCTCGCGCTTCGGGGGCTCCGACACGGATGGCCGGTGCATGAGCTCCTTCAGCTGCGCCTCAGGATGACAATGGAGGCTCGTCATGCGCCCTGCGGGGGCGCACAGACCTGGCGGCTTGCGGGGGACGGGAAAAGGGGCTGCCTTGGGTGTAAGGCAGCCCCTTCTGAGGTGGCAGGATTAGCCTTTCAGGCGGCGGAAGAGGTCCATGTATTTTTCGGCGGGCTTCTTCCAGCTGAAGTCGGTCTCCATGTCACGGCGGATCAGGGCATCCCAGGCCTCGGGCTGGTGGTACATCTCCAGGCTCCGGGTGATGGCGCCCCAGAAGTCGTCGCCGTTGTAGCTCTGGAAGGTGAAGCCCAGGCCGGTGCCCTTCTCAGGGTCAACCGGGGGAACCGTGTCCTTCAGGCCGCCGGTGGCGTTGACCACGGGGACGGTGCCGTAGCGCATGGCGTTCATCTGGCTGAGGCCGCAGGGCTCGGACTTGGAGGGCATCAGGTAGATGTCCGCGGCGGCGTAGAGCCGGCTGGCCAGGCCCAGGTCAAACTTCAGCTGGGCGGAGGCCTTCTCCGGGAACTCGGCGGCGAGACCCCGGAAGAAGTTCTCAAACCGCTGCTCACCGGTGCCCAAAATCACCAGCTGCACGTCCTCCTCCATGAGGCGGCGGGCCACATAGCACAGAAGGTCCAGGCCCTTGTGCCCGGCCAGGCGGGTGATCATGGTGAGCAGGGGGGTCTCCGGCTTCACCGGCAGGCCCAGCTCCCGCTGGATGGCGGCCTTGTTGGCGGCCTTCCCGGCCTTGTAGTTCTCCACGGAGTAGTTGCTCACCAGAGCCTTGTCCGTTTCGGGGTCGAAGACGGACACATCCACGCCGTTGGTGATGCCCGTGAGCTTATACCAGTGGCTGGAGAGGATGCCGTCCAGGCCGTGGGCGTAATAGGGATAGCGAATCTCCTGGGCATAGGTCTCGGAGACGGTGGAAACCGCGTCGGCGCACTCGATGGCGGCCTTCATCATGTTCACGCCGCCGGACATGTCCATGGTGCCCCGGTAGGACTCGGGCAGACCCAGGACGTTGTCGAAGAAGTCGGGGTTGGCCCAGCCCTGATACTCGATGTTGTGGATGGTGAAGACGGTCTTGGCCTCGGGGAGCTTGGCCCGGTACATGGCGTTCAGGTACACCGGCAGCATGGCGGTCTGCCAGTCGTTGGTCTGAATCACGTCGGGGCTGTAGTTCAGGGCCACCATGGCATCCAGCACGGCCTTGGCAAAGTAGGCGTACCGCTCGCCGTCGTCCAGGTATCCGTAGAGGCCGTCCCGGCCAAAGTAATATTCATTGTCGATGAAGTACACCGTGGGCTGATTCTTGGTGACCTTCCGCTTCAGCCGGAAGAGGCCGGCGTACTGCTCCCGCCAGGAGAGCTTCACCCGGAAGTCCATGCAGAACTCCGCCTCGATGGCGGCGTTCTCCTTGATCCGCTTGTAATAGGGCAGGAACAGGCAGACCTCATTGCCGGGGATTCTGGCCAGCTCGCTGGGCAGGCCCAGCATCACGTCGCCCAGACCGCCGGACTTGGCAAAGGGGGCGGCCTCCGAGGCCACCATGGCGATTCTCATACCACGTCACCCCGCTTCACAATGATGGGGTTCTCCGGAGTGCCGATGAGACGGACGCCGGGGCGAACCACCACGTCCTTGTCCAGAATGACGCAGTACAGCTCCGCGTCCTCCCCGATGACACAGTCGTTCATAATCACGCTGTCGGTGACCTTGGCGCCCTTCTTCAGGGTGACCTGACGGAAGAACAGGGAGTGATCGGCGGTGCCGTCCAGGCGGCAGCCGTCGGCCACGATGCAGTCGCCGATGTCCGCGTTCTCGCCATAGGTGGTGGGGACACGATCCCGAACCTTGGTGTAGATGGTGCGGCCGGTGCGGAACAGGCCGTGGCGGGTGGCCTCGTCCATGAGGGCCAGATTGTTCCGGTAGTACTCCAGGGTGCTCTCGTTGAACATGGCCACGCCCTCAAACTGGTAGACGCCCACGCTCAGATTCTTGTCGCCGAACTGCTTCAGGAGGAAGTCCCGCTCGAAGCGGTAGAGGCTCCGGGCCACGGACTCCTTCACATAGTGAATGAGGAGCTCCCGGCGCATGGCGAAGATGCCCATGCTGGCCAGGTACTCGGGGCCGGCGCAGTAGTCCACGGCCAGGTCAATGACCTCCCCGTCCTTGCCCAGGCGGACGCCCAGATCCAGCTGCTTGCTGCCGTTGGCGATGCCGTCCTTCACCACCACGGTCACGTCCTTGCCGCTGGCGATGTGGTGCTCCAGAACCTTCTCCAGGTCAATGTTGCACAGCACGTTGCTGTCGGCCAGGATGACATACTCCTCCGTGGAATTCTCCAGGAACACCATGGCGGAGTTCAGGGCCTCCAGCTTGCCGCGGTAGCTGCCATTGTGGCCCATGGCGAAGGGGGTCAGGTACTCCAGGCCGCCCTCTTCCATCTCCAGATCCCACTCCTGGCCGGAGCCGATGTGGTGCATCAGGGACTGATAGTTGTACTTGGTGATGATGCCGATGTGGCGGATGCCGGAGTTGGACATGTTGGACAGGGTGAAGTCAATCTGACGGTACCGGCCACCGTAGGGCAGGGAAGCGATGGTGCGCTTGTTGGTCAGCTCGCCCAGGGAGCTGTCATAGATATTGGCAAAGATAATTCCAAGGGTTTTCATCTGTTTCTCCTCCTCTTACCGAACCTCGCCGGGGGTGACAACGGCATTCTCAGGCAGGGTCTGATTCTTGCCGAGAACGCTGATCTTCCGCTTGCTGCCCTCGGGGAAGGCGCCGCCAACCACGGCTCCGGCGGAGATGACGCAGTTCTCACCCACGATGGCATTGCGGATGATGGCGCCGGGCGCCACGGTGACACCGGGCATGATCACGCTGTCCTCCACAATGGCCCCTGCGCCGATGGAGCAGCCGGTGGAGATGATGGAGTGCCGGACGGTGCCGTAGATCTCGCCGCCCTCGGCGATGAAGCAGTTGATGGTCTTGGCCTCCCGGGCGATGTAGCTGGAGGGCAGGGCATTGTTCCGGGCGGAGATCTTCTGGGTCTCGTCCCCACGGATGTCGAACTCGGGGTTCTCTCCCAGGAGCTCCATGTTGGCCTCCCACAGAGAGTCGATGGTGCCCACGTCCTTCCAGTAGCCCTCGAAGGAATAGGCCATGAGCTTGTGGCCGGAATTCAGGAGGCCGGGGATGATGTTCTTGCCGAAGTCATTGCTGGAGTTGGGGTCCTCCTCGTCGGCAATCAGGAACTCCCGCAGGATCTTCCAGTTGAAGACGTAGATGCCCATGGAGGCGTTGGTGGACTTGGGGTGCTTGGGCTTCTCCTCGAACTCGTAGATGGTGCCGTCCTCCTTGGTGTTCATGATGCCAAAGCGGCTGGCCTCCTCCAGGGGCACGTTCCGCACGGCGATGGTGCAGTCGGCGCCGGTCTTCTCATGGAAGGCGATCATGGCGGCGTAGTCCATCTTGTAGATGTGGTCGCCGGAGAGGATCAGAACGTACTCCGGGTCGAAGCGCTCGATGAACTGCAGGTTCTGATAGATGGCGTTGGCGGTGCCCTTGTACCAGCCGCTCTTCTTGTCGTGGCGCTCGTAGGGGGGCAGCACCTGGGCGCAGCAGTGGGACTTGTTGAGGCCCCAGGGCTGGCCGTTGCCGATGTACTCGTTCAGCTCCAGAGGCTGATACTGGGTGAGGATGCCGACGGTGTCAATGCCGGAATTGACGCAGTTGGACAGGGGAAAGTCAATGATGCGGTATTTGCCGCCGAAGGGCACGGCAGGCTTGGCGGTGCTCTCCGTCAGGACCTTCAGCCGGCTGCCCTGACCGCCGGCCAGCAGCATGGCAATGCAGCGTTTTTTCTGAAAATACATGGGTCGCCTCTCCTTACTTACTATGTTTGTGAGTGATTGGTGTATGTTTGTATCTGAACCCGGCCCGGCAGAATGCCAGGCGAGGGGGTTGCCGGAAATGGATAAGAGATCGGTGGCGGGTCTGTGGGGGGATCACGAATTTAAGCAAAAGGCCTGCCTGATTGTCCGTAGGGGCGGACCCGTGTGTCCGCCCGCAGTATCGGAAAACAATCTCTGAAAATGTAGGGCGAATTCGGACTTATTTCGGTATTCTCTGGGAATTCGCATTGGATTTTGTAAAACGATTCCCTCTTCTGCGGGCGGGCACAGGCTTAAGCCCCTGCGGGCAGGCCTGGGGGGCATCTGTAGGGCGGGGTCATGACCCCGCCGGGCAGCGGCAAATTTGTCCGGCAGCTCCGTCCCAAGGCACCGGCCTCCGAAACTGTCATTGCGAGGAGCGCAGCGACGTGGCAATCCGTATGCCCTGCAATGGGAAGCATTGCATCGGCCGCAAGGCCGGTTCTGCACCCCTGGGAGAACGGATTGCCACGACCCCTGCGGGGTCTCGCAATGACAAGGCTGGGGGTGCAGTGCATTTGGATGAGGTGCGGAGGTTCCGGCGGGTGTCCGGGAGGGTCATGACCCTCCCCTACGGGCGGGGACGGCGGAAAATCTCATGGGCGGCCCCTCCCCTACTCCTTCTTCGGGAGGTTTTCCCGGAGGTAGAAGGTGACGGACATGGGGGGCACATCGAAGCAGGCGGAGAGCTTGTAGCTCCGGAAGGGGACGCTCTGGCTCACGGCGGGGCGGACGGTCATACCGGTGCCGCCGTATTTGGGATCGTCGGAGCACAGGGCCGGGCGGTACTGCCCCCGGCGGGGGACGCCCAGCCGGCAGGCGGGACGGGCCACGGGGCAGAAGTTGCAGATCACCAGCACCTCCCGGTTCCGGCAGTCAATCCGCCGGAAGGACAGGAGATTTTCCTCGGCGTTGTCCGGGTCAATCCACTGGAAGCCCGTCCAGTCCAGCTCGTTCTGCCAGAACTGGGGGTGGGACAGATAGAAGTGGTTCAGATCCCGCACAAATTCATGGAGCTGCCGGTGGCGCTCAAACTCCAGCAGATCCCAGCCCAGCTGGGTGTTGTAATTCCACTCGTCAAACTGGGCCAGCTCCGTGCCCATGAAGGTGAGCTTCTTCCCCGGGTGGGCCATCTGGAAGCCCAGAAGGGTCCGGAGGCCGGCGAATTTCCAGTCGTACTCCCCGGGCATTTTGTTGATCAGGGAGCCCTTGCAGTGCACCACCTCGTCGTGGGACAGAGGCAGGATGAAGTTCTCCGAGAAGGCGTAAGTCATGGTGAAGTTCAGCTTGTTGTGCTGATACTTCCGGTAGATGGGGTCGGTCTCCATATACTGGAGGGTGTCGTTCATCCAGCCCATGCTCCACTTGTACAGGAAGCCCAGGCCGCCGTCATAGTCGGGCTTGGTGATCCGGGGAAAGGCGGTGGACTCCTCGGCCACCATCAGGGCCCCGGGCCGGATGGAGTTGGCCGCCCGGTTCACCGCCCGCAGAAGCTCCATGGCCTCCAGATTCTCCCGGCCGCCGTAGCGGTTGGGACGGAAGACGGGCCGGTTGTAGTCCAGGTACAGCATGGAGGACACGGCGTCCACCCGGAGGCCGTCAATGTGGAACCGCTCCAGCCAGTACACCGCGTTGGACACCAGGAAGCTCTTCACCTGGGGCTTGCCGAAGTCGAAAATCCGGGTGCCCCAGTCGGGGTGCTCGTTCATCATGGGGTCGGAGAGCTCGTAGCAGCAGGTGCCGTCGAACTCGTAAAGCCCGGGCTCGTCCTTGGGGAAGTGGGCGGGCACCCAGTCCAGCAGGACGCCCAGGCCCAGCTTGTGGAAGGCGTCCACCAGCTTCTTGAGGCCCGTGGGGCTGCCGTACCGGGCGGTGGGGGCGTAATAGCCCGTCACCTGGTAGCCCCAGGAGGGGTCAAAGGGGTACTCCCCCAGGGGCATCAGCTCCGCGTGGGTGTAGCCCATCTCCTTGACATAGGGGGGAAGAAGCTCCGCCAGCTCCTCATAGGTGTAGAAGGAGCCGTCGGCCTTCCGCCGCCAGGAGCCAAGATGTACCTCGTAAATGTTCATGGGGGCCCTGAGCGGCTCCCGCAGGGGAAACTCCCGCATCCACTTCCCGTCGGACCAGGGGAACTTCTCCTCGGTGAAGATGGCGGAGGAGGTCTTCTCCCCGGTGCAGGTGCCGTAGGGGTCGGCCTTGTAGACCCCGGAGCCGTCGGGGCGGGTGATGTAATATTTGTAGGGGGCGCCCTCAAAGCCCTCGTGGGTGAAGGCCTCCCACACCCCCCCGGAGAGGGGCTCCATGGGAAGGGCGGCGGTGTCCCAGCCGTTGAAGGCCCCAGCCACGCTGACCATACGCGCGTTGGGAGCCCAGACCCGGAACACATAGCCTGCCTTCCCCTGGCGGGTGGCCCGGTGGCAGCCCAGCAGGTCAAAGGCCCGGATGCAGCTGCCGTTGTTGAATTCCTCCAAAAGGCCCTTCGTTTTTTTGTCCATATTGCTGCCCTTCTCCTCCCGGCGCCCGGCTATGGAAAGCCCTGCCGGTGTGTCTGAGGCTATTATACCTCTTTTTCCTGAGAACTGCAATCCTTTTTCGTCGATTAGAACAGATTTTTCTGAAACCAGAGGACGCTCTTTGTCGAATGTGAAAATATCCGGCCCTGGGTTCCGCTGTTCCTTCTCTAATAAAATATCATATTTTCCGCCTGAATGGAATGGTCAAACTGTATAAAATATATGTAAATTCTTCGTACCATTTCACCGTACCGGGGGCCGGAGACATGCTGGGCATAAGAAAGCCGCCGCAGCGTCCTTCCGGGATGCTGCGGCGGCGGAATTACCGGCGCTTTGCCAGGGGGGTGGATTTCTCCTGGGCCTCCAGGAGGCTTACCAGGATGGAATTGCTCACCAGAAAGCCCCGGGGGGTGAGATGCCAGCGGACGCCGTCGAAGGCGGCCAGATCCTGAGCCCGGTACTCCTCCAGCAGGGCCTCGATGGGCTCGAAGGGCAGCAGGTACTGCTTGGTGTACTCCTGGGCCTCGATGCCCTCGGAGGTGCGCAGGCGGAGCATGAGGTACTCCCCTGCCCGCTCCCGCTGGGGAATCTCCTGGCACTCGGAGAGCACGGGGCCGCCGTTTTTCACCCCGTCAATGTAGCCGTGGATGTCAGGGGCGATGGTAAAGCGCTTGCCCGCGAAGTCGGAGCTGGCGGCGGGGCCGAAGCCCAGGTACTCGCCCCCCGTCCAGTACTTGAGATTGTGCCGGGAGCGGAGGCCCCGGCGGGCGAAGTTGGAGATCTCGTACTGGGCGTAGCCCTTCTCCTTGAGAATCCGCACAGCGGACAGGTACATGTCCGCCTGCATGTCGTCTGAGGGCAGGTTCACCGCGTCCTTGTACTCCCACAAGGGGGTGCCCTCCTCCACCTTCAGGCCGTAGCAGCTCATGTGCTCCGGCTGAAGCTCCAGCACATGGGTGAGGGTCCGCTCCCAGTCCGACCGGCTCTGGCCGGGCAGGCCGTACATGAGATCCAGGGAGATGTTGTGAAACCCAACCCTCCGGGCCAGCTCCACCGCCTGAACTGCTTGACGGTAATTGTGGGGACGGCCCAGCTTCCGCAGAAGCTGGTCGTCGTCGGTCTGAACCCCCAGGGAGATCCGGTTGAAGCCCTCGGCCTTCAGCCGCTTCAGGAGCTTCTCGTTCACGGAGTCCGGGTTGGCCTCGAAGGTGATCTCCGCGTCCGGGGACAGATCAAACCGGCGGCGCAGGGCGCTCAGCATCTGCACCAGCCCCTCGGGCCCCAGGAAGGAGGGTGTGCCGCCGCCGAAATACACCGTGTCCACCCGGTACCCCGGAGCCAGGGCCCCGGCCTCCTTCATGTGCAGGCACACGGCCTCCAGATAGTCCTCCGTCAGCCCCTTCTCCCGGGAGCCTCCCAGGGAGTAGAAGTCGCAGTACTGACACTTGCTGCGGCAAAAGGGCACATGGATGTAGATCCCCAGAGGAATTTTATTGGATTTTCCAAGAATAGCCATGAAAAACCTCCAAATGGGTGAGATATATCAAAAATATTCGGGCCTCTGCCCAAAACATTCCCCCACCGGGGGCAAGCGCGAAGCGCCATTGGATATTATCCCTTGCCGGTGGCAAGGGATACCACAATTCCAGGTGGCCCGGCGAAGCCGGGACGGATGAGGGTCAGGGAGCACTGCCGTCTCGCACGGCACCCCCGTCCGAAGGCACAGGGCGCGGACTTGCACGTTGATCCGGCCCCCCAGGTCTGGGCAGGTGCCCCCCCTCATCCGGCCGCCACAGGCGGCCACCTTCCCCCGCCAGGGGGGAAGGTTGGTGCGGTGCGGACAGGGCAGCGGGTACGGGTGCAGCAGGTGCCCGGGTGGCCCAGGTGCCCGGGAGGGTCATGACCCTCCCCTACAGGTGGGGGGCCTTTCTCAATCGTCGTCCAGCTTCAGCACGGCCATGAAGGCCTCGGAGGGGACGGACACGGTGCCGAAGGTGCGCATCCGCTTTTTGCCCTCCTTCTGCTTCTCCAGGAGCTTCTTCTTCCGGGTGATGTCGCCGCCGTAGCACTTGGCGAGGACGTCTTTGCGCAGGGCCTTGATGGTCTCCCGGGCGATGACCTTGCCGCCGATGGCGGCCTGCACCGGAATCTCGAACATCTGCCGGGGGATGTTGTCCTTCAGCTTCTCGCAGATTTTCCGGGCCCGGGGATAGGCGTTGTCCGCAAAGAGGATGAAGCTGAGGGCGTCCACAATGTCCCCGTTGAGCAGGATGTCCAGCTTCACCAGCTTGGAGGGCCGGTACTCGTCCATCTCGTAGTCCAGAGAGCCGTAGCCCCGGGTGCGGGACTTGAGGGCGTCGAAGAAGTCGTAGATGATCTCGTTCAGAGGCATCTCATAGTGGAGCTCCACCCGGGTGGCGTCCAGGTACACCATGTCCTTGAACTCCCCCCGGCGGGCGGTGCACAGATCCATGATGTTCCCCACATACTCCTGGGGGGCCATGAGATTGGCCTTGACGTAGGGCTCCTCCGCCAGCTGAATCTCCGCCGGGTCGGGGTAGTTGAGGGGGTTGTCCACCATAATCACCGTGCCGTCGGTCTTGGTGATCCGGTAGACTACGTTGGGGGCGGTGGTGATGAGATCCAGGTTGTACTCCCGCTCCAGCCGCTCCTGGATGATCTCCATGTGAAGCAGCCCCAAAAAGCCGCACCGGAAGCCGAATCCCAGGGCAATGGAGCTCTCCGGCTCATAGACGAAGGAGGCGTCGTTCAGCTTCAGCTTCTCCAGGGCGTCCCGGAGGTCCTGATATTTGGAGCCGTCGGCGGGGTACACGCCGGAGAAGACCATGGGCTGCACCGCCCGGTAGCCGGGCAGGGCCTCCCGGGCGGGCCGGGCGGCCTCCGTCACCGTGTCGCCCACCCGGGTGTCGGAGACGGTCTTGATGGAGGCGGTGAGGTAGCCCACCTCTCCGGCTCCCAGCTCGGATGTGGGCTGGAGCCCCAGGGGCTGCATGATGCCGCACTCCACCACCTTGTATACGGCCCCGGTGGCCATCATTTTCACATCCATCCCGGGGCGGATGGTGCCCTCCTTCACCCGGAGGTACACGATAACGCCCCGGTAGGAGTCATACTGGCTGTCGAAAATCAGGGCCTGGAGGGGGGCAGAGCGGTCTCCTTTGGGGGCGGGAATGTCGGAGACGATCCGCTCCAGGACGGCGTGGATGTTGATGCCGTTTTTGGCGGAGATCTCCGGGGCGTCCTCGGCGGGCACGCCGATGATGTCCTCAATCTCCGCCTTCACCTCGGCGGGCCGGGCGGCGGGGAGGTCAATTTTGTTGATGACGGGCACCACCTCCAGCCCGGCGTCAATGGCGAGGTAGGTGTTGGCCAGGGTCTGGGCCTCCACGCCCTGGGAGGCGTCCACCACCAGCACCGCCCCCTCGCAGGCGGCGAGGCTCCGGGAGACCTCATAGTTGAAGTCCACATGGCCCGGGGTGTCGATGAGGTTCAGGTCATAGGTTTCCCCGTCGTCCGCCGTATAGCACAGGCGGACGGCCCGGGCCTTGATGGTGATGCCCCGCTCCCGCTCCAGGTCCATGGAGTCCAGAATCTGGTCCTCCATCTCCCGGCGGTCAATGGCGTTGCACTCCTCCAGCAGCCGGTCGGCCAGGGTGGATTTA
>JALETK010000025.1 GCA_022781505.1 Clostridiales bacterium | reverse complement strand
AAAGCCCCGCCGGAATTGTCCGGCGGGGCTGGAGAGATCAATAGGCGGAGGAGATGTCCACCTTGTTGAGGACGATGTCCTCGTAGGTCACCACATAGGGGTGGGCGTCGATGATGGACTGGAGGAGCTCGTCGCTGCGCTTGCTGAGCAGGGCGGTCTCGGCGGCGGAGTACCAGGCGGTCTTCTCGCTGGCATCCACGAAGTACATAATGTGCACCCCGAAGGAGGTCTCCACCAGATCGGTGTCACCGGGCCGGCGGGCCGGGTCGAAGCACCAGTCGTTGAACTCCGTTACCATCTGGCCGGGGGTAACGCCCTCGTACAGACCGCCGTTGGAGGCGGAGCCGGGGTCGTCGCTGTTGTCCGCCACCAGGGCGGCGAAGCTGTCCTCCGTGGCCTCTCCGGCCTTCCACTGGTCCAGAATCGCCTGGGCCTCGCTTCTGGCCTGGGCCATCTGCTCCTCGGAGTACACGGCGTTGCCGTTCTCGTCGGTGCCCTCCTTGTCGCCCTCGGGGGTGATCAGGATGTGGCGGACGTCGATGCTGGCGGGGGTGTCGTCCTTCTCCGTGCCGTAGGCGGCGAACTGGGCGGCATTTTCGTCATAATAGGCGGAAACCTCCTCCTCCGTGACGGTCATGGCGTCCATGAGGCTGGCGTAGTATTCGTTGCCCAGCATAATGATGGTCATAAAGGTTCTGTAGTCCTCCAGGGTGACCCCGGGGCCGAAGTCCGCCTCCAGCATGGCCTCGGCGGTCTCGAAGCCGTACTGCTGGGCGTTTTCGGTGAGACTCTCCTCCATGCCGTCCAGGTTGGCCTGGGACTCCTCACTGAGGGTGAAGCCGTTGGCCTCGGCCTCCAGGCACAGGGCCTGGTAGTAGCTCCAGTTGGACAGGGCCTGCTGCAGGAAGATCTGCTGCCAGGTCATGGTGCCGCTGTAGATCTGGTCCTCCAGGGCGGCGGTGGTGTCCAGGCCGCTGTAGACGGCGGTGGAGGCGTTGTTATAATAGGTAATCCAGTAGCAGACGTTCAGAACCGCGTTGTTCATGGTCTTGCCGCCCATGACGGCAACCACATCCTGGAGCTCGGCGGGAGTGCCCTCGCCCTGATAGGTGTAGTTGTCCCGAATCTGAACGGGCTCCGTCTCCTCCGGGGCCAGGGTGGTGCCGGAGGTGCCGTCCGTGGTGGTGTCGGTGGCGGCGGTGGTTTCGGTGGGGTCCGTGGGCTCCGCTTCCTTGTCCCGGAAGGCGATGACCCAGACCAGAGCGGCGGCGACGGCAACCAGGAGCAGGGCGCAGACAAGGATCAGAGCCAGCTTTTTCTTATTGACAGGCTTCTTCCCGTTGTCATGGCCACAGGAGGGGCAGACGGTGACGCCCTTGGGCAGCTCCGCCTGGCAGTGTTTACATTTCATCGAGGTACCTCTTTTCTTTCCCCGGGCATCGCCGCAGGGGCATAATCAGCCCTAGTTTATCACAGGATACGCCTTATTGCAAGGCGCATTTCCCGCCGGAGCCAAAAGAATCCGGAAATTTTTCTCCCCAAGCCCCTTGTAAATCCCCTTTGGGATTTATATAATAGGGTGCAATGAATTTTTACGGAGGAATTTACCATGCATTCCATGCCCCTGGCTCTGGGCCTGTTTGCCCTGACCTATGTGCTCATGCTGTGTCTGCCCAATTACCGGAAGTTCGTGGCCCTGGGCTCGGCCCTGATTTTTCTTCTCACCGGGATGCTGCCCATCCGGCAGGCCCTGGGCTATGTGGACTTCAACGTGCTCATGATGATTGCCGGAACCATGGGCATTGTGTCTCTTTTCATCGAGTCCCAGATGCCCGCCCGGATGGCGGACGTGCTCCTGGCCCATGTGCCCAACGTGAAGTGGGCGGTGGTGGCTCTGTCCGTCTTCGCAGGCGTCATCTCCGCCTTTGTGGACAACGTGGCCACGGTGCTCATGGTGGCCCCGGTGGCCATGGCCATTGCCAGGCGGCTGAAGCTGAATCCGGTGCCCATGATCATCGCCATCGCCGTGTCCTCCAATCTCCAGGGAGCGGCCACCCTGGTGGGCGACACCACGGCCATTATGCTGGGCAGCTACGCCAGAATGAACTTCATGGACTTCTTTGTTTACCAGGGAAAGCCCAGCATCTTCTTCGCCGTGGAGCTGGGCGCCGTCTGCGCCGCCCTCATTCTCCTGGTGATGTTCCGGAAGGAGACCGCCCCCATTCCCAAGGGACCCCTCACCCCGGTGACCAACTATGTCCCCACGGTGCTGCTTCTGGGCACCATCGTCCTTCTGATTGTGGCCTCCTTCCTCCCGGGTATGCCGGACACCATCAACGGCATCATCTGCATGAGCCTGTTCGCCGTGGGCCTTGTGTACACCGCCCTTCAGAAAAAGAGCCTGGCCGCCCTGGTAAAGCCCCTGAAGGAGATTGACCTGGACACCATCCTCCTGCTCTTCGGCCTGTTTTTGGTCATCGGCGGCATCACGGAGCAGGGGGTCATCGACCAGCTGGCCCAGCTCCTGGGCAAGGTGGGCGGCAGCAACCCCTTCATTATATATACGGTGATCGTCTGGGCCAGCGTCCTGTTCTCCGCCTTTATTGACAACATCCCCTATGTGGCCACCATGCTTCCCGTGGTCACCATGCTGGCCAAAAACCTGGGTCTGGACGCCACGGTTCTGTACTTCGGCCTCCTCTCCGGCGCCACCCTGGGCGGCAACCTGACCCCCATCGGCGCCTCCGCCAACATCACCGGCATCGGCATCCTGCGCAAGTCCGGCTACGAGGTGAAGAACTCCGACTTCATGCGCATCGGCATTCCCTTCACCCTGGCGGCCATCATCCCCGCCTACATTTACATCTGGCTGGTCTACGGGATATAACCCCCACAGTTTTCCCAAAGTGTCCGGCAGGCTCCCCTTGCTTTTTTCCGGAAACCCTGATATCATATTCCCATGAAAACAACGGGCCTCAAGCGCCCGCTCCATGGGGGAGTAGTTGCACCGGCGCCCCGCCGGTGGGTCAGGTCAACATGCATGGCGCCCTTGGCGTCTGGTCTGACAGGAAACAACGAGACTCATGCGCTGCTTTGATAAGCGCACGGGTCCCGTTGTTTTATTTATAAGGAAAGGAAGATCGCATTGCGTTACTATGACAGTGGAGAAGACCTGGCCCTGTCTGCCCTCAAATCCACCCGGCAGGGCCTGTCCCGGGAGGAGGCTGCCACCCGCCTGGAGAAAAAAGGGAAAAACCGCCTGGCCCAGCCCAAAAAGGACAGCCTCATCAAGCGGTTTTTCCTGCAAATGACCGACCCCATGATTCTGGTGCTCCTGGCCGCCGCCCTGGTCAGCGGCATTCTGGCGGCATATCAGGGGGAGAGCTTTGCGGACGTGATCATCATCCTGGCGGTGGTGATTATCAACGCCGTTCTGGGTGTGTACCAGGAGAGCAAGGCGGAGAGGGCCATCGAGGCCCTGCAGGAGATGGCCGCCGCCACCTCCAGGGTGCTCCGGGACGGCCAGGTGGTCACCGTCCGCAGCGAGGAGCTGGTGCCCGGGGACGTGGTGATTCTGGAGGCCGGAGACGCGGTTCCCGCCGACGGGCGGCTTCTGGAGAGCGCCAGCCTGAAAATTGAGGAGGCCGCCCTCACGGGAGAATCCGTGCCTGTAGAGAAAATCACCCAGGCCATCGGCCTTCGCCAGGGGGATAAGGATGTGCCCCTGGGAGACCGGAAGAATATGGTTTACATGGGCTCCACCGTGGTCTACGGCCGGGGCGCCGCCCTGGTTACCGGCACGGGCATGGACACGGAGATGGGCAAAATCGCCGGTGCCCTGGCCCAGGCCAAGGAGGGGCAGACCCCGCTGCAGCGGAAGCTGAGCCAACTGTCCAAAGCGCTCACCTGGCTGGTGCTGGGCATCTGCCTGGTGATTTTCGGGGTGCAGCTGCTCCGGGCCGGCGCCCTCACCGCCCAGGTGGCGGTGGACTCCTTCATGGTGGCCGTGTCCCTGGCCGTGGCGGCCATCCCTGAGGGGCTGGCGGCGGTGGTCACGGTGGTTTTGTCCATCGGCGTCACCAACATGTCCAGGCGGAACGCCATCATCCGCAAGCTCACCGCCGTGGAGACCCTGGGCTGCGCCCAGATCATCTGCTCCGACAAAACCGGCACCCTGACCCAGAACAAGATGACCGTCACGGAGCACTTCGGCCCCCTGGACATGACCGCCCGGGCCATGGCCCTGTGCTCCGACGCCCGGCTCTCCGGAGAGGAGGCCCAGGGCGAGCCCACGGAGGCGGCCCTTGTAGCCTGGGCCGCGAAAAACGGCCTGCGGAAGGAGGAGCTGGAGGCCGCCGCCCCCCGGATTGGGGAGGCCCCCTTCGACTCCAGCCGGAAGATGATGTCTACCCTCCACCGGGGAGAGGGCCACGTCCTTCAGTTCACCAAGGGCGCTCCCGACGAGGTGCTCCGCCGCTGCGCCTGGACCCTGGAGGAGGGCCGCCGGGTTCCCCTGACCCCGGAGAGGCGCCGGGAGATTCTGGAGGCCAACAAGTCCATGGCGGACAAAGCCCTTCGGGTGCTGTGCGCCGCCTGCCGGGTCTGGGACGCCCTTCCCGAAGACCAGTCCCCGGAGCATCTGGAGGAGGACCTCACCTTCCTGGGCCTGGCGGGCATGATCGACCCGGTGCGGCCGGAGGTGAAGGCCGCCATCGCCCAGTGCCGGAACGCCGGCATCCGCCCCATTATGATCACCGGCGACCATGTGGACACCGCCGTGGCCATTGCCAAAGAGCTGGGCATTCTCACCCCCGGGAAACGGGCCGTCACCGGCGCGGAGCTCTCGGACATGGATGAGGAGACCTTCCGGAAGGCCCTTCCGGACATCTGCGTCTACGCCCGGGTGCAGCCGGAGCACAAGA
This sequence comes from Clostridiales bacterium, assembly GCA_022781505.1. Taxonomy (GTDB): domain Bacteria; phylum Bacillota; class Clostridia; order Oscillospirales; family Oscillospiraceae; genus Faecousia. The sequence continues at coordinate 15,951 of JALETK010000025.1, read as the reverse complement.
CCCGGATTGTGAAGGCCTGGCAGGACGCCGGCTGCGTCACGGCCATGACCGGCGACGGGGTCAACGACGCCCCCTCCATCAAGGCCGCGGACATCGGCGTGGGCATGGGCGTCACCGGCACCGACGTGACCAAGAACGTGGCGGACATGGTTCTGGCCGACGACAATTTCGCCACCATCGTGGGGGCCGTGGAGGAGGGCCGCCGGATTTATGACAACATCCGCAAGGCCATTTTGTTCCTCCTGGGCTCCAATATGAGCGAGGTGGTCAGCATCTTCACCGCCACCTTAATGGGCTTCACCATTCTGGAGCCCGCCCACCTGCTGTGGATCAACCTGATCACCGACTGCTTCCCCGCCCTGGCCTTAGGGCTGGAGGCGGCGGAGCCGGACATCATGAGCCGTCCCCCCCGGGATGCCAAGTCGGGCATCTTCTCCGGAGGCCTGGGCTTTGACGCGGTGTACCAGGGCCTGGCGGTCTCGGTGCTCACCCTGGCCTCCTACTTCCTGGGCCACTACATGGAGTCCGGCCTGTGGGAGATCACCAATTCCCCCCATGGCATGACCATGGCCTTCCTGACCCTCTCCATGGCGGAGATCGTCCACAGCCTGAACCTGCGGAGCCAGCGGGGGAGCATCTTCCGCCTGGGCACCCGGAACAAGGCCCTGGGCCTGGCCGCCCTGCTCCTCACCACCCTGGTCATCGAGGTTCCCTTCCTGGCAGCCGCCTTCGGCTTTGCCACCATCAGCCTCCGGGAGTACGCCCTGGCCCTGGGCCTGGCCCTTCTCATGCTCCCTCTGGTGGAGGGCGTAAAGGCCATCCAGCGGAAGCGGGCCGCAAAGAAGAAGTAACCCCCAGAGCCTCCAGCCACAGAGCACACCAGGGGTGTTGATTTGGGCTGCAGATTGTCATACTTTGCCCCAAGCAACCCTGCAACCCGCTGGCGCGGAAGCGCCCAAAGGCTTCTGCTGTCAGCCTGTGGCTGACGGATGAGGAACGGCGAAATGTCACGGCTGGAAGGTACCTGCAGAAAAAAGGAAGGGGATTTCCCCGACTAAATAACTGCATTCCGATTCGGAAGCTGTCGCCGTCCCTCATCTGCCCCAGTGTGCGCACTGGGGCACCTTCCCCCCGGGGGAAGGCGTGGGCGCTCCCGCGCCAGTGTAACCATCATTACTTTTTGTAATCGTCAGCAGCACCCCTGGAGTACGCAGCGCCCCACAGGTAAGGCCCGGATTTCCCCGGGTCTTCCTGTGGGGCGTTTTTCCTCCGTATGGACCCCGGAATTCCATTTGACAATCTCTGGAAAGTGTCCTATACTAAAAAAGTCCATTATTTTTCTGTATTGGCGCAATTATAAACGAGGAGGAACTTATTTTATGAAAAAACGAATCCTGTCGGCATTGTTGGTGCTGGCCCTGGTCCTTGCCCTGGCCCCCCAGGTTCTGCTGCCGGTTCAGGCGGCGGAGTACAAGGGCTCCTGCGGCGAGAGCCTGAAGTGGTATCTGGACACAGACACCGGCGTTCTGAGAATCTCCGGTACCGGTGAGATGAGCTACAGCACCGTGCCCTGGAGCAGCTATACCGGAACTGTCAAGTCCATCGTGGTGGAGCCCGGCGCCACTTCCATTGCAAAAGAAGCATTCAGCAGAATGAGCAAGCTGACGGAGGTCAGCCTGCCCGAGGGGCTCATCACCATCGGCGAGGGTGCATTCCGCTACGACAGCAGCCTCACCTCCCTGGTGATCCCCGAAACCGTCCAGGAAATAGGCAACCGGGCATTTTCCTCTACCGGCCTCACGGAGATCTCCATTCCCGACAGCGTGATCTCCATCGGAAATAATGCCTTTTCCGACACGGATTTGACGGCCGTGAAATTCGGCAAGGGCCTCAAAACCATCGACTCCTATGCCTTTGAGAGCTGTAAAGCCCTGAAAGCGGCGAATCTTCCCGACAGCATCACCACCCTGGGCGACCATGTCTTTGAGTACTGCTCCGCCCTCACCGACGTGCACCTGCCCGCCGGGATCACCGGGATCGGTCACAACATGTTCAACCGCTGCAAAAGCCTGGTTCGCGTCACCGTTCCCGAGGGTGTGACCTGCATCGGTCTGGACGCCTTCCGGGATTGCCCCATTACCAATCTGGTGCTCCCCGAGGGTCTGACCACCATTATGCAGCGGGCCTTTATGAACACGGAGCTGGTGGAGCTGGTGATTCCTGCCTCCGTCACCTCCATCGACCAGGGCGCCTTTGACTCCTGCGACAATCTCAAGCGCCTGGCCATTCTGAATCCCGATTGCTGGCTTCCCAGCTACACCAGCTGCCTGGGCATTGTGGGCGTGGTCACCGTCTACGGCAACAAGGATTCCGCCGTTCAGACCTACGCCCAGAGCCGTGGCTACGACTTCGAGGTGCTTGACGGCACCAACCTGTGGAAGGACAAGAACAACGAGCCCATCTTCATTAACAACCCCTTCACCGACGTGGCCGAGGGCCGGTTCTACTATAACCCTGTGCTCTGGGCCGTGGACAAGGGCATCACCTCCGGCATGACCCCCACCACCTTCCAGCCCGATGCCACCTGCACCCGGGGTCAGGTGGTCACCTTCCTGTGGCGGGCCGTGGGAAGCCCGGAGCCCAAGAGCGGCAGCTGCCCCTTCGTGGACGTGGCCGAGGGCCGGTATTATTACAAAGCCGTCCTCTGGGCCTATGAAAACGGCATCACCGCCGGTATGGACGCCACCCACTTCATGCCGGAGAGCACCGTCACCCGGGGCCAGTTCGTCACCTTCCTGTGGCGCACCCAGGGCAAGCCCACCCCCGGCAGCAGCAACCCCTTCGTGGATGTGAAGCAGGGCGCCTTCTATTACAACGCGGTTCTCTGGGCCGCCGCCAACGGCGTCACCGCCGGCATGGACGCCACCCACTTCGGCACCGAGCAGGGCTGCACCCGTGGTCAGGTGGTCACCTTCCTGTACCGCTGCTTCGCCTGATTCCCTCACCCACACCACCCATTAGTACGTTATAACTTCTAAAATATAACTTTGGTGCATGGTAGGGGAGGGTCATGACCCTCCCGGAACAAAACGGGCCCACCCGGGCCTGTTTTGTTCCAGAGTCAAAGGATTTTACGGATTCGCCCGGGTGCGCCGGGGAAGGAAGTCCCGTACTGCGGGAGGGTCATGCCCCTCCCCTACGGTTCGTAGAATCACGGCCAGGGATCTGTAGTCGATTTTCAGAAGTTACAACGCACCAGGGGCGTCCCGCACCGGGACGCCCCGTTTTTGCCCCCATGAAAAACCGGAGCGGAAACAGGCTTTCACCCGTTTCCGCTCTGGCTTTTTTCTTGGATGCGCCCGTTACTCCAGCTCAAACGCGCCGGTGTACAGGCGGTAATAGGTGCCCTTTCTGGCAATGAGATCCTGGTGGGTGCCCCGCTCGATGATGCGTCCATGGTCCAGAACCATGATGCAGTCGGCGTTGCGCACCGTGGACAGCCGGTGGGCAATGACGAAGGTGGTGCGGCCCTCCATGAGGGCGTCCATGCCCTTTTGCACCAGGGCCTCGGTGCGGGTGTCGATGGAGGAGGTGGCCTCGTCCAGAATCATCACCGGGGGGTCCGCCACGGCGGCCCGGGCGATGGACAGCAGCTGCCGCTGGCCCTGGCTCAGGCTGGCGCCGTTGCCTGTGAGCACCGTGTCGTAGCCCTGGGGCAGACGGGTGATGAACTCGTGGGCATTGGCCAGCTTGGCCGCCTGGATGCACTGCTCGTCCGTGGCCTCCAGATTGCCGTAGCGGATGTTCTCCATCACCGTGCCTGTGAACAGGTTGGTCTCCTGAAGCACCACGCCCAGGGAGCGGCGGAGGTCGGGCTTGCAGATTTTGTTGATGTTGATGTTGTCATAGCGGATTTTTCCGTCGGCAATGTCATAGAACCGGTTTAGGAGGTTGGTGATGGTGGTCTTACCGGCGCCGGTGGCGCCCACGAAGGCCACCTTCTGGCCGGGCCGGGCATAGAGGGTGACGTTGTGGAGCACGGGCTTCCCGGGCTCGTAGGCAAAGTCCACATCAAACATGGTGATGTCGCCCTGGAGCTCCGTATAGGTCATGGTGCCCTCGGCCTTGTGGGGGTGCTTCCAGGCCCAGAGGCCCGTGTGCTCCCTGCACTCTGCCAGGCTGCCGTCGGGGTTCCGTTTGGCGTTTACCAGGTGGACATAGCCCTCGTCCTCCTCCGGCGCCTCATCCATGAGCTCAAAAATCCGCTCCGCGCCGGCCAGGGCCATGACAATGGCGTTGATCTGGTTGGACACCTGGCTGATGGGCATGTTGAAGCTCCGGGTGAGGAGCAGGAAGCTCATGAGGGCGCCGATGCCCAGGGCATTTCCCCTGGAGATGAGCCAGGCCCCCGCCACGGCCACCAGCACATACTGGGCATAGCCCAGGTTGTTGTTCACGGGGCCCATGATGCCGGAGTACATGTTGGCCCGGTAGGCGTTGCGGCACAGCTCCTCGTTGAGCTTGTCAAAGTCCTCCTTGGCGGCCTCCTCGTGGCAGAAGACCTTGACCACCTTCTGGCCGCTGATCATCTCCTCGATGTATCCGTTCACCGCGCCCAGGGCCCTCTGCTGCCCCACAAAGAAGCGGCCGGACAGCCCTGTGAGCTTTTTGGTGACCAGGAGCACCACCACCAGCATGGCAACCACCAGAACCGTCAGAATGGGGCTGGTAATCACCATGGTCACAAACACCGTGACAATGGTCACCATGGAGGAGGCGCACTGGGGAATGGCCTGGGAGATCATCTGCCGCAGGGTGTCGATGTCGTTGGTATAGCGGCTCATAATGTCTCCGTGGGTGTGGGTGTCAAAATAGCGGATGGGAAGCCGCTGCATGTTGGCAAACAGCCGGTCCCGGATGTCCCGCTGCACCCCCTGGGAGACCTTCACCATCAGGTAATTGTACAGGAAGGAGGACACAATGCCCGCCAGGTAAACCAGGGCCATGGTGAGAAGGAACCGGAGCAGGGGCCCGAAGTCCGGGGCCGTCTGCTTCAGAAGGGGCGGAATGTACCGATCCACCACAAACTCCAGGGATTTGCTTCCGGCCACCGTGGCGATGGCGGAAATCAGGATACAGGCGAGCACCACCAAAAGCGTCCACTTGTAGGCCTTCATATAGCTCAGCAGCCGGAGCAGGGTTTTCTTGGGATCTCTGGCCTTCCGGCCGTCTCCCTTCAGTTGGAGCTTAGGCATCCTCCTCGCCTCCCTTCTTCTGAGACTGATAGACCTCCCGGTAAATGGGAGAGTGCTCCATCAGCTCGGCATGGGTGCCCTGACCCACAATGCGCCCGTCCTCCAGGATCAGGATCAGGTCCGCGTGCTCCACCGAGGCCACCCGCTGGGCGATGATCAGCTTGGTGGTGTCCGGAATCTCCTCCCGGAAGGCCTGACGGATCTTCGCGTCGGTGGCCGTGTCCACGGCGGAGGTGGAGTCGTCCAGAATCAGAATCTTGGGCTTTTTCAGCAGGGCCCGGGCAATGCACAGCCGCTGCTTCTGGCCGCCGGAGACGTTGGTGCCTCCCTGCTCAATATGGGTCTCGTAGCCCTGGGGGAAGCTCTGGATGAACTCATCGGCACAGGCCAGGCGGCAGGCGTGAACCAGCTCCTCCTGGGTGGCGTTGGGATTGCCCCACCGGAGATTGTCCGCGATGGTGCCGGAGAACAGCACGTTCTTCTGAAGCACCATGGCCACCTGATCCCGGAGCACCTCCAGGTCGTACTGCCGCACGTCCACGCCGCCCACCTTCACGGTGCCGCCGGTGGCGTCGTAGAGCCGGGGAATCAGCTGCACCAGGGTGGACTTGGAGGAGCCGGTGCCGCCCAGAATGCCCACGGTCATGCCGGAGCGGATGTGAAGATTGACCTTTTCCAGGGCGTCCCGCTGGGCAGTCCTGGAATAGCGGAAGCTCACGTTCTCAAAGTCAATGGAGCCGTCGGCCACCTCCGTCACAGGCTCCGGAGGAGAGGCCAGGTTGGGGGTCTCCTCCAGAATCTCCACCGCCCGGCGGCCCGCCGCCCGGGACAGGGTGATCTGGACAAACACCATGGACAGCATCATCAGAGAGCTGAGAATCTGCTGGGTGTAGGTGAACATGCTGGACAGCTGCCCGGTGGTGAGGCCCAGGGCCCCATTGTCCCCGGAGGCCAGCACCAGCTTGGCGCCGAACCAGGAGATGAGGAGCATACAGCTGTAGGCGGCGGTCTGCATCATGGGGTTGTTGAAGGCCAGGATGTGCTCGGCCTTCACAAAGTCCCGGAAGATGGTTCCGGAGACGCCGTTGAACTTCTCCTTCTCCTGCTCCTCCCGGACGAAGGACTTCACCACCCGAATGCCGTGGAGGTCCTCCTGAACCACGTTGTTCAGCTTGTCATAGGTCTTGAACACCCGGTCGAAAATAACCCGGACCTTCCCGATGACGAAGAACAGGCCGAAGGCCAGCAGCGGCATCACCACGCAGTAGATGAGGCAGAGCCTGGGGCTGATCCGCACGGCCATCACCACGGCCAGAATCAGCATCATGCCGCAGCGAACCGCCATGCGGATGATCACCTGAAAGGCATTCTGCAGATTGGCCACGTCGGTGGTCAGCCGGGTGACAATGGAGGACGAGGAAAATTTGTCAATGTTGGCAAAGGAATAGGTCTGCACCTTGTAAAACATGTCGTGGCGCAGATTTTTGGCGAAGCCCGCCGCTGCCCGGGAGGCAAAGGTGGCGGACAGACATCCGAAGGCCAGGCTGGCAATGGCGCACAGCATCAGCAGTCCCCCCTGGCGCAGGACAAACAGCATGTCCAGATCCTTTACGCCGGTGTCCATAAAGCCGGCCATCAGGGTGGGGATCAGCACCTCCATAGCCACCTCGCCGGCCATCATCAGAGGGGCCAGTATGGCATAGGGTTTGTACTCCCGGATGCACCGGGAGAGGTTTTTGATCACAAGAATTCCTCCTTTGGAAAATGGCAGGGCTCTGCGCCCAGATTGCGAATGACCTGATCCAGAAGGGCGGAGAACTGCTCCAGCTCCTCCGGGGTGATGCCCTGGGTCATCTGATCCTCCACCCGGTCAAAGGCCGACTCCATCCTGGCGTGAACCTCAAAGGCCTTCTCCGTGGGCCGCAGGCGCTTGCACCGCCGGTCGGTGTCATCCGCGTGAAAGGTCAGAAAACCCTTCTCCTCCAGCCGGGACAGAATCCCCGACACGGTGGGATGGGTCAGAGCAAAGGCCTCCTCCACATCCCGGGGGCAGCAGGGATTGTCCTTCCTCGCAATGAGGAAGCCCAGCACCCTGGATTGGGCCGGGGTCAGCTCCAGGTCCTCGAAAACAGGACGCAGCCACTGATCCGTCAGGGTGTTGAGCTGCTTGGCCCGGGGACCGATGGCATGGTAACGAAACAAGTACTCACCTCCCGAAAAATACGTCGCCTGCGACGAATAAACGTCGCAGGCTACATAATAGCACATCTCCGGGGGAAATGCAACCCCCGCGGCAACATTTTTCCGGGGGTGCCCGAGGGGCCCTCCCGGCAGGTGTAATGCCCGCGCACGAATATTATTTGTCATTACCTGTTTATTTTTTACAACAGCATAAAAAATCCGGAAAAGCATCTTAATATATTCTTTAGCCGCACATTTTCATGGCAGCTGAAAAAATCGGGCCTTCAGCAGAAATATTTTCCGCGAATCCTTGCAATTTTTGTCAGGATATGTTATACTGACAATGGTGGTTATGCCGCAGTCACTGCTTAACAGGCGTCAGTGCCCGGCGCATGTTATCTTCTCGCACACTGCAGTAGAACGACCTCCCCTCTTTTCCGGCAGGCCGGCAGGTTTTACCTGCCGGTTTGCTATTTTTTATTGGCTTTTTCCACCGGTCAGCTTCATTCGTCTTCCTGTGCGGCGACGGGTTTTTGGAGCATTCCCCCACCCGGGTGCATTATACTGAATGCACTACCAAAGAGGAGGAACTGCCATGCGAAAAGCCCTCATGGCCCTTGCCTGCGGCGCGGCCCTTCTGGCCGCCGGGGCCTACACCTGGTTCTGGGGCCTGCCCGCCCTGCGCGGAGAGGCGGGCCCCTGCTCCGTCACCGTCCACTGCCCGGGAGGCCCCGCCGCAACCGTCTACTATTATGAGCTGACCTCCGACCGCTTCTGCCGCAGCCTGCGCATTGTCTACAACCCCCAGACCCCGGCCCGGGACAGCGGCGTTTTTTCCGACCTCCCTCCGGGGCAGTACCGGATTCTCTGCGACGGCCTGGAGCTGGCCCGGGTCACCGTCACCTGGGAGGCGCCCCACCGGGAGCTCTGGCCGGATGAGACGTGGCCCCTGGCCCCGCCCCGATGAATTTGTGCAATCTGTTCAAAAATCCAGGGAAAATTTCGTGAGTCAGTCCCGTTGCGCTGTGACAGATTTCATGGTATCATTAGCGTATCCATGTGGGATTTGTCTACTCCACGCGCAAGCGATAGGCTCTTTCCACTATAAAAAGGAGGAATACATTCATCCGTCTGACTCGCGGTGCGGCAGTGTGGAGACCTGTCGTAATGTGGTGTCATCATTTCATGGATGACCACGAGGCACTTGGCGCAGATGCCCATGGGCCGGAGTCGTAAGCGTATGGCAGAAGTAATTTTGAAAAACATCAAGAAGATTTACCCGTTCAGTGGCGATGACAACAAGAAGAAAAAGAAGAAGGGCCAGGACGAGGCTCCCCAGGAAGGTAAGGCCAAGCTGACCGTTACCGACAAGGGCGTTGTGGCCGTTCACGACTTCAACCTGCACATCAAGGACAAGGAATTCATCGTTCTGGTCGGCCCCTCCGGCTGCGGCAAGTCCACCACCCTGCGTATGGTCGCCGGTCTGGAAGAGATCTCTGAGGGCGAGCTGTACATTGACGACCGTCTTGTGAACGACGTGGCTCCCAAGGACCGGGATATCGCCATGGTCTTCCAGAACTACGCTCTGTACCCCCACATGACCGTGTACGAAAACATCGCCTTTGCCCTGAAGCTCCGTAAGACCCCCAAGGACGAGATCGACAGAAAGGTCAAGGAAGCCGCCGAGATTCTGGACATCACCCAGTACCTGGGCCGTAAGCCCAAGGCTCTGTCCGGTGGTCAGCGTCAGCGTGTGGCCATCGGCCGTGCTATCGTCCGTGACCCCAAGGTCCTCCTGATGGACGAGCCTCTGTCCAACCTGGACGCCAAGCTCCGGAACCAGATGCGTGCAGAGATCATCAAGCTGCGTGAGCGTATCGATACCACCTTTATTTACGTTACCCATGACCAGACCGAGGCTATGACCCTGGGCGATCGGATCGTCATCATGAAGGACGGCTTCATCCAGCAGATCGGCACGCCTCAGGAGGTCTTCAACCATCCCCAGAACCTGTTCGTGGCCGGCTTCATCGGCACGCCTCAGATGAACTTCTTCGATGCCAAGCTCCTGAAGGAGAACGGCAAGTATGTGGTTGACCTGGCCGGCGTGAAGGTCGAGCTGTCCCCCGAGAAGCAGAAGGCTCTGGCCTCCAAGAGCGTGGCTCCTCAGGACATCGTCCTGGGCGTCCGTCCCGAGCACATCATCCTGGCCAACAACGGTGTTGCCGCCAAGGTTGACGTGTCCGAGATGATGGGCTCCGCCGTGCACCTGCACACCACCATGGCCGACGGCAAGGATGTGGTTATCGTGGTGCAGACCATGGATATGTCCGGCCACGAGATCTCCAGCTTCAACATGGGCTCCACCGTTCACTTCTCCTTCAACGGCAACGTCGCCCACCTCTTCAACAAAGAGACCCACAAGAACCTGGAGCTGTGATTTTCAATTTCCCAAGGGCTGCCTCGCAAGAGGCAGCCCTTTTTCCAATGTCATGAACCTGAGCGGAATCGGTGGAGCGTCTGTAGGGGAGGGTCATGACCAGGGGCGTTGATCGCGGTTACATGCGTTGCAATGGCGCGGGAGCGCCCACGCCTTCCCCCGGGGGAAGGTGCCCCAGTGCGCACACTGGGGCAGATGAGGGACGGCGGCAGCTTCCGAATCGGAGTGCAGTTTCTCAGTGGGGGAAATCCCCTTTTTTCCTGCAAGTGCCTTCCATTCGCAACATTTCGCCGTTCCTCATCAGTCAGCCACAGGCTGACAGCTTCTCCCCGGGAGAAGCCTTTGGGCGCTCCCGCGCCAGTGCATCGGAGGGGTTCTTTTCGTGAATTATGACAGTCTGTAACCCGAATCAGCAGGCCTGGTCATGGCCCTCCCCTACAGGCAGACTCGGTGGTGCCCGGCGGGGGCGTAACCCCGCCCTGCAGTGGTGGCGAACAGGGGATTATCCCTTGCGTTCGAGACATTGCCTTGTTTCTCCCCCTGGGGAGCGCCCTTGACATTGGGGCCGGGAATTGGTATGCTTAGAAAAAACGCAGTGAGGTACTTCCATGAAGCAACAAAAAACCCGGCCGCAGGCCGGTTGGTTCCGAAAAAATTGGGCGGCACTTCTGGCCCTGGCCCTGGCAATTGCCATCTTTGCGGGGCTCTACGGATACGCCCACGCCGGCAGCGGCTCCGCCCGGGAAAAGGGAGAGGAATACGCGGAGTATGAAACCGGCCGCGTGATCTCCATCACGGCGGACAGCTGCGAGCCGGACCCCGCCGCCGACAATGCCTACCGGGGCAATCAGACCCTGATTGTGGAGGTGACCTCCGGCCAGTACAAGGGCCAGCAGCTCCTGACGGACAACGCCGTGGGCCCCCTTTACGGAGAACCGGCTGAGGTGGGCGACCGGGTTACCCTGATCATCTCCACCTACGCCGACGGAACCCTCCGCTCCTCCCTCTACGAATATGACCGCAGCACCGCCATCTACTGCATCCTGGCCGCCTTCGTCCTGGTGACAGTCCTGGTAGGCGGCAAAACCGGCGTCAAATCCATCCTGGGCCTTGTGTTCACCGTGGGGGCGCTGCTGCTCCTGCTGGTTCCGCTGCTTCTCAAGGGCTGGCCCACAGTGCCCACCACCTTCCTCCTGTGCGCCTTTGTGGCGGTTGTGAGCTTTGTGATTCTGGGGGGCGTCAGCCGGAAGATTCTTTGCGCCTGCCTGGGCACCGTGGCCGGCATGGCCCTGGCCGCCCTCTTCGGCCTTCTGGCCCAGCGCCTGGCCCACATTGACGGCCTGCGGATTACGGATGTGGAGCCCCTCCTGCAGCTCCGCCAGACGGGCACGCCCATCGGTCTGCGGGGGCTCCTCTCCGCCGGAATCATCATCTCCGCCCTGGGCGCCGTGATGGACGTGGCCATGTCCGTCTCCTCCGCCCTCAGTGAGCTGAAAGCCGTGAACCAAAACCTCACCTGGCGGGAGCTGTGGCGCTCCGGCATGAACATCGGCCGGGACATGGTGGGCACCATGACCAACACCCTGATTCTGGCCTTCCTGGGCAGTGGCTTTACCCTGATGATCTACCTCTACTCCCTGAACCTCCCCTTCCATGAGCTCATGAGCTCCAGCTATTTGTCCCTGGAGCTCATCAGCGGCGTGGCCAGCGCCATCGGCGTGATTCTCTCCGTCCCCCTCACCGCCATTTTAGGGGCGCTGCTCTTCGGAAGACGCAAGTAAAAAAACAGGCGGCGCAGATTCATGCGCCGCCTGTTTTTCAGGTGTTACTCAATGGCCAGGGTTCTGGTGCTGGGAACGGTCTCGGTCTTCTTGGGGAGGTTCAGGGAGAGAACGCCGTTTTTGTAGGCCGCCTTGATACCGGCGGTGTCAATGTCGGATACGTCAAAGCTCCGGCTGTAGCTGCCGAAGCTCCGCTCCCGGCGGACGTACTTGCCCTCCTTCCTGGAGCTCTCCTCCTTGTGGCTGGCGGAGATGGTCAGGTTGTTGTCGCTGAGCTGGATGTCAATGTCCTCCTTGTCAAAGCCGGGCAGCTCGGCCTCCAGGGTGTAGGCGTTGCCCTCATCCCGGATGTCCGTGCGGAATGCGCCGAAGGAGTCCTCGCCAAAGAACTGGCGCTCCATGTCGCGCATCATCTGGAAGGGATCATAATAGGAAACCTCATTGTGCTTCCGATAGGGTGTCAGATTAAACATCATTCATACCTCCAAATCAGGCTGCGGCTCCCGGCTCCCGGCTCCGGGAGCCCTCGTCTTTTTTTATTTGCCTATACTATACCCCCTTCTTATGAACAAATATGCATCATTTTATGAACACCCTGTGAATTTTTAGCACTCTCTCATTGTGAGTGCTAAAAATTCACAGTCCGAACCCGTGCCCTACGGGATGAAATGGGCACAGGTGCCGGATTCAAACCGGCGCAAACAATAACCGCCGCACTCCCCTGCTTGTCATCCTGAGCCAAAAGCGAAGGATCTCGCGCTTCAGAATAACAAGCGGGGGCTTGCGGCGGTGTGAGAATACCGGAGGATTGGGGGAAAGGCCCCGGTGTCTTACAGGGACGGAATCACCTCATAGATCAAATGGGCAATGGCGTCCTCCTCGTTGGAGGGGAGGAGAATGTCCGCGTGGGCCTTCACCTCCGGCAGGGCGTTGTCCACGGCGGCGGCCAGGTCGGCCTCGTCCAGGAGCTCAATGTCGTTGGTCCAGTCTCCCACGGCGATCATCTTCCGCCCCCGGAGGGCGTCCAGGCAGCGGAGGTCGCCCAGGCAGCGGCCCTTGTGGACGCCCTTGGGCAAGAACTCCAGGTACACGGGGCCGGTGTAGACCCGGTCCACGGCGGAAAACAAATCCATCTCCGCCGCCGTCCGCTCCAGGGCCTCCAGCACGGGGCGGGGGGCGCAGAAGAGCACCTTCAGCCAGGGATAGCCCAGGGCGGTCTCCAGCCCCGTGAAGGTGCAGGGGCGGTGGGAGAGGAGAAAGTCCCGGTCGGCCAGGGCCTGGGGGGAGAGGAAGAAAATCCGGCTCTCGGAGCACAGAAGTACATTCACCTGGGGCAGCTTCTCCAGGACATAGCCCAGGAAGGTGGCCGTGAGAATCTGGGGCAGCAGCCGGGGAAAGGCCGCGGTGCCGGTGCTGAAATTGTAGGCCTCCGCCCCGTTGAGCACCACGGACCAGGTGTTCATGGGGAACCTGGGCAAAAGCCCCAGGGCATTCATGGGAGCCCGGCCTGTGGCGATGCCAAACAGACCCCCCTCCCTCTGGAACAGCTCCAGGGCCTGACGGTTTTTGGGGGAAACCTCACGGCTGTGATTGAAAAGCGTCCTGTCCAGATCCGTGAACAGGGCGAGACCCGCGTAATCCATGGCGCACCTCCCGGAAGCGAAATTGATAGAACAATTATACACGAACTGCACCAAAGACGCAATAAAAAATGCAACCTTTTTGTGGCGTTTAACGATTTGTTTACAAAAATCGACCCGGTTATATGGTATACTATCCATGGATAAGGGGCTTTTTCAAAAACGCGGCCCCTGCAGAGGGAAACCGCCCGGCCCTTGCGTGCGGCGGGCGGAGAACAATTGTGAGAGGAGGAGCTGTTATTAAAAAAGCATTGATGGACAAGACAAAAGAGGCGCTGTCCAGCGTGCTGCCCGTGTCCCTGATTATCCTGGTTCTGGTGATGACCGTGGCGCCGGTGTCCCTGGAGACCTGCCTGCTGTTTCTGGCGGGGACGGTACTTCTGGTGGTGGGCATGGGCCTGTTCACCCTGGGGGCAGACGCCGCCATGATGCCCATGGGCGAGGTCATGGGCCGGAGGCTGGTTCAGACGGGGAAGCCCCTGATCATGGTGCTGACCTTTTTCCTGGTGGGCGTTCTGGTCACCGTGGCGGAGCCGGACCTCACGGTGCTGGCCACCCAGGTGCCCGGCATTCCCAACGCCGTCCTCATCTGGACGGTGGCATTGGGCGTGGGCCTGTTTCTGGTGGTGTCCCTGCTGCGAACCTTGTGGAAGATCTCCCTCCGGTGGGTGCTGCTAGTGCTCTACGGGGCGGTGATCGTTCTCAGCTTTTTCGTGCCCCGGGAAATGCTGGCAGTGGCCTTTGACTCCGGCGGCGTGACCACGGGCCCCATTACGGTTCCCTTCATCCTGTCCCTGGGCATGGGCCTGTCCGCCATGAGGCAGGACAGCCGGGAGTCGGACAGCTTCGGCACCGTGGCCCTGGCCAGCGTGGGGCCGGTGCTGGCGGTGCTGATTCTGGGGCTGGTCTACCAAAACCCGGAGGCTCAGTACACCGCTCCGGCTGCGGCGGCCCTGGCGGACAGCCGGGATGTGCTGGAGACCTTCCTGAAGGCCATTCCCCACTATTGCGGGGAGGTTCTCCTGGCTCTGGCGCCCATCGGAGCCATGTTCCTGATTTTCCAGCTGCTCACCCGGGCAGCCAAGCCCAAAACCCTGGCCCGGATTGGCGTGGGCCTTGTGTACACCTTCCTGGGTCTCGTGATCTTCCTCACGGGCGTCAACGTGGGCTTCCTCCCGGCGGGCCGCCAGCTGGGCCTCAATCTGGGAGCCTCGGCCCACAATTGGGTGCTGATTCCCCTGGGCGCCCTGCTGGGCTGGTTTATTGTAAACGCGGAGCCTGCGGTCCATGTGCTGTGCGTCCAGGTGGAGGACGCCACCGGCGGCGCCGTGAACCGGAAGGCCATGGGAAGGGCCCTGTCCATCGGCATGGCCGTGTCCATCGCCCTGTCCATGAGCCGGATTCTCCTGGGGATTCCCCTCTACGCCGTGATTCTTCCGGGGTACGCCCTGGCCTTCGGCCTGAGCTTTGGGGTGCCTGACCTGTTCACGGGCATTGCCTTCGACTCCGGCGGCGTGGCCAGCGGCCCCATGACCGCCACCTTCCTCCTGCCCTTTGCCATGGGCGCCTGTGAGGCGGTGGGCGGGTCCATTTTGCTGGACGCCTTTGGAGTGGTGGCCCTGGTTGCCATGACGCCCCTCGTCACCATTCAGCTTATGGGCCTGAAGTACCAGCGGAAGCTCCAGCGGACAGAGCTGCCCGAGGAGGGGCCGGACGAGATTCTGGAGTACGACGTATCCCCCTATCTGAACCGGGAGGTGACAAGCCATGGATAAGCTGCCGCGGATTGTGCTGCTGGGCACCTTTGTAAACCGGGGCCGGGAGCAGCAGGTGCGGGAGATCTGCACCGCCCAGGGGGCCTTTTACACCCTGGCCGCCCCGGCCACGGGCACGGCGGCCAGCGAGGTGCTCCAGGTGCTGGGCATCGGCGAGGTGAGCCGGACCCTGACCCTGACCCTGGCCCCCGCTCCCCTGATTCCCCAGCTCCGCCGGGAGCTGCGGGACCGCCTGTACATGACCCAGCCGGGCCAGGGCATTCTCTTTACCGTGCCCCTGTCCGGCATCAACGCCCGTTCCGCCCGGTGGCTCAGCCGGGGGACCAATGAGAGGAGTGAACCGCCTGTGGAGCAGGCAAATTATGAATTGATTCTGGCCCTGACCAACCGGGGCTGCAGCGACGAGGTGATGGACGCCGCCCGCCTGGCCGGAGCCACCGGCGGCACCCTCCTTCACGCCCGGATGCTCACGGGCAAGGAGGGGGAGGGCTTCTTCGGCGTCCGCCTCCAGCGGGAGAAGGAGCTGGTGGCCATCCTGGCCAAGGCCGAGTACAAGGCCCCCATCATGCAGACCATCGCCGACAAGACCGGCCTCCAGACCCCGGCGGAAACCGTGGTGCTGTCCCTGCCGGTGGACTCCATCGAGGGCCTGCGGTAACCCCTCCGGGGCGGCTATGTAGGGCGGGGGCTCGCCCCCGCCGGGCACCTGCAAATCTGCCTGGCACCCTCGCCCCAACGGATCAGGCCTCCGAACCTGTCATTGCGAGGAGCGCAGCGACGTGGCAATCCGTTCTCCCGCAATGCGAATGCATTGCACCGGCCGTGAGGCCGGTCATGCCCCCGGGCCAGTATTGCGCCCCTGCCGGGGCGCGCAAGCCT